>CAYLNM010000009.1:0-55718 GCA_964385045.1 uncultured Isosphaeraceae bacterium
ACCCAAAAAACTACAATTCTCAAAAAAGGAAAGTGACTTTACGCTTAACCTTATTCCCGCCCACATCGACCTGCAGCGCGACCGCCACCTCGTCATCACGTGGGACGACGGGCGGGTGAGCACGTACCCCATCGCCCACCTGCGGCGGCTCAGCCCGTCGGCCGACGCGCGGGAGCTGCGGAAGGAGATCGAGGCCAATCCGCTCGCGGTGCTGCCCACCGCGGGGGGTGGCCAGGGTCCGCTGCGGGCCGAGAACGCGGAGCTCGTCGGCAACTACGCCCTGCGGATCACGTTCTCCGACGGCCACTCGACCGGCATCTACTCGTGGGACTATCTGCGGGAGATCGACCCCGACGCCCCCGCCCCGCCGGGGGCCGACGCGGCCGGGGGCCCGGGAGGCGGGCGGGCCGCGGGGGATCCGGGGGCCACCCCGCCCGAGGATCGCGCGGACGACTCCGGCCCTCCCCGCGGGTCCGCCCCGTGATCCCGCCCGCGGCCATGGAGCCGGTGCCGCTGCCGCCGCTCGACCTCGAGGCGCTCGAGGTCCCCCATCCCCGGCCCTTCGCCCTGCGGCACGTGCCCGACGCATCGGTCGCCAGCCGCGGGATCCCGCACGTCAACAACGTCGCGTACGTCGGCTGGCTCGACCGGGCGGCCGAGCTCCACGCCGACGCCCTCGGCTGGACCCGCGAGGCGATGGCGGCCGAGGACCTCGCGTGGTTCGTCGGCCGCCACGAGATCGAGTACCGCGCCGAGGCGTGGCCGGGCGACGAGCTGCTGCTGCTGACGTGGATCCGCCGCATGCACCGCGTCACCGCCGAGCGGGAGGTCCTCGTCCTCCGCACGCGGGCCGCGGACGCCGCCCCCGGACGTCCGGACGCCGCCGCCCCCGCGGGGTCGGACGCCGCCCCCGTCCCGATCTGCCGCGGCCGCTCCACGTGGGTGCTCGTGACGCTCTCGAGTCGTCGCCCCCGGCGCCACGACGCCGCGATGATCGACGCGTTCGCCCCGCTCGAGGCGGGGCCGGCCGGGGCGCGGGCGTGACCGGCCTCCGCGTTCACTTCGTGCACGACCCCGACACCGTCGACGTCGAGGGGCCGACGATCAACCGCCTCGCGGTCGGCCTCGTGGCCGACGGCGAGCGGGTGGCCTGCGTGCTCGACCCGCAGTCGCGCGACGTGCTGCCCTCCCTCGCCGGCGTCGACCGGCTGGAGGTGCCCTTCCGCGTGCCGCCGTGGCGACGCGGCGTGCGCCGGGCGCTGCTCGGGGCCCTGAGCGAGCGGCGGCCGCCCGAGGTGGTGGTCGCCCGCGGGCGACCGTCGTGGCCGGTGGCGGCGGAGCTGGCCGAGCTGCACGGGGCGCCGCTGGCGATCGAGTGCTGGGTGGTCGAGGCGATCGGGCCCCTCGCCCGCTTCGCGCGGCGCCACCCGGACCTGACCGCGATCGCGCCCACCGAGGCGATGGCCGGCATGCTGCGGGAGCGGCTGGGCGAGGAGCGGGTGCGGCTGGTGCCGATCGGCGTCCCGGTCCCGGCCACGCCGGCGAACGTGCTCGACCGTCCCGACGACGCGATCGCGGTCGCGATCCTCGGCCCGGCGACCGACGTCGCGACCTGGCGGAGCGTCGTCGCGGGCCTTGCCCGGACCTGCCGCGACCTGCCGCAGGTGCACGCCTTCATCGAGCTCGGCGGCCCCGCGGCTCACGCGACGTGGCAGGAGCTGGAGCGGCACGACCTGCTGGGACGAACCTCGTGCGTCGCCGCCGCCCCGCCCCTCCGCGCTCTCATCACCCGCTGCGACCTGCTCGTGGTCCCCGAGCCGCCGGGCCGGGTGCGGTCGGTGGTCCTCGAGGCCATGGCGATGGGCATGCCGGTGATCGCCGCTCCGGATCCGTGCCTGGACATGCTCGCCGACGGGGAGACCGCCGACGTCGCCGACCGCCCCGACGCCGAGACGTGGGCGAGCCTCCTCGGCCGCCGGCTCGCCGATCCAGTGGCCGCGCGGGCGCTGGGGCTGCGCGGTCGCAGCCGCGTCGCCCGCGACTTCGGATCGACCGCCCGGGTGGGCGCGATGGCCGCGCTGCTCCAGTCGCTGCGGACCGCGCACGCGGAGAAGGCGGCCGCGGCCGCCGCGAGCGGCGCGGAGCGCTGAGCCGCGACGCCCGCGACGAGGCGGCCGCGGGCCGTTCCGCCGCGCAGCCGCCGCGCCGATGCCGGTCGCGCCGTGACGCGGCGCGCGGCGCATCGCGGCCAGCCGACGCCGCGATCGCGCTCGACCGCGAAATCCGCCCGATTCGGCTCATTCCGGCCCGAGCCGGGCCCGATACCTCCGACGGACCGGGCCGGCGGCCGCGTCCCCCGCGACGATCTTTCTCCCCTCCGCCCCGTTGGGACCTCGCGTCCCGACGGGGTCTTCTCTTCGGCGACGGGTGCTTCCGGGCCCGTTCGCCGCGGAAACGCCCGCACGCACGCCGCGCCGGCGCATAGCATGCGCCCGTGTCCGGCGAACCGCGTCCCACCGTCGCGATCACCATGGGCGATCCGGCCGGCATCGGCCCGGAAGTCGTGGTGCGTGCCCTGGCCGACCCGGCCGTGCGTGGCCTCGCGCGCTTCGTGGTCTACGGCCACAACGCCGCCCTCACCCTCGAGGCCGATCGCCTCGGGCTCGAGGTGCCGTGGTACCGCGTCGCGCACGACTCGGATCGCGCCACGCGCCCGATCGACGAGGACGTGGTCGTCTTCGACTTCCCCGGCTTCGAGGAGCACGTGCTCGTCGATCGCGGGCCGTCCAAGTCCGGCGGGCTCGGCAGCAAGGCGTTCGTCGAGACCGCGATCGCCGACGCGCGGCGGCCGCCGAGCGACCCACGCCGCGTCGACGCGGTGGTGACCGCCCCGATCGCCAAGGCCTCGTGGTCGATGGCGGGCTTCAAGTGGCCGGGCCACACCGAGCTCCTCGCCCACCGATGCAAGGCCCGCCGCGTGGGCATGATGTTCGTGTCGCCGCGGATGCGGGTGATCCTCGCCACCACGCACATCCCGCTGCTGCGGCTGCGCGACGAGCTGACGATCGGCCGCGTGCACGATCCGATCGACCTCGGGCACGACGCCTGCCGCGAGCTCGGGATCGACGAGCCGCGGATCGCGGTGTGCGGCCTCAATCCGCACGCGGGCGAGCAGGGGCTCTTCGGCGACGAGGAGGAGCGGCTCATCGCCCCCGCGATCGACGCCGCCCGCCGCACCGGCATCGACGTGCACGGACCGTTCTCCGCCGACACGCTCTTCATCCGCGCCGCCGCCGGCGACTGGGACCTCGTGGTCGCGATGTACCACGACCAGGGCCTGATCCCGGTGAAGCTGCTCGGCTGGGACAAGGCGGTGAACTGGACGGTCGGCCTGCCGATCGTCCGCACCAGCCCCGACCACGGGACCGCCTTCGACATCGCGGGCCGGGGCCGGGCGAGCCCGGGCTCGATGATCGCCGCGATCGAGCTCGCGGCCGACGTGGCCGCCCGCCGCATCACCGCCGGCTCGCGGGGCTGATCCGGCCGGATCGCGGCCGCACCGCCCGGGCTCCCGCCACCGCCCTCGGGATCGGACGGCCGGATGCGGGCGTCCGCGACCGGCGGTGGCCTCTGCTACGATCCCCGCCCCATGAGCGAGCAGCCGATCCGGATGGACGACCTCGTGGCGCTGTGCAAGCGTCGCGGCTTCATCTACCCCGCGAGCGAGATCTACGGAGGCCTCAACGGCTTCTGGGACTACGGCCCGCTGGGGACGGAGCTGAAGAACAACCTGCGCGACGCGTGGTGGCACGACATGGTGCGCTGTCCACCCGACGGGCCCGACGGCGAGCCGCTCTCGATCGTCGGCCTCGACTCCGCGATCATCCAGAACCCGCGGGTCTGGGAGGCCTCGGGCCACGTCGGCGGCTTCAACGACCCGATGGTCGACTGCCGCGAGACCAAGGCCCGCTACCGGGCCGACCACCTGACGATCTGGGCGGTCGTGGCCGCCGACACGGGCGAGCGGATCGGACCGTGCTTCGCGTCGGTGGCCGACGCCGGGAGCGAGGACGAGCTCGTCGAGCCCCACGCCAAGGCGGTCAAGCAGATCGTCCGCAAGAACGACCTCGAGGGCCGCGGCTACCGCATCGAGGCGATCCACGGCGGCGTCGACGACCCCGCGGTGCGGGCCGAGGCGATCGCCCCGGGGGCGAAGGAGCGCGGCACGCTCACCGAGCCGCGGGCCTTCAACCTGATGTTCCGCACCTTCATCGGCGCGACCGGCGGCGAGGACAACCAGGCGTACCTGCGGCCCGAGACGGCCCAGGGCATCTTCCTCAACTTCAAGAACGTGCTCGACACGATGCGGGTGAAGGTGCCCTTCGGCATCGCCCAGATCGGCAAGAGCTTCCGCAACGAGGTCACGCCCCGGAACTTCATCTTCCGCTCGCGCGAGTTCGAGCAGATGGAGATCGAGTTCTTCTGCCCGCCCGACGACGCCCGGCAGTGGTACGAGTTCTGGTGCGACGCCCGCCGCGGCTGGTGGCAGTCGGTCGGCCTCCGCGAGGCGAGCCTGCAGATGCGGGCCCACGACGCGGACGAGCTCGCCCACTACGCCAAGGAGGGGGCGGGCACCTTCGACATCGAGTTCCGCTTCCCGTTCACGCACCCGGGCTTCGGCGAGCTCGAGGGCGTCGCCCACCGTTCGAACTACGACCTCACGCAGCACCAGCAGCACTCGGGCACCAAGCTCGAGTACTTCGACCCCGACACCAAGGACCGCTACGTCCCGCACGTGATCGAGCCCGCGGCCGGCCTCTCGCGGGGCGTGCTCGCGGTGCTGTGCGACGCGTACACGCCCGACGACACCCGCCCGTCGAAGCTCTTCATGCGCTTCCACCCCCGGCTCGCCCCGATCAAGGCCGCGGTCTTCCCGCTCGTCAACAAGGACGGCATGCCGGAGATGGCCAGGAAGCTCTACGACGAGCTGCGGCCGACCTACGCGACGCAGCTCGACGTCAAGCAGAACATCGGCAAGCGGTACGCCCGGATGGACGAGGCCGGCTGCCCGTACTGCTTCACGATCGACTCCGACTCGCTGCAGGACCAGACCGTCACCGTCCGCGACCGCGACACCCAGTCGCAGGAGCGGATCGGGATCGACCGCGTCAAGGCCTTCCTCGCCGAGCGGATCGGCGGGTGACGGGCGGCGGCGACCCCGCCGCGCCGGGGCCGGGCTCCGGCGATGCGGGCGGACGAGACGACGGCCGCGGCAGCAGCAGCAGCAGCGACGGCGCCGACCCGGACCCGAATGCGCCCGCCATCCCTCCGGCCCTGCCCGAGGCGGGCCTCGAGCCCTTCCTCGCCCTCGACCTGCGGGTCGCGGTGGTCCGGCGGGCCGAGCCCAATGCCGGGGCCCGCACGCCCGCGTACCGGCTGTGGCTCGACCTCGGGCCCCTGGGCGAGCGCCGCAGCAGTGCGCAGCTCACCGAGCGGTACGCGCCGGACGACCTCGTCGGCCGGCGGGTGATCGTCGCCGCCAATCTCGGGTCGCGCCGCGTCGCGGGATTCCGGTCGGAGGTGCTCGTCCTCGGCGCGACCGACGCCCGCGGCCGCATCGCCCTGCTCGGCGTCGACGACGACACGCCCGCCGGCGCCCGGGTGCACTGACGGTGCACGGGTCCGCGGGATCGCCGGCCCGTGGGACGGCCGGGACGCCCGGTCGCCGCGGCTGTCCACAGCGTTCGCGCAAGACCGGCGCGGAGCGCCCCTCCCGCCCCGGGCGCCCGGTACGATCCGCCGTCTGCGACCCACGCCGCCCCGGGGGCACGGATGCCCCGCTTCCACGCCAGGGAGGCCCGCGCGCGAGGTCGGGAGGAAAGGACCCCCACGCATGAGCAGCAACGGCGAGTACGCGACCACCATCGGCCCCGACGCGGTCTTCAAGGGCGACCTCGAGTTCGAGTCCGGGGCCAGGGTGCTCGGCCGCATCGAGGGCACCGTCGCGAGCAAGGGCAAGATCCTGATCGCCGACGGCTCGGAGTGCACCGCCACCGTGACCGCCCGCGACGTGTCGGTGGAGGGCGTGCTGACCGGCAACGTCGAGGCCGGCGACCGCATCTCCGTCGCCCAGACGGGCCAGGTGCACGGGGACATCCAGGCCGCCCGCATGACGATGGCCGAGGGGGCGACCGTCAACGGCTACTGCCGCATCGGCGTGGCCGCGGGCGGGGCGAAGGCCGGCGGCGCCGGCGGGCAGGCGGCGGCGTCGGGCGACGGCAAGGCGTCCGGCAACGGCCAGGCCAAGCGCGAGGCGGAGCAGGAGGCGAAGCCGGCCGCCAAGGCGACCGCGGCCGCCAAGCGGTGAGGCCCGGAGGATGATCCGGCGCCGGCCCGGCGGGCCGCGTCCCATCCACTGCTACCTGTGCGGGCACGGCTTCGAGGTGCCGGCCCGGGCGATGTCCACGACCTGCCCCGCCTGCAACAAGGCGATCCAGGTCGAGGACGTGGTGGTGAAGTCCTACCTGCCGGTGACGGACCTGCAGACCTGCGGGCGGGTGTCGGTCACGGCTCGAGGGCGAGTGGCGGCCAAGCGCGTGCGCGGCGGCGGCGGCATCGACTGCAAGGGCACGATCGAGGGGTCGATCGAGACCGACGGCGTGGTGAGCCTCGGCCCGAAGGCGTCGTGGCGCGGCGCGGTGCTCCGCGGGGCGTCGCTCGAGATCGCCGACGGGGCGCGGCTCGAGGGGCGGATCGAGGTGCCGCGGCGGCGCGGTGAGGACTGACGGCGCGACGTCGCATCCGCCGAGGGCCCGGCCGGGCCGCCTCCTGCCGCGCTCTCACCGAGCCCCGCCGACGCGACCCGGCGAGCGAGTGCGACGCGCGGCACGGGCCCGCCGAGCCGCCGCCGCGACGTCGACGGCGTGCGCCCGCCGGATCACGGCCGAGATCACGGCGGTCACCCCGGCCACGCCGGCGAGCAGCACGACGCCGACGAGCACCGCCCCCACGAGCAGGATCGCCATGAGGATCGCGAAGAGGCCCTCGAGCCCGCGGGCGAGCCTGGATGCCGGCTCGGCGCCGGTCCGCTCGGACGACCTCGGCCCGGACCCGCGCTCCGGCCGGCTCCGCCCCGCCGGGGGCACCGCCCGGGCTTCGGCGGCGTCGATGCTCCCCGGCGTCGTCGCCGGCGACGTGCGGGCCCCACGGGCCTCCGCGAGTACGGGCGAGCCGGCCGCATCCCGCTTCCGCGTCCCGGGACCGCCGCCCGCCGCGCCGAGCCCCGCCTCCGCCTCCGCATCCGCCCGCGCGGTCCCATCGGCCCCGGCCACCCGGCCGCGGGCCACCTCTCGGATGATGGCGCGTCCGACCGGCTCGGCGAGCTCGGCGACCTCCGCGTGGCCGGAGCCCTCGACCCGGATGTTGGCGTCGGTGCCGTGCAGCGGCAGCCCCGCGAGGAAGCTGTCCCGCTGGTAGAGGTTGATGACCGTGCTGCGCGTGCCGGAGACGTTCCCCATCGTCGTGGGCGGGAACGGGCCGGGCCGGGCGATCGCATCCCCGAGCACCACCACGTCCGGCTCCTTGCCGAACCGCTCCCGCAGCAGCCGGGCGAAGGCGTTCGCCTCCGACGCGCCGTGACTGCCTCCGGTGACGACCACGAGCGTCTCGCGCAACGTCGTCCGCGGATCGACGAGCAGATGCGCGAGGCCGTCGATCGCCCGCCGCGACTCCTTGTACCGGTACTCGAAGAGCCCGAGCGACCCCGGGACGTCGGGCCAGGAGACCGACAGCGGCTGCAGGTGATCGGGCAGCGTGATCGGCTCGCCCTCGGCCAGGCCCCGGAACGGGGCGTCCGACGCGTGCAGCACGCGAGCACGCTCGGAGCCCGGCGGGATGGGCTGCATGCCCCGCCGCGAGTAGAAGATGCCGAAGTCGTTGGGGTCGAAGTCGATCTGCAGGAACCACCGCTTCGGCCCGGCCGCGCCAGGGGACGGGCCGTCCGGCGCGAGGTCGACCACCGCGGCGGCGACGGCCTCGCGGCGGGCGAGCTCGACGTCGGGAGCGACGAGGTCGGTCGACGCGCATCCGAGCGGCGGGCCGGCGGCCGCGAGCAGGCCGAGGGCCGCGAGCGTCCCCCGGCGGCGGCGCCGGGGGCTGCCGGCGGGCCCGGCGGGCCCGGCGCGGCGGATCCCGCGTCCGGGGATGGCATGAACGCTCACGGCGGCGCACTCCGGTCGAGGGGCATCCACGGAGGCCTTACCCGCGGTCCCGCCCGTTCCCGTCACGGAATCGGAAGAAGGCTCGGAGTCGCCCACGGAGGACGGCCTCACCCCGCGGGTCCCGGCATCCGCCCCCCGCGCGGGCCGCGTCCGTCCCCCCGCTCGCGGCGCGACGTCCCCGCTCACCCCCCCGATCCGGCCGGGGCGTCGCCCGTGGGCGTCGACGCCGCCTCGGCCGCCTCGCCCTCGGCCCGCTCGATCTGCGCCGGGACCCGCCGCCGGGACCCGCGCAGGGACTCCGGGACCTCCTGCTCGGCCGGGAACAGCGCCCGCACCCGCCCCGGTCGGTCGAAGGACGCCACGAGCCACGACGCCGTCGCGATGCGGCCGCAGGGTTCGTCGCCGGCGATCCGGACGAACGTCTCGACCGCCGCCTCGACCGCCGGATCCTCGTCCCACATCGCCTCCCGTGCGAAACGGCCGCTCCGCGTGCTCACCGGGCCGGGCTCCCGGACCAGCCACGACGCCGGGCCAAGGGATCCCGCAGTGGGGAAGAGCCGCCGGCGTTCGACGAGTGTCGCCTTGGGATCACCCGGCGTGGCGCGACGCGATGTCGTCGTGACCCGCGAAGGGGTCGCGGCCCTCCTCCGGTGCGGGCAGCTCCGCAGCGGAACGATACCGGGGGCACGACCGCGCGACCTCCGTCGCACGGAGGCATCCTCGCGGAGGAGCAGGCATGCGCCGTGGGAGCCGTCCACGCCCCGGCCCCCCGATCCTCGGCGATCGGCCGTGTTCCGCGTGCGGATCGGCCGCGTGAGATCCGCGCGGCGATCGCGGCCCGACGAACGCCGCGGCCACGGCACGTCCTCGAGCTCGATCAGCCGATGACCTCGGCCCCGGCACCAGCAATCGTCCCGTGCCCCGACGCGGGATGCCCGGCCACGCCGCCCGGGGCAGGCTCAAGCCATGCACCGGTCCGGTGCGCATTGACGCCATTCGCGATCGCGCCGACGCACGGAAGGAGCATCCCCACGGCGACCGGAAAGAGGAGCACCCCGATCGGCGGAGCCAGTGCCAGAACGAATCCGGCCGCCGGCATCGCCGCGAGAAACAGGAGGAACGGCCAGAGCGGCACGCGTTGGTGGCCCGAGTCGGCAAGCCGGTTCAGAAGGATCGGAAGGGCGGGAAACGCGATCAGCATGACGAGGATGTTGAGATACGGGATGACGTGACCGACCATGATCGCCGCCGCACCGAATCGTGCGGACCCGCTCACCATGGGCCCGCCGGCGATCACGACCGCCCAGCCCCGGCCGAGCTCGATCGCTGCGAGGATGCCGAGCACGGCCGAGCAGGCGAGAACGAGCAGGCCGATCACCATCCAACCCTCCTCGGGCACGGCTCCGGTGATCGAGACGCCAACCCAGAACAGGTAGGCGAGGACGTACACGACGAATGCGACATCGACCCAGCGTCGATTCCCCCGCCCGATCAGCGACGTCGAGTGCGCCGCAGCGGCGGGCTGCGGCTCGGTGAGGACTCGGCCGTCTGCCGAGCCCCGGGGCGCTCGGGCCGCGGCGTGCGACGCGGAAGGCGGCTGACCGGCGGGCGACGACGAGCGGTGATCGGGCATGTGGGAACCTCCGACGGGGACGGGTCGCTCCCCGTCCGTCGGTACCCGCCGCCATCCGGCGACCCGTCGCCAATCGGCACTTTTCTTCAGTCGCGTCGCGCCGCCACCGGCCACCCGCCCGCCCGCCGGCCTCACTTCAGCCCGTACTCCTTGAGCTTGCGGTAGAGCGTCCGCTCGCCGATCCCGAGCAGGCTCGCCGCCTGCTCGCGGTTGCCGCCGGTCATGGCGAGGGTCTGGCGGACGGCCTCCTTCTCGAGCTTGTCGAGCCCGACGCCGGCGAGCGAGCCGAACTCGAGCCGCTCGCCCTCGTCCTCGACGTCCTCGCTGCGCACCTCGTCCGGGACGTGCCGCAGCTCGATGCCCTCCTCGTCGGCGAGGACGACCATCCGCTGCACGACGTTGGCCAGCTCGCGCACGTTGCCCGGCCAGCGGTACGAGAGCAGCCGCATCATCGCCGGCTCGGTGATCGCCGGGGCGGGCCGGTCGAGCTCGGCCGCGAAGCTCCCGATGAAGTGGTGCACCAGCCGCGGGATGTCCTCCCGCCGCTCCCGCAGGGCGGGCACGACGATCTCGGCGCCCTTGATGCGGAAGTACAGGTCCTCGCGGAAACGGCCGTCGGCCACCGCCTGCTTCATGTCCTGGTGCGTCGCGCTGATGAAGCGCACGTCCGTCGAGACCGGGTCGTTGGACCCGAGGCGGACGATCTCGCCCGTCTCGAGCACCCGCAGCAGCTTCGCCTGCATGGTCATCGGCATGTCGCCGATCTCGTCGAGGAACAGCGTGCCGCCGCTGGCGTACTCGAAGACGCCCTCGCGGTCCCGCTCGGCCCCCGTGTAGGCCCCCCGCACGTGGCCGAAGAGCTGGTCCTCGATCAGCGACTCGCTCTGGCCGGCGGCGTTGAAGGTCACGTACCGCTTGGCGGACCGCTTGGAGTGGCGGTGGATCGCGGCCGCGACGAGCTCCTTGCCGGTGCCGGACTCGCCCGAGACGAGGACCGGCAGGTTGCTCGGGGCGACCTTGCGGATGGTCGCGATCACGTCGCGGATCGCGGGCGAGTCGCCGATGATCCCCTCGAAGCCGTAGGCCGCCTCGACCTGCTCCTGCAGCCGCCCGGTGCGGTGGCGAAGCATCACCGTCTCCGCCGCCCGGTGCACCAGGTTGCGGAAGACGTCGAGGTCGAGCGGCTTCTCGATGAAGTCGTACGCCCCGCCCCGGAGGGCGGCCTTGGCGGTTGGCACGTCGCCGTGGGCGGTGACCATGATCGTGGCCGCCTCGGGCTGGTGCTCGCGGGCGAGCTCGAGGACCCGCAGACCCGCGTCCTCGGACTCCATCACGAGGTCGGTGACGATCACGTCGAATCCGCCGTGGCGGAGCTCGTCCTCCGCCTTCGCGAGCGAGTCGACGATCGTGCAGACGTGGCCGGGCTTGCGGAGGCTCTCGGCCATCACCTCCGCGTGCTCGGGCTCGTCGTCGATGACCAGGACCTGCGCGTGGAGCGCGTCGTCGGGCGTGTTCGTGGCGGGGGGCGGCATCGGCGGCGATTGTAGGACGGGCACTGGACGCAGGCGTCCCGGACGGGCGGCGCCCGACGGATGGCGATGCCGCGTCCCGCGGGGCGGTGGGCGGGCCGGCGCCGGTCGACGGCGGACGACGACGCCCCCCGCCTCGACCGCGTGCGGCGGAACGGCCGCCGGGACCGAGGGCGTGGTCGACGCGCGGTATGATCGACCGCGATGACCGACCCGGACGCCCAGGGCAGGGATGCCGCGCCGGCGACCGGCGGCTCCGGCCGCGCGGATCGTGGCTCTGCGCCCGCGACGCCCCCGGCACCCCCGGCACCCCCGACGCCGAACGCGGCCGCGACCGACGGCACCCGGGGCGCCGCCGCCCTGGCCAGCCGCCGCTTCGGCGGGCGGCACGTCCACCTCGTGGGCATCGGCGGCTGCGGCATGAGCGGACTGGCCCGCCTGCTCCGCGACCTCGGTGCCCGGTGCTCCGGACGCGATCAGTCCGAGACCGACCTCGTCCGGGCCCTCGTCGCGGGCGGCATCCCCGTCGGCCCCGATCGCCCGGACGCCCCCCTGCCCGACGACGCCGAGATGCTCGTCGCCTCGGCCGCGGTCCCCGAGGGACATGCGGCCCGGCGCGAGGCGGCCGCCCGCGGCCTCCCGGTGCTGGGCTACGCCGACGCCCTCGGGCTCGCGCAGGCCGAGCGGACCGGCGTGTCGATCGCCGGGACCCACGGCAAGAGCACCACCACCGCGATGCTCTGCCACGTGCTGCTCGAGGCGGGCCTCGACCCCGGCTTCATCGTCGGGGCGCACTGCCCGCAGATCGGCGGCGGCTCGCGATGCGGGGCCGACCGCGTTCCGTCGGGCCCGTACGCCGGCCGGCCGGGCCTGCTGCTGGCCGAGGCCTGCGAGTTCCGCCGCTCGTTCCACCACCACCACCCGGTGGTCGGGGCGATCCTCAACGTCGAGGAGGACCACCTCGACGTGTACGGCTCGATCGACGCGATCGTCGAGGCCTTCGCCGCCTTCGCCCGCCGCCTGCCACCCGCCGAGGACGGCGGTCGCCTGCTCGTCGCCCACGAGGGGGCGCACCGCCGCCGCACCACCGCGGGCGTGGCGGCCGAGGTGCGGACGTTCGGCTTCGCCCCCGGCGCGGATCACCGCGTGCAGGTCGACCCCGGCGACGGCCGGGTGCGGCTGTGGGACGAGGACGCCGAGGTCGCCGCCTTCCGCCCGCCGATGCCCGGCGACCACAACGCGATGAACGCCGCCGCGGCCGCGATCCTCGCCCGGTGGCTCGGCGTGCCGTGGGACGCCGCCGCCGGCTCGCTCGAGGGCTTCGCCGGGCTCGAGCGCCGCATGAGCCGGCTCGGCATGCGACCGCTGGTCGGAGGCGGCGAGGTCGTGGTCTACGACGACTACGGGCACCATCCGACCGAGGTCGACGCCACCCTGCGGGCCCTGCGGGCGGCGGAGTCGCCGCGCCGGCTCGTGTGCGTGTTCCAGCCGCACCAGCACAGCCGCACGCGATTCCTGCTCGAGGAGTTCGCCGCGGCCTTCAGCAGCGCGGACGTGGTGATCGTGCCCGAGATCTACTTCGTGCGGGACAGCGAGGTCGAGCGCACGCGGGTCTCGGCCGCCGACCTCGTCGATCGCCTGCGGGACCGCGGGGTGATGGCGATGCACCTGCATCCCTTCGCGGCCATCGTCGAGCAGCTCGAGGTGATCGCCCGACCGGGCGACCTGCTCGTGGTGATGGGAGCCGGGCCGGTGTGGACGATCGCCCGCGAGTTCATGAACGCGGCGCCGCCGGACGCGGGCCCCGCCGCGGGCCCCGAACCCCGGAGCGCCACGAGCGTCGAAGCGGCCCCCGCACGCCGCGCCCACGGACCGGCCGGGGCCCCCGCCTGATGCTGGCCTCCGGCGCCCGGCTGCTCGCGGACCTCGACGTCGACGTCCGGCCCGACGCCCCGATCGGCGCCGAGACGTGGTTCGGCGTCGGGGGCCGCGCGGACCTGCTCGCGAGCCCGCGGTCGGTCGAGGCGCTGGCCACGATCGTCAAGCGGTGCCGCCGCTCGCGGACGCCGGTGCGGGTGCTCGGGTCCGGCGCGAACCTGCTCGTGGCGGACGAGGGCGTCGGCGGCGTGGTGCTGCGGCTCGACGCCCCCGCCATGCGCGAGGTGCGCTACAACACCGACGGCCCGATCACGCACCTGCACGCGATGGCCGGGGCCGACCTCCCCCGCACCCTGATGGACACCGCCCGCCGCGGCCTCCGCGGGCTGCATCATCTCGCCGGCATCCCGGCGACCGTGGGCGGCGCGGTCCGCATGAACGCGGGCGGCCGGTACGGCGCGATCGCGGACGCGATCGAGTCGGTGACCGTCGTCGACCGCGGCGGCCGCGTGGTGGTGCGACCGCGGGAGGAGATCCCCTTCGCGTACCGCACCTGCGGGCTGGACGACCCGGTGCTCGTGGCCGCCACCATCCGGCTCGAGCACGACGATCCGGTGCGGATCCGAGACGAGGTGAAGGCGATCTTCGCGTACAAGAAGTCCACGCAGCCGCTCGCCGACCAGTCCGCCGGCTGCACCTTCCGCAACGCCTGGGATCCCGCGAGCGAGACGCACGTGCCCGCGGGGCGACTCGTCGACGAGGCGGGGCTCAAGGGACTGCGGCTCGGCGGGGCCGAGGTGAGCCGGCACCACGCGAACTTCATCGTGACGCACCCGGGGGCGACGGCCCGCGACGTGCAGCGGCTGATGGCGGAGGTGTCCGAGCGCGTCTTCGCCCGCACCGGCCTCCGGCTGCGACCGGAGCTGGTGGTGTGGGATCGCTCGGAGGCGGCGGATCCGGCGGCCGGAGCGGCCGCGCGGGGCGCGCGCGACGGCGACGGCGACGGAGGCGGAGCCGTCGGGGACGACGGGCCGGCGGCACCGCGGCGCGGCGTGCTGGATCTCGATCCGCCCGGGGCGGACTGAGCGTGACGCCGGGCACGGTGTCGCGGACCGCCGTGCCGGAGGCAGCCGGGAGCCGGGGGCCACGGGCCGCGGGCCGGGAGCCGCGCGCCGCACGCCGGGATCGGCGGGCGGACGCAGGGAGCCGGGGGCCGCGGGCCGGGATCGGCGGGCCGCGAGCCACGGGCCGCACGCCGGGATCGGCGGGCCGCGAGCCACGGGCCGCGGGCCGGGATCGGCGGGCCGGGAGCCGCGGTCGGGGGCTGCGGGCCCGAGGCCGGGGCCACCGAGAGGAGGAGGCGGAGCATGACCACGGACGGTCCCCGGGTGCTCGTGCTGTACGGCGGCGACGACGCCGAGGCCACGATCAGCCGCACCTCGGGGACGGAGGTGGCCGCGGCCCTTCGTGCCGCGGGCCTCGGGGTGCGGGCGGTCGACCTGCCGCGCTGCGATGCGGCGGTGCTCGAGGCGGCCCTGCCGAGCGGAAGGCCGGACGGCGACGCCGGGCTCGAGGTCGTCTTCCCGGTCCTGCACGGACCGTGGGGCGAGGGCGGTCCGTTGCAGGCGCTGCTCGAGGCCCACGGGCTGCCGTTCGTCGGGACGGGTGCTGCCGCCGCGGCCACGTGCATGGACAAGCAGCGGGCCAAGGACGTCGTGGCCGCCGCCGGCGTGCCGGTCATCGACGGCGGCGTGGTCGGTCCCGGGGACGAGCCCCCGGTGCCCGCGCCCGCGGTCGTGAAGCCGGTCGACGACGGCTCGAGCGTCGACCTGGTGATCGCGGAGGACGAGGCGAGCCTGCGGGCGGCGATCCGGGCGGTGGCCGGGCGACGCGGCCGGGCCCTGGTGGAACGCCGGATCGTGGGGCGAGAGCTCACCGTCGGACTGCTCGACGGCGTCGCCCTGCCGGTGGTGGAGATCGTGCCGTCCGGGGGGGCCTACGACTACGCCGCGAAGTACGAGCGCGCCGATACCCGATACGTGACGTCGCCGTCCGACCTGCCCGCCGCGGTGGCGGCGGCCGCGGCGGACGCGGCCCGGCGGTCCTGGGACGCGCTGGGCCTCCGCGACCTCGCCCGTGCGGACTTCATGATCGACGACGACGTGCCGCGGCTGCTCGAGGTGAACACCATGCCCGGATTCACCGCCCGCAGCCTGCTGCCCCGGGCGGCCCGCGCCGCCGGGTACGATCTGCCGGCCCTCACCCGCCGGCTGGTCGAGCTCGCGGCGGCTCGCGCCGCGGTCGGGGGAGGCTGACGGGGAGGACCGGCCGCGCGGCGGGGCTTCCGGCCCGGTCCGCCGGGCCGACATCCCGGGATCACGACATCCCGGAATCCCGGGATCACGCGGACCGATCACGGACGATCGGCCGCACGCAGGCGCCGACGCCCCCCGGGCGGCGGCCCCGACGGAGCACACGGACGTGGCGAGTCGAACGACGAAGAGGAAGCGGACGGGACGCGGGCGCGGCGCGACGAGCGTCGGACTCGTCGCGGTCGTGCACGAGCGGCTGCGGGAGAACCTCGACGGCCTCCGGGACTGGTTCGCCGACGCCGGCCTCGGCCGCTGGGGCGAGGTCGTCGGATGGGCCCTGGTCGTGGCGACGCTGGTGGTCGGCTGGACCCTGGGCGTCCCGCGACTGGAGGAGCGGATGCGGGCCGAGGCGCGGGTCGCGGCGGTCGAGGTCCGGCTGCTGGAGCCGCCCCGGTGGCTCGGCGACGAGGCGGTCCGCCGCATCGAGGCCGAGGCCGCGGCGGACCTCGCCGGCGACCCCTTCGACCGCGGGGAGCTCGTCACCGTCGGCCGCGTGGTGCACGCCTCGGGCTGGTTCGACCGCGTCGACCAGGTGCGGCGCACCGCGCCCGACGTGGTCGAGGTCGACGCCACGCCGCTGACGCCCTTCGCGTTCGTCCGGGGGGCGGGCGGCGATCGGCTGGTGGATCCGGACGGACGCATCCTGCCGTACCGCCTCGACCCCGCGGGCGTGCGGGGGCGGCGCGAGGGGCTCGCGGTGATCACCGGGGTGCGGGCCGGCCCCCCCGCCGGCATCGCGGCCCGTTGGGAGGGCGCCGAGCTGCGGGCCGCCCTCTCGCTGCTGGCGATGATCGAGCGTCATCCGTGGCGCGAGCAGGTCGCGACCGTCGACGCCTCCCGCTTCCTGCGGGACGGCTCGCTCACCTTCACCACCGACGCGGGCGCCCTCTTCCAGTGGGGCAGCCCGCCGGGGGCCGAGCGGCCCCTCGAGCCGTCGGCCGAGCGCAAGCTCGAGATGCTCGATCACCTGCACGCCCAGGCGGCCGACGGGCGAATCGACGGCGGCACCGCCCTGACGTGGTGGTTCTTCGAGGACGCCCTCACCGCCGAGCCGCCGTCGGGCTGAGGCCCCCCGGGGACGCCCCGTCGACCTCGCGGGCGCCCGGGCGGCGTGCCGGGGCGGTCGCCGGCCGGGGGCCGTAGACTGATCCGATGCCCGGCGACCCCCCGCCCTCGCCCGAACCCGCGTCCGCGGCCGCGGCCGCGTCGCCCGGTCCCGCGGCCGCGTCCGACGGGACCGCGCCGCCCTCCTCGCGCCCGGCCACCGCGCCTCCGCGCGAGCCGGCCGCCGATCCGGCGCCGGCGCCCATCGGCTCGCCGATCCCGCTGCCCCGAAGTCTCGTCTTCCTCGCCACGATCTGGCTGGTGGTCTCGTGGGGCCTGACCGTCGGCTTCCAGCGCCCGGTCCAGCCGTCGAGCTCGGCCTACGAGCCCGGCGTCCGCCTGATGCTGGGCTCGCTCATGGCCGGGCTGCTGATCGCGTGGCCGATGATGCGGCTCAGCCAGCCGGCGTCGCCGCACCCCGTGCGGCAGACCGTGATCGATCTGTTCGTGCTGCTCTCGATGGTGCAGGTGGTGGTGTGGCCCCTGCGGCTCGTGACCCGCTGGACGGTCGATCGCACCGCCGCGATCGACGCGGTGCTCATCGGCTGGCTGCTGCTGGCCGGCGCGGTGGTCGCCTCGGCGATCGGCACCCGGCGACTCGGCCCGCGCCTGCTCGCCCTCGTGGCGCTGATCGGCTTCGCGCTCGGCGGCCCGCTGCTCTGGCTGCTGCAGCCGCCGGAGTGGGTGACGGGGGCCACGGTCGGCCACGCCCTCGCCCGCATGAGCCCGTTCATGTTCACCCACCACCTCGGCGACGGCGGCGGGGCGCCGCTGACGATCCGCGACTGGCGATGGGTCGGCCTGCTCAACGCGGCGGCCGTGGTGGCGTGGGCCGCCCTCCTGAGCACCCGAATCGGCGTGCACGCGGGGGCACGCGGCCGTCCCGCCTCGGCCTGAGGACGCTGCCGCCCCGCTCCGGTCTGCGATCCGGCCCGGCGGGATCGCCCCCGTCCCGCCCTCCCACGGGGCCTCGGGCGACGCTCGTCGTCCCGGGACCGAAGGCTCCACCGAACGCATCCGCCGCTCCCGACACGGGATGCGATCGCGGGCCGACCACGCGGGGAAGCGCCTCGGAGTGGTGCGCGGTATCCTCGTTCTCCCGCGCAACCTCCCCGAGGTCCCGCCGTGCACACCACCCACGGATCCGATGACCCCCGCGAGGAGCACCTCGCCCGCTTCTCCGAGCTCGTCGAGAGCGTGGGGGTCAAGCGCTTCGCGCAGTCGATGGGCCTGTCGACCCGGCAGATCAACCGGATGCTCGGCGGGGCCCAGCCGAACCCGGTCGACCGGATGATCCGGGCCCTGCAGGCCTCCGAGGCCGACGTCGGCGACCGGGTGCTCGACTTCGTGTGCCAGGAGATGGGCGGCCACTTCGTCCGTCACGAGGGCCTCGACGACGCCGCGGTGAACGCGGTCAAGGAGTGCGCCGAGGCGATCGCCGCGATCAGCGACGGCGACGTGTCGCAGGTGGACGTGCGCGAGGTCCGCGAGGCGATCAGCGCCCTGACGTCGCTGATCCTCGCCCTGCGCCACGCCGGACACGGCGAAACGCCGACTGGTTCCGACGGTGCCGCCGACTGACGGGCGACGCGGTGGCCGCGGTCCGGACGCCCCGGACGCCCCGGACCCCGCGGACGCCTCCGGCGCCGAGGCGGGCGGCGGCGTGGCCGCATCCGGCGTCGACGCCCACGCCCATGCCCGCGCCCGCCTGATCCCGGGCGACTGCCTCGCCGCCATGGCCGCCCTGCCCGGCGGCACCGCCGACCTCGTCTACCTGGACCCGCCGTTCAACACCGGCCGAACGCAGCGCGGCCGGGCGGGCACGTTCGACGACGCGTGGCCCGACGTCGCGGCGTGGCTCGCGTTCCTCGCCCCGCGGCTCGACGCGGCGCTGGGGCTGCTGCGCCCGCACGGGGCGATCATGGTGCACTGCGACTGGCGGACGAGCCACCACGTGCGGCTCGCCCTCGAGGAGCGGCTCGGCCCGGCCGCCTTCGTCAACCACCTCGTCTGGCACTACGGCCTCGGCGGCTCCTCGCCCCGGCGGTTCGCCCGCAAGCACGACGACATCCTGTACTTCGCGACCGGGCCGGACTACTGGTTCGAGGCCCCGCGGGTCCCCGCCCGCTCCCGCCGCATGGCGGGCATGAGCAAGAAGGCGACCGACGTCCTCGACGTCCCCGCCATCAACAACCAGGCCCACGAGCGGACCGGGTGGCCGACGCAGAAGCCGCTCGCCCTGCTGGAGCTGCTGGTGACCGCCGCCTGCCCGCCCGGCGGGCTCGTGGTCGATCCGTTCTGCGGAAGCGGCACCACGGTGCTCGCGGCGATCCGGACCGGCCGCCGCGGGGTCGGGATCGACCGGCGGCCCGAGGCGCTGGCGATCGCGCGGCGGCGACTGGACTCGGACGAGGCACGGCCGGGGGGACGCGCGGCGTCCGTGCGGGCGGCAGACGCCGGCGCGGATGTGCAGCCCACGGCGCAGGTGACGGTCGAGCCACCGCGGTGGCCGGACGCGGTGCCCGCCAGCCGTGACGCCGATGAGGCCGATGAGGCCGCCCCCGGTCTCCCCGGGCTCAGCCCACGCCCGCCGCGCTCCGGCCCGCCGCCGGCCGCCGGATCCCGGTGACCGGCGGGGCCTCGCCCGCGGGCCCGGGACGGACGCCCTCGGACGCGGCCGCGGTGGCCTGCTCCCAGTCGGGATGGGCGGCGGTGAAGACCGACCAGCGCTCCTCGACCACGCCGTCGAGCAGCTGCGAGCCGTCGACGCGGGTGAGCATGTCGCGGCCGGCGAGCTGGGCGTAGACGGTGCCGGCGAGCCGCGGAGCGACCGCCAGGCGCATCGTCCCGGGCTGGATGCCGAGGAGGTTCAGGTCCCAGAGGGTGTGCAGGTCGGTCCGCAGGAGCATGGCGTTGCCGCCCGAGTGCACCTCGCCCCCGTCGGGAAACGGCACGAACATCGCGACCTCGAGGAGATCCGGCAGGCAGGCACCGGTGAACGCGCACCGCTCGCCGTAGGCCTTGAGCAGCCGGTTCCGCAGCTCCGATCGTCCGCGGCGGGCCCGGATCGACGCGGCGGCGAAGTCGGCCGGCACCGTGTCGAGCTCGGCCTCCTCCTTCGGCGGGTCGTAGGCCTCGGCGGGCTTGAGCGTGCCGAAGCGGGCGATCGACGGGCCGATCGCCTTGTGCAGCGCCTCGGCGAGCCGCTTGGGCGGCACGTCCTGGGCGAGGAGCTCGTGCAGCAGGCTGCCACGAATGTCCGCGGGCAGGCCGAGCTCGTCGCAGACGCCGCGGAGGTTGCGGCAGAGCCCGCAGTACTTCCGCAGGTCGCCGCCGATCCACTCGAGGCAGCCGGACCGCTCGCCCCAGCCCCGCGGGATGGCGAAGTACAGGTCGCGGCGGAAGGCGAAGGCCAGCCGCGAGAAGACCTCGACGCCGAGGCCGGGGACCTTGCCGCCGTGGGACTGCAGGAACTTCGCCAGGGCCGCGTCCGGGGTCGGCGAGATCAGGGCCCGCACCAGCTCGGCGAAGTCCTCGGGCTGGAGCCGCGCGAGGCTGGCGGCCATCCGCGGGAAGAGACCGCGGAGCGGCTGGCCGGCCCGGTTGCAGACCTTGTTGAGCTTGAACCAGTGCAGGTCGGCGTAGACGCCGAAGCACGCCTCCATCTGCAGCCGCAGCCGCGGCACCGGACGGGCGGCGTCGGTCGGCCGCGTGGTCCACGGCTCGCGGCGATCGCGGCCGTCGGCGACCTCGAGGATCGAGGCCACGAGCTTCTTGAAGTCGGGGTGGGCCAGCAGCCGGGCGTCGCGGGCCGCCTCGCACAACTCCAGGAGCACCTGGTGCGTGGGGATGGCTCGCAGCTGCTCCGCCAGCGTGCGGGAGATCGTCGGCGCGTCGCTCATGGGTCGGTTCCGGTACGAGGCGTCCTGCCTGGTGCCCGGCCCGGTCGCGGCATGGGGCCGCGGCCCGTCGGCCGGGCGGCGGCGACCCGCTTCCTTGACGTGCCGCCACCGACCACTCCAGTATACGACGAGACGGATCGGTCGCCGTCGCCGACGGTCGGCGTGCGGCCGCCGTTCGCGGCCGACGCGCCCCGTGCGGGGGGCGTCGCGGGAGCCCTGCCGTGCCCGTGGTGCTCCACCCGCCGGGACCCGAGGACCGCGAGCCGTTCCTCGCGGCGGTGCGCCGCAGCCGCGCGCTCCACGATCCGTGGACCGTGCCGCCCGACTCGCCCGCCGCCTTCGACCGCTGGGCCCGCCGCCGGGTCGACCCCGGCGAGGCGCCGCGGATCGCCCGGCTCGTCCCGCCCGGCGCCGAGGACGCGCCCCGCCGGGGCCGGATCGTGGGCGTGGCCAACCTGTCGCGCATCGACCGCGGCCCGCTGATGGGGGCCTCCGCCGGCTGGTACGGCCTCGCGGGCGGGACCGGCCGCGGCTGGATGGCCGAGGCGGTGAGCCGCCTGCTCGACCTGGCCTTCGGCGAGCTGGGGCTCCACCGGGTCGAGGCCAACGTCCAGCCGGGCAACGCCCCCTCGCGCCGCCTCGCCGCCCGGGTCGGCTTCCGCCTCGAGGGCTTCTCGCCGCGGTACCTCCGCATCGGGGGGGCGTGGCGGGACCACGAGCGATGGGCGATGCTGACCGAGGAGTGGACCGTCGGCGGCGGGCCGCGTGGGGCCGCGGCCGAGACGGAGGCCCGGACCGGGACCGACGCCGGCACCGCGCACGACGGCGCCGCGCACGACGGCGCCGCGACCGCCGCCGAGGACCACTGAGCGGCCGCCACGGTCAGGACCAGTCGGCGATCACCGCGAGCACGTCGTCGAGATCGACGGCCCCGTCCTCGTCCACGTCCGACACGCTGCGCGGCTCCTCGAAGACGATCGAGTACGCCGAGGTCACGATCTCGGTGAGCGGGCACGCCTCGAGCGTGTACGACTCGGCCCCGACGAAGTACGCGCCGGGCTCGAGCACCTGGTCGATGCTCCCGGGACCCATGAGCGACACGCCCGGCCCGTTGAACGAGACCCAGAACGGGCCGGTGCACGGACCGCCGAACGCGCAGATGACCTCGCAGCTCGCCTCGTAGGCGACGGCGACGGGACGGTGCACCACGAAGCGAAGCTCCGTCGCGACGGCGATGAATCCGTTGCCGACCCCGGCGCAGCAGTCTCCATCCCAGTCCGTCAGGGCCGTCGCCGACGTGGAAGCGCCGTCGCGATCGACCCGTACGAGCACCGCGGCGGTCCCGGAACCGCACGGAGTGTCGTAGCCGTACGAGGCCTCGATCCCCTCTCCCCCGAGCAGGACGGGCTGCGGAGCGCACTCCTCGCCGCAGTCGCTGCATCCCGCCTCGAACTCCGCGAGGGACTCGGTCACCGACCACGCCGGGTCGGACGGGCCGAAGTCCGAGAGCACCGCCAGCAGGTCGGCCAGTCCGACGGTGCCGTCGAGGTTCACGTCCGCGGGGGCGGCGATCGCGGCGTCGAAGTCGAAGGCCTCGCACGGATCCCCGCCCGCGACCCCTTCCGCGGCCCCTTGCGCGACCTCTTCCGCGACCCCGTGCGCGGGGCCGGCGGCGACGCCGACGACGAACGTCGCGAGGAATCCGACGAGCCGGCCGCGGCCGCGGCATCGTGTGGGGCGGATCCGGATCACGGGAAGGGCTCCGGGACTCGGGGGGTGAGGGCCGCCGGCGCGTTCCCCGACGCTCGGGACGCTCGTCACGACCCACCCTGAAGACGCGGCTCGCCGCGGAATCCGGACGAGCATCCCGTGGATCGAGGCGATTCCACTTGCTCGAATCCGCCGTTCGGCGTGGAATGGGCTCCGCGCGGGCGGGCTGCGAAGGCGGCCGGTGCCGGATCGGGAGCCTCTTCGCATGGCGGGACGCGTGCTGATCATCGTGGACGTGCAGCGGGACTTCCTGCCCGGGGGGCCGATGGGCGTGCGCGGCGGCGACGCGGTGATCCCGGTGCTGCGGGAGCTGGCCCGGCGGGCGGACGCGGTGGTCGCGACGCGCGACTGGCATCCGGCGGACCACGTGAGCTTCGCCGAGCACCACCCGGGCCGGGCGGCGGGCGAGGTGATCGAGGCCCACGGGCTCGAGCAGATCCTCTGGCCGACCCACTGCGTGCAGGACACGCCCGGGGCCGCGTTCGCGGACGGCCTCGACCTGCCCGACGGGACGATCATCGTCGACAAGGGCGTCGACCCGGAGGTGGACAGCTACTCGGGCTTCTTCGACAACGGCCGGCGGCACGGCACGGGGCTGGCCGAGCGGCTCGCCGGGATCGAGCCGGACGAGGTGATGGTGGGCGGCCTGGCGACCGACTACTGCGTGCAGGCGACCGTGCTCGACGCGTGCGAGCTCGGGCATTCGGTGACGGTCGTCACCGACGCCTGCCGGGCGGTGAACCTGCGCCCGGGCGACGAGGCGGCGGCGCTCGATCGCATGCGGGCGGCCGGGGCCCGGACCGTGGCGTCGGCCGGGCTCCTCGGGGCCGGCGACTGACCCGCGGCGATCGTCCCGGGCGGCCCGGCCCGGCCTCGACCATCCTCGCCCCTCGCCCGGTGCCCCTCGTGCCTCGCCGCGCCCCCCGCCCCGCCCCGGAGTCCCCCGTGTCGAAGCCCGAGGCTCTCCCGACCCCCGCCTTCTTCCGCGACCTGCCGCTGCCCGGCCTGACCGCGGGCCCGGGGACCGCGCTGGACTTCCGCATCGGCCTCACGCCGCAGGGGCCGGGCGTCCGCCGCGGACCGTGGTGGCTGCTGGTGCTGTTCGCCCCCCTGCTGCTGCCCCTCGCGGTGGCGATCCTCCTCGCCGTGATCGGCCTGATCGTCGTGATGCTCGTGGCGGCCCCCTTCGTGCCCGCGGCGCGGCGGAAGCTCCGTTCCGTCCGCTTCGGCCGCCGCCATCCGGTCGAGGTGGAGCTCGACCGCCATCCGCTCGTCCCGGGCGAGGCGGCGGTCGCGTGCGTGCGACATCCCCGGGGAGGACGGCCCGCCGCGATGCGGGTGCTCCTCGTGCAGCGCGAGCAGGTCCGATGGCGGGTGGGCACCGACACGCGGACCGAGACCCGCGTGGTGCAGGAGTCGGTGCTCGCGGAGCTCGACGGCGACGCGGTCGAGCGGGAGGTGCGGATCGACCTCATGGTGCCGGAGACCGCGATGCACTCGTTCGAGGCTCCGAACAACGCGGTTCGCTGGGCGATCGACGTCCGGCGCGACATCGCCGGCGGCGGCACGCACGAGGAGGAGGCGGTCTTCCAGGTGCTGCCGCTGGGCGTGGTCGAGGGCGTGCTGGAAGCTCGGGCGGCGGGAGGGGCGGGGTGAGCGACGAGCTGCGGATCGAGATCGATCTCGAGTCCTCCGACCTGCGGGCGGGCGACGTGCTGCGGGGACGCGTGCGGCTGGCGAGCGCCGGGGGCACGAGCGCCCGCGGGGTGGAGCTGGAGGTCGGCTGGCGGACGAGGGGCCGCGGCGACACCGACGAGAAGCAGGTCCACGCCGAGCGGCTGCACGGGGGCGACGTGCCGCCCGGCGGGCTGGAGCTGGACTTCGCGGCGCCGCTGCCCGCGGTGCCGTGGACGTACCGGGGGGACGTGATCAAGATCGAATGGTGGTGCCGCGTGCGGATCGACCGTGCGCTCGCCCGGGATCCACGGCGTGAGGCCGAGTTCGTCATCCGCTGAGCCGCCGGCCCGCGGCCCGGCGCCCGGCCGGGTCCCGCCGATCCGCGGCCGCGGTGCGGCCCGCAATCCGTTCACGCTGGACCGCGTGCGGCCGGGGGCCCTCGCGTGGGACCACGCCGACGACCCCGCGGCCGCGCCGGCGGCGGTCCTCGCGGCCCTCGACGCGGCCCCGTGGGGGGAGGCGGCGATCGTGGGACCGCACGGCACCGGCAAGTCGAGCCTCTTGGTGGCGGTCGAGCGGCACCTCGAGCGGGCGGGCCGCCCGGTGGGCCGGGTCACCGCACCCGGGCGCGACGAGCGGAACCGGCGAGCGCCGCGGGCGGCGCGGGCGGCGGCGGTGCGGGCGGCGGTGGACGCGACCGTCCGTCTGACGGCGGGCGGCGGCGACGGAGGCGACGGGGGCGAGCGGCCGGTGCTGCTGCTCGACAGCGCCGACCGGCTCGGCCGGTGGGAGCGGGCGACGGTGCGGCGGGCCGCCCGCCGCCGCGGCGTGCGGCTGCTGATGGTGACGCATGCGCCGCTCGCGGGCGTGCCGACGGCCCTCGACCGGGTGGTCGCGCCCACGCTGGCCCGTCGCATCGCCCGGGGCCTCGCCGCCGGCACCGACTTCCCGGTGCCGGACGAGCCGTGGTTCGCCGCCGCGCTCGCGGCCGAGCACGGGAGCTTTCGCGCGGTGCTCGAGCGGCTGTACGACGCCTACGAGGTCCACCATCGCCGGGGCCGCGGACGCGACGCGGGCGGCCCTTCCCGGGAGTAGACTCGACGCGCCGGGCGATCCCGCATCGCCCGCGTTCCCACCGGTGGGGTGGCAGAGCGGTTGAATGCACCGGTCTTGAAAACCGGCGTGGCGGTTTCCGTCACCGAGGGTTCGAATCCCTCCCCCACCGCTTGACTCCTCGCGCCGCGCACGACGGCGGCCGACTCCACCGAGCCGGCCGCCGTCGCCTACGGGAGGATGCGGTCGCGCCCCCGGAGCCGCGACCGCGAGGGCTCACGGACAGTCGCCGAAGGCCGAGAGCACCGTCAGCAGGTCGTCGAAGTCGACCGCCCCGTCGAGCGTCGCGTCACCCGGGCAGCCGGGGCCGACGGGGCACGCGCCGAAGCTCGAGAGCACGCTCAGCAGGTCGTCGAAGTCGACGGTGCCCGAGCCGTCGAAGTCGGCCGGGCAGCTCACCGCGGGGCCGGAGAAGTCCACCAGCTCCAGGGCGCCATTGATCGCCGCGACCGGATCGGCGTTGCCGCCACCGATGCGCAGGCACACGATCTCGCCGGCGAACGCGGTCTGGGCGTACGAGCCCGATCGCGTGAAGAGGCCGGACACCCCCTCCTCGACCACCGTCTCGGTGAACACCTCGACGCCGTCCTCGATGAACACGACCTCGAAGGTGGCGCTCGCTCCCAGGAAGCCGTGGAAGCCGGTCCACGTCCAGTCGAACCGCACCGTGCCGGAGTCGCGAACGGGTCCGAAGCAGAAGTCGGTGGTGCGCGGCGACACGCCGCCGGAGAAGATGCCGAGGTCGACGTCGTACTCGAAGCGCGGCGACCGCACCGGGGCGAGGCCGTCGGGGGCGAGCTCGGTGAGTCCCTCCTCGATGCCGGCGTCGCTCCACCGGTTCTGAGCGGCGACGCCGGCGAACCGCGGCCGCTCGCGGATCAGGTCGCTCAGGACGATCGTGCCGCTCAGGATCGGGATCTGGTCGAAGTTCTCGCCGCTGACGCGGACGCCCCAGTCGCGGCCGGCCTCGACGTCGATCGAGCCGACGCCCGCGAAGTCGAACGATCCGAAGACCTCCTGGTAGGGCACGAGCGGCACGACGAGCTCGCCGTCCTCGGTCTCGGCGAAGAGCTCCAGGCCGCCGAAGGCCTCGAAGAACGCGTGGGACCCGGACCACTCGAACGCGAGGGACGCCGGGCCGGAGAAGGTGGCGGTGCGCCGGAGCTCGGACGAGCGGAACGTGACGCCGGAGGAGCCACCGGCGTCCGCCTCGTAGGTCCAGGTGACGGCCTGGGCGTCGCCGGCGGGCGGATCGACGGTGGCGGCGCCGTCCGGCATGGGCTCGAGGTCCCACGTGTCGACGGCGGCGTCGCCGGTGAAGCCGGCCGCCTCGTAGGTCCAGTCGCCCAGCCGCAGGTCGCCGCGGAGCCGGCTGTTGGAGTCGAAGTTCGATCCCCCCACCTCGACCCGCAGGCTGCCCCCGGCCTGCACCGGGATCTCGACCGAGCCGTCGAGGTCGAAGGAGGACGGGATGTCGCCGAACGGGAACGCGGTCACGACGGTCGCCCCGTCGGGTCCCTCGGCGATGAACGCGAGCAAGCCGTTGCTCTCGGCGAAGGCGTGGAAGCCGCTCCACTGCCAGTCGAAGGTGACGACGCCGTCCTCCTCGGTCGGGAGAGTCAGCATCGCGGTCCGGAACGTCACCCCGATGCCCTCGTCGGTGAGATCGACGTCGTAGGAGTAGATCAGGGCGTCGGCGTCGGCGGAGCCGATGGTGGTGGTACCCTCGGCGATGCCGCTGGTGGTCCAGTTGGCGAGGGCGTAGAGGCCCTCGAGGGTGGCGGAGGCGGGGCCGGCGAGACCGGCGGCCGCGAGGACGCCGAGGGCGGCGGTTGACGTGAAGGGGCGGCGTGCGTGCATCGTGCGGTCTCCTGACGGGTGGGGCGGAGCCGCAGGCCCCCAAGGGGCGCCGCTGCCCCGCGCGGGGGGGTGGTCACCTTCGCCCACGGGGTCCGCCGACGCCGGCGCATGGCGCGATGCAGAAAAATCTCGGGTGCGGGCGGAGCGGCCCGCGGCGGAGCCCGCGGCCCGCCGCGGCAGCCCCCGCGACCCCTCAGCTCCCGGGGTCCCGGTCCTCGGCGCCGAGCAGCTTCCGCAGTCGCCGCCGGGCGGCGTGGGCCCGCGAGTGCACCGTGCCCTCCGGCACTCCGAGGATCTCGGCCACCGAGCGCCCCGGCAGCTCGCGCACCGCGGTGAGGGACAGCACCACGCGGTGCTCCTCGCCGAGCTGGTCCATCGCCGCGTGCACGCGGCGGGCCTGCTCGCGGCGACGCTGCGCCGCGTCCGGCTCGGAGCCGTCCTGCGCTCCCCGCGTCGACCGGATCCCGTTGTGCTTCGCCGCCGCCGTCCGCTCGATGTCGCGGCGACGACCTCGCCGGCGGCGGGCCTTCAGCGCGGCGTGAATCGCGATCCGCCACAGCCACGTCTCGGGACTCGCCTCGCCGCGGAACCGGCCTCGCGCCCGGTGGGCGGCGAGGAACGTCTCCTGGAGCACGTCCTCGGCGAGGTCCCGATCGCCGGTGAGGTTGGCCGCGAGGGAGAGGACCGGACGTGCGAGGCGGTCGTAGAGCCCATCGACGTCGAGCGGGGCAGGCTGGTTCACCGGCCGCCCTCCCCGTCGCGGCGTCGGCGACGGCGCCGCTCACCGTCCTCGCGGATCAGCCGCGGCATCCGGGCGAAGGCGCTTCCGCTCACCCAGATCACCATCACCAGCAGCATGAGGGTGAACCACCAGGTCCCGCCCGATCGCAGCTGCTCCCACGCCACGAGGAGCAGGCCCGGGGTGGCGACGACCCCGCTGACCACGACCAGCCGGTCGAACAGCCGAACCTCTCGGTCGAGCTCGTGCGTCGCCCGCCGCAGCGCCGGCGGCCCGGAGGCCATCGCCCGCTCGAGCCGGCGGTTGGCCCACCAGGTCCATCCCACGAAGCCGCCGGTCATGACGAGATAGATCGCCGTCACCTCGAGCCGAACGTCGGCCCCGCCGTCGGCGAGGCTCCCGCCCGCGATCCGCGGCACGAGCGGCGCGATCAACCAGACCGAGGCCGCCCCCACGACGCCCATGAACAGCACCGTCCGGGCGAGCAGCCGGTGCCGGTCCATCAGGGCCACGATCCGGGTGCGGTTCGCCTCGAGATCGACGTCGGCGGTCGTCGTCGCCGCCGCGTCCGCGAGCAGCTCGGCGAGCGACCGGTCGTCGGACCAGTCGCCGAGGAGGCACCCGCGGGCGGCGGACTCGGGACCGCCGCCATCCGCGGGCGTTCCGCCGCCGTCCCCGGGGGCGGGCACCGCGGTCTCGGGGTCGCGCGGGGGTCGTTCGTCGTCGTGTGATGTGCTCATGGCACCCGGTTGGAGTCCGCTCGTCCCGGGCCGCTTCGCGCGGATCGCGAGAATTCGCCGGAAACGCCCCGGATCGTCCTCCGCCCGCCCGTTCGCGACCGGCCTGCGCACCCTGTGCGCCGACTGAACCTCCTGCGAATCGACCGAACGGCCTCTCGGCGGCCATACTTCGGCCCTCGCCGAAAGGACCGTCCCATGCCGCATCGCCGCCCGCCGTCCGTCGCCCGTCCGCCCTTCCGCCCCCGCCGAGCCTCCGGCGCCCTCGCCGCAGCGACCCTCGCGGCCGGCGGAACCGTCGCCGCTCCGGCCTTCGCCGCGACCGCCTCCGCCGCCGCCGACCCCGTCGCCGAGACCGCCGCCGAGACCGCCGCCGAGATCACGATCGCCCGCGGCGTCGTCTACCACGACGTCAACGCCGACGGCGACCGCGACCCGGGCGAGCCGGGCGTCTCCGCCGTGCGCGTGTCCAACGGCGTCGACGTCGTCCTCACCGACGAGCGCGGCCGCTGGGAGCTGCCGGTGGAGGGCGACGCCGTGATCCACGTCGTGAAGCCCGCCGGCTGGCAGGTGCCGCTGAACGAGCACCACCTCCCCCGCTTCTCGTACGTGCATCGCCCCGACGGATCGCCCGACGGGCTGGCCTTCCCGGGCTTCGCCCCCACCGGTCCCCTGCCGGACTCGATCGACTTCCCGCTTCGTCCGCACGACGAGCCCGAGCGCTTCGACGTCGTCGTCTTCGGCGACCCGCAGCCGTACACGATGCAGGACGTGGCGTGGTTCGCCCGCGACGTGATGGCGGAGCTCGTCGGCACCGACGCCGCCTTCGGCGTCTCGCTCGGCGACATCGTGGGCGACGACCTCGAGCTCTTCGAGCCGCTGAACCAGGCCCAGGCCATGCCCGGCATCCCCTGGTACAACGTCTACGGCAACCACGACATGAACTTCCTGTCGGCCGGCGACGAGCACGCGGCGGAGACGTTCATTCGCACCTATGGCGCCGCCGACTACGCCTTCCAGTGGGGCCGGGCGCACTTCCTCGTCCTCGACAACGTGATCTGGAAGGGCCCGCGCCGGCGCGACGACGGCTCACTCGACATCGGGAACTACCACGGCGAGCTCCGCCCGGATCAGCTCGCGTTCGTGCGGAGCTACCTCGCCACGGTGCCCCGCGACGAGCTCGTGGTGGTGATGACGCACATCCCGCTGCTCTCGACCGCCGCCCAGCACTCCACCGCCAACCGGCGCGAGCTGCTCGAGGCCCTCTCGACGCATCCGCGCACGCTGTCGATGTCCGGCCACACGCACACGCAGCGGAAGATTCTCTTCGGCCCCGAGGACGGCTACGCGGCGGGCGAGCATCTCCACGCGAACCTCGCCACCGCCTCCGGGTCGTGGTACCGCGGGGCGATCGACGAGGACGGCATCCCCGAGACCAGCATGCGGTGCGGCGCCCCCAACGGCTGGAACGTCCTGGAGATCGACGGCACCGACTTCGCCCTGCGGTTCGTGCCCGCCCGGCGACCCGCCGACCACCAGATGCGGATCTGGATCGACGCGGACGAGATGACGCCCGAGGAGGCCGCCGGCAGCGAGGTGGCGGTCAACGTCTTCGCCGGCAGCGAGCGATCGGTCGTGCGGATGCGGCTGCGGCCCACCGGCGGCGAGGCCACGGCGTGGATCGGCCTTCGCCACGAGGTCCGCCCCGATCCCTTCCTCGTCGCCCGCAAGGCCCTCGAGGCCTCGGACACCCCGCCCACCGGCCGCCCGACGCCGGGACTCACCGACTCCTTCCACATGTGGTTCGGGGAGCTGCCCGCCGAGATCGCCCCCGGTCACCACGTGATCGAGGTCGAGACCACCGACATGTTCGGCCGGACGCACCGGGCGGTGCGGAGCCTGTGGGTGCGGGGCTGATCCCGCCCGACCGCCGGGGGGGACGGCCTCCGTCCGGTGCACCGCCGCGCGGTGCCGCGCGATCGGCATGGACGCGCCCCCGCGGCGGTGCCCGGCGGACGCCCGCCCGCGACCACGTCCGGGGCCACGGCCGCGACCACGTCCGGGGCCTCTCCGCCCGGTTCCGGTGCCCGTTCAGCCCGCCCCGATCGGTCGCAGCATCACGACGCTGCCCCCGCCTCGGTCCTCGACCGACATCCCGTGGGCCGGGTCCTCGTCCACCGCGTGGCGCACCCGCTCGAGCTCGTCGCCCGCGAGCCGGCGATCGAACCGCAGCTCGAGGCGCCCGTCGCCGTGCCGCCGCACCGTGACCGGAGCATCCTCGGGCAGCGCGGCCATCACGGCCTCGAGGCCGTGCAGCTCGTCGTCCTCGCGCGCCGCGCGGCTCCCCATCTCGGGCGAGGAGTCGCGCACCAGCCCCGCGAAGCGCTCGCGGAGCTCCCGCACCCGCGCCGGCGCCTGCGTGTCCCGCGGGTCGGAGACCATCCGCTCGAGTCCGGCCAGCCGCTCCTCGATCTCGGCCATGTCCTCGTGGCGGCCCATCGCCCGGGCGAGGCGATCGACCATCGGGGCGAGCCCGGCCACCACCTCGCGCAGCCGCTCCCGGTCCTCCCCCGTCTCCGCCGCGTCGGCGAGCATCGCGAGCACCGCCCGGCGCTGCCGCACCAGGTCGGTCCGGGCACGGGCGAGGTCGTCCTCGGCGCGTCGCCGCCGGCCCTGCTCCGAGTCGAAGGCGTCGTACCGGTCGACGATGTTCACCAGGACTCCCCGCACCCGCTGCGCCACGTCCAGCTCCCACGCCAGCCAGGGCTCGGACCGTCCGCGCAGCTCCTCCCGCCACGCGGCGAACGACTCGCGGGGCTGCAGCCGAGAGACGCCGCCCGCGTCCCACGCCGCCGGCTTCCGCGGATCGCCCGCCCACTGGACGACGCGCGGCTGCTCCGGCCGCAGCCACGCGAGCACGTCGCCCCGCGTGCGGCCGATGCGGATCCCGAGGACCCCGGCCGCGGTCGCCCCGAGCGTGGCCGCCGGCGGCCACGACTCGGCCAGCCGCTCGTCCGCGAGCACGCCGGACTGGATGGTCGCGTCGAGGTGGTCGAGCAGCGACTCGAGCTCGCGGGCCTCGGGCACCGCCCCGCAGGACCGGACCCGGCCGCCGATGCGCACCGCGACGCCGCCGGCCGGCACGAGCGGGAGGGCCCCATGGTCCGGATCGGCCAGGATCCGGAGCGGATCGCGGTCGATCGACAAGGCCTGGACGAGGGCGTCGAGGTGGCGACCGGACTGCGATCGCCGGCGACCGCCGCGCCGGGGATCGAGCTCGGCCACGTGGGGCATGACCAGCCGGCCGAGCATGCTCGCCGCCCGCCGGACGCGCCCCGAGGGCTGGGCCGGCCCGCGGCCGTGGCAGGCGACCAGGCCCCACAGCCGGCCCTCGTGCATGAGGGACACGGACATGCTCGACCGCACCCGCATGTTCTCGAGGTACCGCACGTGCACCGGCGACACGGCCCGCAGGACCGAGCGCGACAGGTCCAGCGGCCCCTCGCCCGGGCGCGCGGCGAGCAGCGGCGACGGCGCCGATCGCGCGTCGAAGATCACGCGCACCGGCGAGAGCTCGTACAGGCGGCGGGCCTGCGGCGGAATGTCCGACGCGGGGAAGCGGAGCCCGAGGTACCGCTCCATCTCCGGACTGCCGTCCTCGGCCACGACCTCCCCCGACCAGGAGTCGTCGAAGCGGTAGACCACGACGCGGTCGAACCCGGTGAGTCGCCGCACCGACTCGGCGAGCCGGGTGGTCACGTGCTCGAAGGACTCCTCGGCCAGCACCCGCTCGCCGTCGGTCTCCACCCGGTCGAGCAGGTCGCCCTCGGCCTCCTCGCGGGCCGGGGAGCACTCGATCTCCACGATCGTGCGGCGGTCGATCGAGACGTGGGCGAAGGCCTCGCACGGCCGCCCTCCGATCACGACGCGGGCCCCGTGCGTCGGCCGTCCGTCGCGAAGCCGCGACTCGCCCACCAGGTCGTACACGGTGCCGCCGAGCAGCGAGGTGAGGTCGGCCCCGAGCACCTCGCCCGGCCGGCGATCGAGCAGCTCGGCGACGTTGGTGGAGACCACGTCGATGCAGAGCTCCTCGTCGATCGCGAAGAGGTAGCCCTGCGGCTGGATGGCGCCGGGGACGTGGATCGGCTCCCGCGCGCACAGGTCGAGGTCGACGTCGTCCCCGGGCGTCGCCGCGCCGGCGGCGTCCTTCGGCTCGACGTCCACCGGGCGGCGATGCACGCCCCCGCCGCCGTCGCCGAGCGCGGCCGATCCGTGGCGATCGGCGCCCCCGCCACGGGCTCCGCCGCCGTTCATGCCCCGCCGCCCCGGCCCGAGCCGCCGGTCGCGGCCGCCGGGTCCTCCGTGGCCGCGGCCTCGTCGCCGCGGCCCTCGCCCGGCACGGCCGCCGTCCCACCCGCGGTCCCCTCGCCGAGCCCCGGGCCGACCATCGTCTCGACGAACGTGAGGTCGTAGGGCTCGTCCCGCCCGAGCTCCCGGGCGAGACGGTTGATCTCCGCCTTCAGGTCGATGATCCGCTCCTCGCGGCCGATCGCGAGCCGGTTGAAGCGGTCGAGCTCGCGGTTGGCGCGGGCGAGCTCCTCCGCCCGCCGCTTGAGATCGCTCTCGGCCTGCTTGAGCTCGCCGATGTCGATGAACGTCACCACCACGCCCTGGTGCCGGGCCTGCTCGGTGCGGTACGGGTTGATCCGGACCAGCAGCGGCTTGCCCCGCTTGGTGCGGGCGTCGCGCTCCACCGAGCGACCGCTGAGCAGCACCGTCCGCAGGTCCTCGAAGAGGTGCGGGTACTCGAGGTTGTGCGAGAGGTGCTCGATCGGCCGGCCGACGTCGACGTCGACGAGGTTGAAGGCCTCGGTGGCGGCGGGCGTGAACTTGCGCACGCGAAGCTCGGCGTCGAGGAAGATCGTCCCGATGTTCGTCGACATCAGGAGGTTGTCCATGTCGTGGTGGAGCTCGGTCAGCTCCTGGATCTTCGCCTGGTACTCGGCGTTGACGGTGTAGAGCTCCTCGTTGAGCGAGTGCAGCTCCTCGTTGGTCGACTGGAGCTCCTCGTTGGAGGCCAGCAGCTCCTCGTTGCCCGCCTGCTGCTCCTCGTTCGTGGTCTCGAGCTCCTCGATCGTCGCCTGCAGGTTCTCGCGGGTCTGGGCGAGCTCGTTCTCCAGCTCGCGGATCCGCAGCTGCGCCGCGTCGTCGACGTTCATCGGCATCTCGACCGGGGGCGAGCCGCCGTCGCGGTCCTCCTCGATCGTCACCAGCATCAGCCGCTGTCCGGCCGCGCCGGAGGAGGTGAGCGGCTCGACCCGCATGCGGACCACCCGCGCCTCGTCGTCCAGCTCGACCCGCAGGCCGCGGAAGACCGCCGGTCGATCGTGGGTCGCCCCACGGACCTTGTGGAGGGCGGTGTGCAGGGCGAGCTGCAGCGACTTGGGCACGAGGCGGGTCACGTCGCTCGTGGCCTGCCCGCGGGGCACCCGCAGATACGACTCGGTCGCGCCGTAGGACTGCACGAGCTCGTTGTCGTCGCCCACGATCGCGGCCATCCCGGCGCGGTGCTCGAGCGTCCGGCTCATGACGTCCGCGAGCAGCGGATCCCGCGGACGCATGGAGCCGACGGGCTGGGGCGGCTCGGGGGCGCGGGAGCGCGTGGTGGCACGGGGCATGAACCGCTCGCCGATGCCGGCGACCAGCCGCACGTCGCGACGCTTCCGGAAGACCTTCCACCGGCTGTCGACGGTGTCGAACTCCGAGGCGAGCGGCCCCACCACGTCCGCCGCCCCCATGTACAGGACGCCGCCGACGTTCAGCGCGAAGTGGAGCATGCGAACCACGTGCTGCTGGAGCTCCGGCTCCATGTAGATCAGCACGTTCCGGCACGTCACCAGGTCCATCCGCGTGAAGGGCGCGTCCTGGGCGAGGTTCTGCGGGGCGAAGATGATCTTCTCCCGCAGCTCCCGGCGGACCTCGTAGTGCCCGTCCTTCCACTGGAAGAACCGCCGCAGGCGCGGCTCGTCCACGTCGCCCACGATCGCCCGCGGGAAGACGCCGGCCGAAGCCCGCTCGAGCGCGCGCTCGTCGATGTCCGTGGCGAAGATCTTGAGGTCGCGGTGCTGGCCCGCCGCCTCGAGGGCCTCGATCAGCAGCATCGCGATCGAGTAGGCCTCCTCGCCGGTCGCGCAGGCGGTGACCCAGATGCGGATCGCCCGGTCGGGCGGCGTGTCGGCGAGGAGCCGCGGGATCACCTGCTCCTCGAGGATCCGCCACGCCGGCGGGTCGCGGAAGAAGCTCGTCACCGTGATCAGCAGGTCGTTGCGGAGGGCCGCCCGCTCCTCGGCCGACGAGTCGAGCATCTCGAGGTAGGCCTCGAGGTCGGACCGGCCCGCGAGCAGCCGGCGCCGCTCGATCCGGCGGCCGATGGTGGACCGCTTGTAGTGCGAGAAGTCGGTGTGCTCCGACTCCTCGAGCACCGAGATGATGCGGTCGACGAGCTCGTCGCTGCCCCCGGTGGCCTCGGGCGCGGCGCGGGGGAAGGCCTTGCCCGCCTGCCGCACGTACTCGTGGACGGTGCGGGCGAGCTCCGAGGGCCGCTGGACGCAGTCGGCGTGGCCGGTGGTGATCGTGGCCTGCGGCATGCCGTCGAACTGGCAGGTCCGCGGATCCTGCACGAGGACGACGCCGCCGGCCTCGTTGATCTCGCGCACGCCGCGGGAGCCGTCGCTGCCGGTGCCCGAGAGCACGATCGCGATCGAGTGCTCGCCGAGGTCGCTGGCGAGACTGCGGAAGAACAGGTCGATCGGGAAGTGCGGACCGTGCTCGCCGTCCTCGCGCGAACGGTCGGTGATCCGGAACACCCCGTCCTCGATCGTGACGTCGGTGCGCGGCGTGTTGAGATAGATGGTGTTCGGCTGCGGCCGCATCCCGTCCTCGAGCCGCACCGCCGGCATGTCGGTCTGCCGGCCGATGAGCTCGGGCATCAGGCTCTTGAAGTCGGGCGAGAGGTGCTGGACCACGACGAACGCCGCGTCGCTGTCCGACGGCATCCGCGTGAAGAACTCCTGCAGCGGCCGGAGCCCGCCCGCGGACGCGCCGATGCCGACCACGAAGGTGACCTCGCCCTCGGCCGGCGGCGACGTGGACGCGGCCCGGGTCACCGCGGGCGGCGGTGGCGCGACCCCCTCCGCGTCCCGAGCCGGATCCGCGCCGTCGGGCGGCGCGGCCGCCGCGGCCGCCGATGGAGGAGACGGTCGCGGCAACCGCCCTTCCGCGTCGGCCCCTGCGTCTCCGCCCTCGACCCGCTGCTCGTCGCGTTCGGTCATGAACCCTCCCGCCGTCGGCACCACGGACGCCGATGCCGGCGGTTCGATCATACCGACGAGCCGCCCCGGCGCGGGGGTTTACCCCCACCCATGCGACCGCCGCCCGCGGAACGGATCCGCAGGCGGCCGGTCGGTTCGAACGTTCGGGCGGTCGCGCCCCGCCGGCCGTGGCCCGGGGAGCGTGGGAGCGCGAGCCTCAGGCCCCCGCGATGATGCCCTTCGCCTCGAGCAGCTCGAGGCACTTGGCCACGCATCCGGCGACGTCGTGCTGGTCCGTCCGCAGGTGCAGCTCCGGCGACGCCGGCGCCTCGTACGGATCGTCGATGCCGGTGAAGCCCTTGATCTCGCCCGCGCGGGCCTTCTTGTAGAGGCCCTTGGGGTCACGCTCCTCGGCCACCTCGAGCGGGGCGTCGACGTACACCTCGAGGAACGGCAGCTCGCTCTCGCCGTGCAGGGACCGCACCAGGTCACGGTCGGCGACGTACGGGCTGATGAAGCTGTTGAGGGCGATGATGCCGGCGTCGGCGAAGAGCTTGCTGACCTCGCCGATGCGGCGGATGTTCTCCGCCCGGTCCTCGGCCGAGAACCCGAGGTTCTTGTTCAGGCCGTGGCGGACGTTGTCGCCGTCGAGGCGATAGGCCTTGAAGCCGCGCTGGGCGAGGACCTGCTCGAGGGCGACGGCGATGGTGGACTTGCCGCTGCCGGAGAGCCCGGTCATCCAGATCGTCGCGCCCTTCTGGCCCATGGCCTTCTCGCGCTCGGCCCGGGTGATCTCGCCGTCGTGCCAGTGAATGTTGGTGGCGACCTGCTCGGCCATGGTCTGACTCCTGCGTGGGGGGATGACGGGGCCGATCGGCCCCCGGGGATGCGGGCCCGGACTCAGGCGCCCGCGGGGACCTCGCTCGTCGCCCACTCGATCAGGACGTCGGCGACCTCGGGACGGGTGAACTCGGCCGGCGGCCGCTCGCCCTTGGCCAGCAGCTCGCGGACCTTGGTGCCGGAGAGGAAGATCTGGTCGCCCTCGAGCTTCGGGAACGTCTTGGCCGAGACCATGCCCTGCGCCCGCTTGCTGTACGCGGCGTGCTCGAACTTCAGCGGCACGATGGCGAGGTCGGACGAGGAGATGTCGTCGAAGATCCGCTGGGCGTCGTAGGTGCCGTAGTAGTCGCCCACGCCGGCATGGTCGCGGCCGACGATGAAGTGGGTGCAGCCGTAGTTCTGGCGGATGATCGCGTGCAGGACCGCCTCGCGGGGCCCGGCGTACCGCATGGCGGCGGGCATCACGCTCAGGACGGTCCGGTCGGGGACGTAGTACTCCTCGATCAGCACCTGGTAGCACTTCATCCGCACGTCGGCGGGGATGTCGCCCGGCTTGGTCTCGCCCACCAGCGGGTGGATGAGCAGGCCGTCGCAGATCTCCTGGGCGCACTTGGTGAGGTACTCGTGCGCCCGGTGGATCGGGTTGCGGGTCTGGAAGGCCGCCACGGTGCTCCAGCCCCGCTCGGCGAACGCGGCCCGGGTGGCGGCCGGCGCCAGCCGGTGCTCGGTGAACTGCTCGCCCGGCTCCCGCTCCGGGACGACGGTGAGCACGTGGACGGGACCGCCGACGAGCCAGTCGCCCTCCTCCATCACCTGCTTGACGCCGGGATGGGCCTCGTCCTCGGTCCGGAAGACGTTCGGCATCTCGAGGGTCTTGTCGTGCGGATGGACCTCCTCGACGTCGATCACCGCCATGAGCGTGCCGTCCTGGTGGTGGAGGGCCGCCCGGCCGCCGACGGAGAGCGTCGCCTTCGTCGCGTCGTCCACCGCGAGGGTGATCGGGATGGGCCAGATCGTGCCGTCGGCGAGCCGCATGTCGCGGCAGATCGACTCGAAGTCCGCCTTCCCGACGAAGCCGGTGAGCGGGGAGAAGGCACCGATGGCGATCATCTCCAGGTCGCAGGCCTGCTTGGCCGAGAGCGTGATCCGCGGCAGCGAGGCGGCCTCCGCGGCGAGGGAGTCGCGGTCGGACGCCGGAACCATGCGGTCGACGAGGGTGCCGCCGTGGGGGGCGATGAGGGTGGAGGACATGTTCCTCGCTCCGTGGGAAACGTGGGGGGCGTGACGTGCGACGCCGTCGGGCCCACGGGGCGGGGCAGCCGTGCCGGCGATTCGAGGGTCGGCGATGATAGCCATCCACGACGGCGGCCGCAATTCTGCGCAAGTTCCGGCCAGCCCTCAGGATCCGACCCCTTCCCCCGCCTTTCGCGGCTTCGCCGGTCGACCCCGACGGCCGAGCATGCCATGCTCGGGCTCCGTAGCCGTGCTTCACGCGCCTGTCCCCTTTTCTTTCCTCGCGTGCACCGCAGGATGGTGCAAGGAAGGCCACCAATGATCGGACGTACACGCTCCACGATGGCCGCCGCGGTCGCCGCAGCCCTCGGCTTCGCCGGGGGAGCCGTGGCCGTCGAGCCCGCAGGAGTCCACTCGGATCGCCCCGTCTTCTGGACCTGGCAGGAGCCGCTCGGCCCCGCCGCCGGGCACCCGCAGGTCATCGAGCTCGTCCGGGTCAAGTGCAACCGGGCACCGGAGGACGCCGCGGACGGCGTCGTGTCCCAGATCCGCGACCGCGGTCTCCGCCCGGGCGAGATCGGGATCGTCCTCCAGAACTTCGGCATGGGCGGCGGCCACCCGCGCGACAGCCAGGTGGAGGGTCCCGCCCTCTTCGCGCACTGGTGCGACGCCCTCGCCCACCGGCCGCGCTCCACCGAGGCGGAACTCCAGTGCATCCGGGCCGCCGACCGCGACGCGAGTCCGCGGTGGTGGGACACGCCGTGGATGACCCACGGCATCGCCGAGAGCCGTGCCTGGATGACCCGTTTCGTCGAGCGGTACCGCGAGCACCAGGCGCAGGACCCCTCGCTCCCCGATCCGGATCGCTTCCACTTCGACACGGAGGAGCGGGTCGTCGTCTACCGCAAGAGCAGCGTCCGCGACTTCCTGGCGATCATGGAGGACGATCGCTGGGACTCCGAGCCGCTGCCGGGCTTCGGCGGGCGCACGCTCGCCGAGCTCTACGCCGACGCCGGCTCCCCCGGGATCCGCGCCAGCGCCCGCTTTGCCGCGAGACCGAACCACGAGTGGGCCATCTGGTACGGGGGGGTTCTCGACACCGTCGCCGATGCCGCGATGAACGAGGCCGCATACGCGGTGGTCCGGGACGCGTGGCCGAGTGCCCTGTCCAGCAACTACGGCACCTCTGCCCGCTACGACGGCAAGGGCACGCCCCGCCGCGTCGCCGGCCACTCCCGCCGTCCGTGGCTCCGCTACGCCACCCGGGCCTTCGGCGACCTGCAGGCTCCGGTGCTCTACTTCCCCAACGAGACCTTCCACCGGCGGGGCGAGACCCCGCAGGAGGCGGCGGTCCGCTGGGGTGCGCTCAAGGTCAACGCGAACGTGTTCTCGTACGATGGGCCGCATGCCGACGTGACCCCGTGGATTCATCTCGTCGGGCAGGAGGTCGGCGGCCGCGGCCGCGTCTCGATGGATGTCACCGAGGACATGATGCGGGACATGATGATCATGCTCCGCGCCCACGGCGTCCGGGAGATGATGCTCTGGAGCGACGACGGCACGCAGGACGACTTCAGCTCCTGGCGGTCCCTCCTGCGCGTCATCGATCAGGTCTGGCAGCCGCGGATCGCCGCGGCGGACATGGTGACCGGCGAGGCGGTCACGCCGTCGCTCCTGGACCTTCGCCACCGGTGGCGGGACATGGTCCGCATGTCCTCGGCTCCCTCGGGCTCCGGGCACGCGGTGGAGCTCCGGCTCGCGATCGACCTCGGGCGGCGGCTCGATTCGCTCGAGCAGCTCCGGCTCGACCTCGACGCCCGCGGCGGCGGGGTTCCCACGGTCCGGGCTCTCGAAACCGGCGGCGGCTGGGCCGATCTCACGGTGCGTCCGGGCGTGCTCGACGCTCAGGTCGCGACCTCGGAGGCCGGCGCCTCGATCGTCTCCGGAGACAGCCGGAGCGTGGTGCGGATCCGGTGGGAGTCGCACCGGCCGTTCACGGTCGATCTCGATCTCGCCCAGGCCACCATCGACGCCGCCGAGGAGCCGGCCGTGCTCGGACGCGGCGGCGGGAGGAGTCACCGCCGCTGACCACCCCCGCACGGCCGGCCACGCCGGCCGACGGTGTCCGCCCGACCGGTCCCCCGGGAGCCCCGCCGCACGCGAGGAGCGCCCGGGGGACCGGTTACACTTCCGGCTCTTGGAGGGGCCCGCCGCCGTGTCCGATCAGCTGAAGCCGCCCATCATCCTCTTCGGCAACGTCCGGTCGGGGACGACGATGATCCACGACCTGTTCGACGAGCACCCGGACGTGCGTTCGTGGTTCGAGCCCCGCACGGTCTGGACCGTCGCGGATCCGCGCCGTCCGCACGACCGCTTCACCGCCGAGGACGCCACGCCCCGAGTCGTCCGCTTCGTCCGTCGCCGGTTCCTCGAAGTCCAGCGACGGCACGGCGACCGCCGGGTCATGGAGAAGACCCCGTCGAACGTCCTTCGCATCCCCTACGTGGCGCGGATCCTGCCTGAGGCTCGCTTCCTCTACGTCGTCCGGCATCCGCTGGCGAACGTCAGCAGTGCGGAGCAGCGCGGGCGAAAGGCGCTCAACCGTCGGCGGACGCTCGTGCGCCTCCGCGAGACGCCGAAGACGCAGCTGCACCACTACCTCGGTCGGTACGTCGCCGACCACTTCAAGGTGAAGGTGCTGGGCCGACGCCCCGCCTACTACGGAGTCCGCCACGAGACCTTCGCCGAGGACGCGGCCCGGATGGACCGGTTCGAGCTGCTCGCCCACCAGTGGGTCGCCTGCTGCCGCACCGCCGACGCGGACCTGGCCGAGCTCGAGTCCGGCCGGTGCATCCGCTTCCGCTACGAGGACTTCGTCGAGCGCCCGCACGAGCACTTCGAGCGGATGCTCGAGCACTTCGAGCTGCCGATGACCCCCGCGATCCAGGCCAAGCTGGACGACTGGGTGGATCCCGGCCGGCAGCAGAAGTGGCGGCGCCTGGACCCCGACGTGCTCGCTCGCGTGATCCCGATCGTCCGCGACGAGATGATCCGCCAGGGCTACGAGGTCCCGGCGGACCTCGACCCCGCGGCGACGGCGGTTCCCGCCGCGGGATCGTGACGCGGTGCGGATCCTTCACTTCCACAAGTCGCTCCGCCTCGAGCACGGCGGTGTCGTGCGAGCGGTGCTCGACCTCTGCCCTGCGCTCGCCACGGCGGGCCACGAGGTCGTGCTCGCTTCGCCGGATCCGCACGACGTGCCCGCCGAGTGGGACGGGCGCACCGGCCGGCCGCGGGTGGCGCCGTGCCCCGGGCGGCTCGGACCGGGAGGTCGGCTCGGACGCGCCGCCCGCGTGACCGTCGACCGCCTGCTCGCGGCCGCCGAGATCCTGCACCTGCACGGGATGTGGAGCCCGCACAACCTGCAGCTCGCCGCCCTCGCCCGCCGCAGGGGCATCCCGTACGTCGTGAGCGTCCACGGCATGCTCGACGACTGGAGCATGGCGCAGCGAACCGCGAAGAAGCGGCTCTACCTCGCGGTCGCCGGACGCCGGATGCTCGAGCGGGCGGCGGCCGTGCACTGCACCGCCGAGGCGGAGCTCCGGCAGGCCCGCCGCCACTTCCCGCGTGGCCGCGGCGTCGTCGCGCCGCTGGTCGTCGACCTCGCCGACTACCGGGACCTGCCGGGCCCCGGGGCCGCCCGCGACGTCGTGGGTGGACTCGGGGGCGACGATCCGGTGCTGCTGTTCCTGAGTCGACTGCACTACAAGAAGGGCGTGGAGCATCTCGTGCGCGCGGTCGGACTGCTCGCCGACCGCGGTCGACCGGTGCACGCGGTCGTCGCCGGCAGCGGAGACGACTCGTACGTCCGCCGCCTGCGGCGGCTGGTTGAGGAGCTCGGACTGTCCGATCGCGTCCGGTTCCCTGGCTTCGTGTCCGGCCGGACCAAGGTGTCGCTCTACCAGGCGGCCGACGCGTTCGTCCTGCCCACGTCCCAGGAGAACTTCGGATTCGTGCTCTTCGAGGCACTCGCGGCGGAGACGCCGGTGATCACGACGCGAGGCAGCGACACCTGGCCGGAGCTGGTGGCCAGCGGCGGAGCCGTGGTCGTCGAACAGGACGCGGCGGCCGTCGCGGACGCCCTCGAGCCCCTGCTCGACGAGCCCGCCCGTGCGGCGGCGATGGGACGCTCCGGCCGCGCGTGGGTGATGCGCCATCTTTCGCCGGAGGCGGTGACGGGCCGCTACGAGGTGCTGTACGCCGAGGCCGCCGCCACGCGGCATGCCGCCGACCGCTCGGCCGCGGGGGCGCCGTGACGTTGCCACCGAAGGGAGCCTCACGTCGATGAACTTCATCACGCGACAGTGCCGGCGGGTCGCCAACAAGACGACCAAGCTCGTCGGACGACGCATGGCCGAATCGATCGGCATGTACTTCGTCTGCGAGTATCCGAAGTCGGGCGGGACGTGGCTGGGCAAGATGCTCGCCGACGTGCTGCAGGTCCCCTACCCGAGACCGTCGGTGCTGCCGGTCACCTTCCCGGCGGTGGTGCACAACCACTGGCGGTACGACCCTCGCCTCCACAACGTCTTCTACCTCTACCGCGACGGCCGGGACGTGATGACGTCCTACTTCTTCCATCGAATGCGACGACTCGCCGCCGGGGATCCCGCGACCGTCGCCATGTTCGCCCGACGCTACGACCGTCTGTTCGGGCGCGGCTACGACCGCGACGACTCCCGGGGACTCATGGCCCGATTCATCGAGGAGGAGTTCCGCCGTCCGCGGGGCGCACGGTTGAACTGGGCCGATCACGTCCGCGGCTGGCGGGGCGACGCAGGCCGCCCCCACGTCGCGTACCTCTCGTACGAGCAGCTCCGCGCCGACTGCTGCGGCACGCTGCGGCGCGTGGTCCGGGAGGTCACCGCCCGCGAGCCGGACCCGTGGTTCGTCGAGACCGCGGTCGAGAAGTTCTCGATGGAGCGGCAGACGGGGCGCCGCGCGGGCACCGAGGACCGCTCGAGCTTCGTCCGCAAGGGCGTCGTCGGCGACTGGCGGAACCACTTCTCCCGCGAGGCCGCCGAGCGGTTCCGGGACCTCGCGGGCGACGTCCTCGTCGACCTCGGGTACGAACGCGACGATTCGTGGGTGGACACGGTCGATCCGTGAGACCCGTGAGGTGCCGCGGAGCTCAGGAGGTGCCGACGGGGCCGGTCGGCCGTCCCCACGGGTCCACGGGCCAGGCGACGTCGTCGTCCGCGTCCGACCAGCCGGGCGGGTGCGCCTCCGGATCCTCCTCGGTCCACGCGGCGGCCGGCGCCGAACCGAGCTCGAGCACCCGCGTCGCGATGGCGGCGAACACGAGCGGCATGACCAGCTGGCTCGAGACCCGGGCCATGAGATAGCCCTCCAGCACCGCCCCCGCGAAGTACATGAGGTTGTAGGCGATCACCAGATCGACCACCGGCCGCTGGTCGGGGCCGAGGAACGGCCGGATCCGACGCAGCCGGATGCAGATCTGGAGGCTCACGAACATCAGCGTGAGGATGAGCAGCAGCATGCCGATGCCGTAGGCCGCCATGCCGAACAGATAGCTGTTCTCGCTGTCGCCGGCCGCCTCCACGCCGACTCCGATCCACGGGCTCTCGGCCGCCCGGTCGGCGAGGTTTCGCCACGCCGCCGCCCGCGTGTTCTCGGTCGAGGTCAGCCGCTCGGCCACGCCGAGATCGATCCCGAGCCGGCCTGCGACCCAGACTCCGACGATACCCGCCACCGCCATGGCCGGCAGGAGCAGGACGGTACGTCCAAGACGGCTGTACGCGGCGACGGCGGCCCCGAGGGCGAACATGCCGAAGCCGGTGCGGGAGCCCGTCCAGAGCAGCAGCACGCCGGTGAAGGTGAGTGCCGCGAGCCAGACGATGCGGAGTCGGCGCCGGGGGTCGTTCACGAGCAGCCAGAGCAGGATCACCGCCCCGACCCCGAGCAGGACCGCGGCGTGCTGGGGGTTGCCGAGCAGCCCGAGGAACCGCCCCTGCCTTCCCTTGGTGAGCAGCGCCGGGTTGATCAGGAGCTGGATCACCACCGCGCCGACCCATGCGATCAGGGTCCAGGCGATCGTCCGCAGCAGGCCGTAGACGTCCTCCCAGTCCTCCAGCAGCGCCATCGCCAGCATCGCCAGCGGCAAGATCGTCAGCAGGGCGAAGGTGAGCGAGATCACGCCCTCGGCCGCGCCGTCGTGCACGATCCGCATCATCGCTGCGTAGACCGCGATCAGCAGGATGACGATCGCCTGGGTGGGCCATCGCCGCCGGTTCACGACCGACAGGTGGGCGAGGAGCCCGATGCCGAGCAACGTCCCGAGTCCGACGAACAGCGTCGATCGGTTCGCCTGGATCGGATTGAGCCACTGCCGAATCGGGATGCCGGCCGTGGTGGTGGCCTGTCCGGTCGATGCGACGAAGAGCATCGCCGCGAAGGCGAGCAGGGCGACCCGCAGGCGGGCGAAGATGCCGATCACGAGACCGGCGGCCAGAAGGGCACCCGCGACGAGGATCTCGATCGGGACGCCGCCGAGGCCCGGGATGGGGAGACCGTTGGTGATCGCGAGGCTCGGCACTGGGACTCGGGCGAGACGGATGGGCCGCGACGGCGGGCCCGACGGCTCACGACTCATCGACCGGGCCGCACGACCACTTCAAGGGCGAAGGACCCGCCGCGCATGATGCGGCGTACGTGGCGGCCGGTCAACCGGTTCGCGACCGGGGAACAACGCGGCGACGGCGCCATCGACGGGGCCGTGGCGCAGTCTCCGCGCGGCCCGGGCGGCGGCAGCCCGTCGCTATACTTCGCTCGCTCCGCGACGCCGGCCGGCGGAGCCGAACCGGCGTCCCCCCGGTACGGCCCGAGGCCCGCCGATCCGGAGCCCCCGGTCGTCCGGGAGCCCGGGGCGGGAACCCGTCGCGGCCGGAGGCGCGAGATGACCGATCCACGACCCGCCGTCGACCCCGCGATCCCGATCCGCGATCGCGTCCAGCGGGTCCGCCGAGGCCTGTTCTTCATCGTCGGCTGCGGGCGGAGCGGGACCACGCTGCTGCGGTTCGCCCTCACCAACCACCCCGCCGTGAGCGTCCCCGAGGAGACCAAGTTCTACGCCCGCTTCCCCGGACGCGTCCGGTACGGCGGGGATCCGCAGCGGCCGAGCGACTGGGACGGCGCGGTCGAGGCCGTCTGGCAGGACGCGGCCGCCCGCACCGGGCCGCCCGTCCGCGAGCGGCTCCGCGCATACGCGGACGTGGTTCCCCGCACCTGGGACGGCCTGTTCACCGCGCTGATGACGGCCTACGCCGACGTCGGGAACGCGAGCCGGGTGGGCGAGAAGTCGCCGGTCCACACCCGCTTCATCGGGCGACTGTCCGAGGCGTTCCCCGAGGCCCGGTTCGTTCATCTCGTGCGCGATCCCCGCGCCGTGGTGCTCTCCCGGATGAAGGCCGGCTTCGGGTCCCGCCGGATCGGCCGACACGTGCTGCGCTGGCGCGAGGCCGTGGCCGCCCACCGGCGCCACGCCGCGGCGCTGGGCCCCGACCGGTACCTCGTCGTGCGGTACGAGGACCTCGTGTCCGACCTCCGCACCCAGATCGAGGCGGTCTGCCGCCTGCTCGACCTCGAGCTGGTGCCCGCGATGCTCGAGCCGCACCGACGCGAGGGAGCCGGCTTCCGCCCGGATGCGGAGTGGCTGCGCAACACGCTGCGCCCCGTGTTCACCGACAGCATCGACCGGTGGCGGACCGAGCTCCCCCCCCGCCAGGTGGCCCTGATCGAGTCCGCCCTCGCGGACGAGATGCGGGAGATGGGCTACGCGACGTCCGGCGGCCGAACCCCGCTCGCCGGGCCGCGGGTCGCCGCCAGTGCGGCCCTCGGGGAGCTCGAGGCCCGTCGCCGCCGCCTTGCCCGGGCCGGCCTGCGCACCGCGGGGCTCCTGCCCGCACGCGACCTCGCCGGGGATCCGCCGGATGCGTCCGACTCCGAGGACCCCGACGACATCGCCGCGCTCGAGGGCGGCGGCGACCGAAGCGACGAGTCCGCGGCGGGCGACGGCGCCCCGCCCCGGACCGGCCGCGGCGGCTCCGGCGGATGAGCCGCCGCTCGATCACGGCCCGCACGACGCGCGGGTACTCCTGGATGCTCGCCCAGACGGTGACGTCCCAGGTGGTCGGTCTCGGCGGCTTCGTCGCCCTCGGCTGGCTCCTCGACCGCGAGGACTTCGGCGTCTATGCAATGGCCCAGACGGTCGCGACGGCCGCGTCCCTCGTGCGCCAGGTCGGCGTGCGGGCGATCGTCGTCAATCGCATCCGCCGCTACCGGAGCTGGGCCAACCCCGCCTTCTGGCTGTGCGGCTTCCTCGGAGCGATCGCGGCCGGCGCCATGCTCGTGGCCGCCCCGTTCGTCGCCCGGCTGTACGACGCCCCGGACGTCGCCCTGCTGGTGCAGGTCCTGAGTGCCGCCGCGCTCCTCTCGGCGCTGACGATCGTGCCGGAGGCGAAGCTGCAGGCTGAGATGCGCTTCCGGCTGCTCGCCGGGATCGAGCTGACGCAGGTCGCGGGCGCGATGCTCGCGACCGTCCTCCTCGCGTGGGCGGGTCTCGGGGCCCTCGCCTTCGTGCTGCCCCGCCCGATCCTGCGTCTGCTCCAGCTCGTGATCACGCTCCGCGCCGCCCGGCCGCGGCTTCGGCCGCGCCCCCAGCTCCGCCGCTGGCGCTGGCTCGTCGGCGACTCGCTCCGGCTGCTGGTCGCCAACGGCTCGACCTACGCCATGAGCCAGCTCGACTACGTCGTGCTCGGGATCTTCCACGCCCAGCCGGTGGTCGGGCTCTATTTCTACGCGTTCGCCCTCTCGCAGCGAGCGATCGTGCTTCTCACGTTCAACCTCCGCAAGGTGCTGTTCCCGGCCCTGAGCTCGCTGCAGCACGAGCCCGCGCGTCAGGTCGCGGGGTTCATGCGGGCCACCCGGCTGCTCGTGCTGATCGGGGCCCCGGCCTGTTTCCTGCAGGCCGCCCTCGCCGCCCCGTTGGTCGATCTCGTCCTCGACGAGCAGTGGCGCGACGCGGTGCTGCTCGTGCAGGTGCTCAGCATCGGTTCACTCTTCCGGCTCGCCGGCATGCCGGCCGGCTCACTCCTGACGGCGCAGTCGCGGTACGGCACGCTGATGCGGCTCGGCGTCGCCACCAGCGTGGTCTTCCTCGTCTTCGTCGCCGTGGGAGCGACGATCGGGGCCGCGACGAGCACCGCGGTGGCCGTGGCCCTCGCGATGGCGATCATCGGTCCGACGCAGATCCTCGTCGCGGTCCGGCCGGGCGGTCGCACCCCGGGTGACGTCCTGCGGCTGTTCGCGCTCCCGGTCGCCGCCTCGGCGGCGGCGATCGTCCCGCCGTGGGCGCTCGCGGCCCGGCTCCCCGACGAGCCCTGGGCCCCATGGGTCCACCTCGTCGCGGTCCCCGGAATCGCGGTCCCGGTCTACGTCGCCCTCGCGGCGTGGCTCATGCCCGACGACGCCCGTGACCTGCTCGGCCGGGTCCGCGACCTGCTGCGCCGCTCGGGCCGCCACGGCGGCCGCGGACGGGACGCGGAGCGGCCCCGCCCCGGGGACGCCACCGAGAGCCCCGACGCGTGAGCCTCAGGCCTCGCCGCCCGCGCTCCGGGCGGCGCCGGACGCGGACCTGCCGTCATCCTCGATCTCGTCGGGGCGCCGCAGGTCCCAGGCGTCCTCGCGGAGCCCGTACCGGCGCAGGAACGCCCGGGCGTCGTCCCGCACCTGCTCGATCGCCCAGGCCCGCGTGGCCCGGTCGAACTCGGGTCGCTCCCCGATCGGCTGCTTCAACGCCTGCCGCAGGACCGACCGCAACCCACCCGGCGCCAGGTCGCGGAGTCGCTCGAAGCCCGGAATGCGTCGCAGGACCGCGGTCGCGGGCGTGTCCACTCGTCCGCGGTCGGAGGCGTGGCGGGCGGACTCGCGCGGGGCGGGGACGACGTCCGGATCAGCCCCGATGAACTCGAGGCACCGGCGGACGGTCGCGTCGGGGGCGCGGCGGTAGTCCTCGAACAGCAGCACGAGGAGCCGATCGGGACCGTAGTGATCGCGGTAGAACGACAGCTGGTGGTCGTAGCGACTGTTGTCGACGTACTCCGGCCGGCTCCGGACCGCCTCCGTGAACGGACGCGACTCGCGGCCAGCCCGCGACCGCAGGTGCATCCAGTGGCTGCGCATCCGCTCCAGGGGGTCTCGAGCGATGAAGATCAGACGTGCGTCCGGAAGGTGCTCGATCACCCGCGCCGGAGCATCGGGATGCAGGTGATGCTGCGTGTAGGTGGTGCTTCCCTCGCCCGCCGCCCGCGCAGCGCCGGCGCCGGCGAAGAGATCGCGATACCACTCGAGGCCACGGGCCCAGACCTCCGGATGGGAGAAGAAGTACGGCTCCTTCGGGTCCGTCATGAAGATCTGCGGGTGTCGGCCGAGCACGTCACAGAGGCTGGACGTGCCGCTCTTCTGCGCCCCGATGACGAGGAAGTCCGGCATGCGGCTCATCGCGTGGGTCCTTGGGAGTCGTCGGCGAGCGCGACGAGTCGGTCGAGGAGGGCCGGGTAGGTCCGCTCGGCGGCGAAGTGGGTACGGATCCGCTCGCGAGCCGCCACCCCCATCCTCGCCGCGCCCTCACGGTCGTCGACGAGGGACACCAGCGCCGCCGCGAGGCCGGCGGCATCGCCCGGCTCGAACAGCCGTCCGGTCTCCCCGTCGCGGACGACGTCGGGGATCGCGCCGGTGCGGGGGGCCGCGAGGGCGAGGCCGGCCGCGGCGCCCTCGAGGAGGGCCCAGGGAAGCATGTCGTACCGCGAGCCCAGGACGAAGACGTCCATCTCGGGCAGCAGCTCGTCCATCAGCCGAGTGCGCGAGACCCGCCCGTGCCACACGACACCGCGAGCCGCCGGGTCGCGCGGAACCCGGTCACCGAAGACATGGAGCTCCGACCGATCCGCGAGCCTTGCCTGATGGGCCGCGAGCACCAGGTCCCCGCCCTTGCGTCGCCAGTGGTTCCCGACGAAGGCGATCCGTACCGGACGGTTCGCCGGAGCGGGAGAGGGATCGCGGAATCGCGCGGGCGGATCGAGGCTGTTCGCGGCGACGTGGATCCGGTCGGCGGGGACTCCGTAGTCGCGGCCGAGAGACCGACTGCACCATCGGTTGCGGCACACGACGAGGTCGGCGGCGTCGAACATCACCGCCTCGGCCCGGCGGAACGCCGAGCGGCCGAGTCGCGAGGTTCCGAACTCGGCGACCTCGGCCGCGACCGTCGAGTCCACGTTCACGGCGAAGCGCGGTCCACCCGCTCGCCGTCGACGCCGACGGACCATCGCCCACGCGTTGACCTGCGTCATCAGGTGGACCACGTCGAATCGGTTCGGATCGAGCCGGGTGCGGAACCAGCGGTCGATCACGGCTCCCCACATCCGAAGATATCGGTCCTGATGCAGGTCCCAGCCGTGCATCCTCGGAATCGACTTGCCGACGACCTTCATCCAGAGCGGCGCCACGAGGTCCACGTGCACCGCGTCCACGTCTTCGCGGTCGGCCGCATACCGCTTGAGCTGAGCCGCCACGTTGCGGAACCCGAGGATGTTCCCGTGCACGAAGAGCATCCGTGCCGGCCCCTCCCGCCGGGTCGGGGGAAGCAGATCCGGGTGCACCGCGGACAGATTGACGCTCGTGAGACGGTTCAGCGGAAGGTGCTCCGGTCCGGCCGGGCGGGGGCGGGGTGGCACGACGGGGCGCACGCCGCGTGGCCGAGTGTACGTCCGCACGGCGCGACGCCCGCGGCGGCTTCCGCTGCCGGCGCGGATCGATCGGAATCCGCGACGGGATGAGGGAGCTGCGGGCCTCCCGGACCCCCGGCGGGCGGATGGTCGGGCCCGGGAACCGCTCGTCGCCCGCCGCCCGAGACGTCAGCTGGACGCCGGTCCCCCGGGCGGACACGGTCCGCGGGCGGTGGCCGATCCTTCGATTCCGCCTCGCTCCCGGGCCCGCCGGCCGAGGTGGACGAGTCGCTCCATGAGCCCGCCGAACGCCGCGTCCGGGTCGTACGCCCGCTCGACGTGGGCGCGGGCTGCCCGGCCCATCGCGTGGCACCGGACCGGGTCCTCGAGCAGTCCGTCGACGGCCTCCGCGAGGCTCCCGAGGTCGCCGGGCGGGCAGAGATGACCGGTCCGGCCCTCCCGCACCATCTCGGGGATCCCCGCGAGGCGGGTGCTGACCACCGGCAGGCCCGCCGCCATCGCCTCGAGAATGGCCCACGGGTGCATGTCCTCGCGGGTGGGCATCACCATGAGGTCCATCGAGGGCAGCCACGACTCGAGCAGCTCCGCGCGATCGATCGTGCCGTGCCAGTGGACGTTCCGGGCCGCGTCGTCGCGGCTCGCCCGCCGCGACAGCACGTGCAGCTCGGCGCGGTCGGCCCACCGCTCCTGGTGCAGGCGCAGCAGCTCCGGCCCGCCCTTCCGCCCCCAGGCGTTGCCCACGAAGGCGATTCGTCGCGGCTCTCCCGGCGACCGCGGCGGATCGTCGCCGCGGGAGCGGGCGGGCGGCCGCATGCTGTTGCGGGCGAGCAGTCGCCGATCCGCCGGGATCCCGAAGTCGCGTGCCACCGACTCGAGCGCCCACGCGTTCCGGCCCACGATCAGATCGCACGCGTCGAAGATCCGCCGCTGGGCGCGGATCAGCGGTCGGGCTCCGAGCGGGTGATGGCCGAAGTCCTCGACCAGCTGGCGGGCGGTCGCGTCGATGTTCACGGCGAATGCGGCCGGGACCCGGCCCGCAAGGTCGACGATGGCCATCGCGTTGCCCTCGGTCAGCACGTGCACGACGTCGAATCGCTCGATCGGGAGCGGTCCGCGCAGCCAGCCGAGGATGGTGCGTCGCCACATCGCCAGGTGCCGCCAGGCGTGCTGGTCGAGGCCGCGTGGCAGCCAGGGCACCGACTTGCCGAGCAGCCGCGCCAGCGGACTGGTCCGGAGCTCGACGTGCACGGCATCGAGCTCGTCGCAGTCCCCGGCATAGGCAACGAGCGAGCGGTGATACGTGCCGAAGCCCAGGAATGACGCGGTGAGGAACAGCGCGCGCACGCGATCGTCCTCGGGGCGGGCGGGAGGCAGGCAGTCGGGGCGTACCTGTCCCAGATTCACGGACACGAGTCGATTCATCGCGGCAACGATCCGGGGGGATGGTCGATCGCTCGGGTCGCACCGAAACGGCGACCCGGCATCAGCGACGCCCGGACATGGTCCGCCGGACTGCCCCTTCACCTCCCCGATTCTATGCTCCCGCGTCGGTCCCGACCGCCGGGAGGCGAGCGCCGCCACCAACCCGCACCCGCGATTCTCCGTGAACGGCGGACCGCGCGTGCCGGGGGTCTACACTCCCCCGGGCGGGCCCGGCCGTGCCGCCGCCTCGTCCCCGCCCTGCCCGTCCCGCCTCCGCTGGAGCCGCCCATGGCCCTGACCGAAGACCTCGTCCGCGACGCCCTCCGCACCGTCGACGACCCCGACCTCCACCGCGACCTCGTCACCCTCGGCATGGTCAAGCGGATCGAGATCGACGGGAGCGACGTGACGGTCGGCATCGAGCTGACCACGCCCGCGTGCCCGATGAAGGACCGGATCCGCTCGGACATCGAGCAGGCGATCACCCTCGCGGGCGAGAAGGCCGGGGCCCCGGTGGGCGGCATCACGGTCGACTTCACCGCCGACGTCCGCAGCCCGGCCGAGAAGACGGCCGACCGCCAGAGCCCCCTGCCCAACGTCAAGCACGTGATCGCGGTCGGGGCCGGCAAGGGCGGCGTGGGCAAGTCGACCGTCTCGACGATCCTCGCGGTGGGTCTCGCCCGCCACGGGGCCAAGGTCGGCCTGCTCGACGGCGACATCTACGGCCCGTCGATGACGACCATGCTCGGCCTGGACTCGGTGCAGGGCAAGCTCGAGGGGAACATGCTGATCCCCTTCGAGGTCCACGGCATCAAGGCGATGACCATCGGCAAGCTGGTCGAGCCCGAGAAGGCCCTGATCTGGCGTGGCCCGATGGCCCACGGCGCCTTCAAGCAGCTCGCGACGCAGACCGACTGGGGGGCCCTCGACTACCTGATCGTCGACCTGCCGCCGGGCACCGGCGACGTCCCGCTGACGCTCGCCCAGCTGCTGCCGATGACCGGCTCGGTCGTGGTGTGCACGCCGCAGAAGGTCGCCCAGGACGACGCCCGCCGCGCGATCCGCATGTTCGAGCAGCTCGGCGTCCCGTCGCTGGGCGTGGTCGAGAACATGAGCGGCTTCGTCGCCGACGACGGCACCGAGTACGACATCTTCGGCCGCGGCGGGGCCGAGCTGCTCGCCCAGGCGATGAACGTGCCGTACCTCGGCTCGCTGCCGCTGCATCCGCACCTGCGGGTGGCGGGCGACGCGGGCACGCCGAACACCTCGTGGGACGAGCAGCCCGCGCTCGCCCCGCACCTCGACCGGCTGGTGCAGAACCTCGCCTCGCAGGTGTCGATCGCGTCGATCAAGGGCTCGTTCGTCCAGCCGACGCTGTCGATCAACTGACGCGGAGCGGCCCGCGGGCCCGGCGCTCGCGCCGGCGCCCACGCCGCGCGGTCCCGCGGTGCGGTTCGGCCGGGGATCCCGCGGACCATCGCTTCGGACCGTGCGCCCGCGTTCAGCCGGCACCGGGGGGCCGGAGGCCGCCGCCGGCGTCAGGGGGAGCGGTCTCGCTCGCCTCGCCGGCCGGTTCGGCATCGTCGGGCGCGTCGGGCTGGTCGCCGGGCACCGCGGGCTCCAGCACGGGGCCGCCGCCACCGCGGCGAGCCGGTCGGCGCTCGTCGACGCCGGCGTCCGCCGCGGATCCGCGCTCGGGCACGAGGTCCGAGGGAAGCGGCTCGAGCTCGCCGACCACGTCGAGATGCAGTCGGCCGTTCCAGCGGCCGCCGTCGGGCAGGGCCCGTTCGCTGCGGGCGTGCTCGACCACGATCCGCTCGGGATCGACGAAGAGCTCCACCCGGTCCCCGCCCCCTTCGAGCTCGAGCCGGATGACGTCGCGCTCAGCGTGACGGGCCGGGCCCGCCGAGGTCACCGCGAGGTCGGCGCCCGCGCCGGGCTCGAGCATCGCGTGGGGGACCATCCAGCGGTCGATCTCGTCCCGCGCCCGCTCGAGGCCGGGGCCGGACCGGATCGGGATCATCCGTCCCAGGATGCCGCGGATCCGGCGGGCAGTGGTCTGGACCTCGAAGCGGCCGTCCTGCACCAGGCAGTCCACGTCGGTCTCGGTGCGGCGCACCGCTCCGGAGCCGACGTCGATCTCCTCGATCAGCCGTCCGGACTCGCGGTGCTCCACGAAGGCCCGGTACCGCCGCTGCAGCAGCTCCAGGGCGCACGCGGCGTCCAGGCTCGCGGCGCCGGTCTCGGGGTCGAGCCGCAGGCACGCGTCGAAGGCGGCGAGATGGACGGGCCCCGGGACCGCGGCCGCGGCCGCCGCGGGCGCGGCGGCCGGCGGGACGGGACCGGGTCCGGTCAGGGGCGCCGGACCATCGCCATCGGCTGCGTCGGCAGGCGAATCGGATGGTTCGGCCGCATCGCGGGCGGCGTCGCCGGCCCCGTCTTCGGCCGAACGACCGGCGTCCTCGGCAAGCCCGTTCCCGGGCCGGCCCGGCGGGTCGGTCGCGGGCGGCGGATCAGCGTCGCCGACGGCGAGGACGCCCGCCGCCATCGGTGGCGTGGCGGCCGTCGTGACCGACACCGCCACGCCGGCGAGCAGGGTCGCGGCCACCGAGGCCGTCGCGGGAACGCGGCCGGACCGCGATCGACTCGGGGGCGACTCGCCTCGACGGCGATCGATGCCTGCGATGGGGACCATGGGAGTCTCCTGACGAAGCCCGGACGCCGGGCCTCCATCATGTCGGACCGGCCCCCGCGCCGCCACCCGAATTTTCCGCCCCGCCGTGCGCCCCGGAGGACCGGGGTCGCCCCGGTGGGCCGCGGGGGGGACCAGGACTGGCCGTGCCGGCGCACCGGGCGCACCGTCTGCGCGACCGGCGGGATGCGCTCGGCCCGGCCGACGGCGACCGGCCGGCCGCCTCGGCTGCCGGCCCGCGGCGCGTCCCGCCCGCCCGGAGCCGAGGTGGCCGGCGCCGGCTCAGGCGAGCATCAGGCTCAGGCCGACCAGCACCGCGCCGTTGTTGATCGCGTGCATCACGATCGGGGCGACGACGCTCCCCCGCCACTCGCGCACGAGGGAGAACCCGACCGCGAGCGACATGAGGGCGGGAACCGCGATCCAGCCCTGCGGGTGGATGGCGGCGAAGACGAACGCCGTGATCAGCGCGGCGGCGAAGGGGGCGGCGACTCCGAGGCTCCGCAGGCCGCGTCGCACGTGCCCGTGCAGGCAGCCGCGGAAGAAGATCTCCTCCACGACCGGGGCCGCGACGGCTCCGGCCACCAGGACGAGCAGGGTGACCGTGGCGGATCGGCCGATCTCGCCCACGATCGGGTGGGCGGGGCCGGTGGCGGGCAGCAGCGCCTGCGACGGATCGTCGATCGCCGGGCCCGCGGCGAGTCCGGTGACCACCGCCAGCAGGAGCGTCCCCAGCACCCCGACCGCGAGCAGCGGCAGGGTCGCGACGTAGCCCACGATGCCGGCCCCGACCTCGCGGAGGAGGCCCCGGCCGGCGGTGAGTCCCATCGCGGCGCGGGCGTCGGCCCCGGCGACGCCCCGCAGCCGCGGCCACGCGAGGACGACGAGGCTGAGGAAGAACGCCGCGATCGCCGAGACGAGGCCCGCGGCGGGAGACGTCGAGCCCGCGGCGAGGAGGCCGCCCCCGAGGAGCAGGGCCACGAAGACCACCAGCCACGCCGCGAACGTCTCGGCGAGGACGGGATGCAGCGGCGCCAGCGGTCCCGGCAGCGAGCCGACCACTCGCAGCCGCCCGCTGCCGGCGAGCACGATCCCGGTCACCAGGAGGACGACGCCGACGAGGCCGGCGACCGCGACCAGCGCGAGGCCGCCGCCGAAGACGACCGCGGTGCGGGTGGCGTCCGCGAGCACCGACGCGCGCTGCGCGGGCTCCGCCCCGAGCACCGCCGCGAGCCGGCCCCACCAGCCGAGCTCGGCCGCGAGTCGCTCGGTGTCGTCCGGACCGATCGTGCCGCCCTCGCCCGCGGCGAGGGATCGCAGGTGGGCGGTCAGCTCCTCCTTCAGGCGGGCATCGTCGGGATCGAGGGCGAACCCGTCCGGGCGGGCCGCGTCCGCCGCGTCCACCGCGGCCTCGAGGTCGGCGAGGACGTCCAGGCCCCGCTCGGGCCCGGCGAGCTCGGCGGCGAGGATCGCCATCCGCATGCGGACCCTCGGGGGCGCGGCGGGGACCGCGGCCCGCACCTGCTCGAGGAGCTGCTCCGAGGAGGCGGCGGGCATCACGCGCGACGCCCCGATCGCGTAGCGACCCTGGATGGTGAGCAGGGCCGCCGCGACCGGATCGTCGGACGGGATCGCGCGCTCGGACGGCGGGCGGCCGGCGGGCCCGCCCGCGTCACGTCCCGCGATCATCACGACCATCCCCGCGAGGATCACGATCCACGCGAGGGTGGCGCCGAGACGGCCGAGGGCGGGCGGCCGCACGCGGGGCGGGTCTCCCGCCGGGCCCGCGGTGCCGAGCGGATCGCCGGGGGCGTCCGGGGGGGCGAACGTCGGGTGGTCCGGGACGGGGGCGGGATCCGCGGGATG
>CAYLNM010000010.1:0-55274 GCA_964385045.1 uncultured Isosphaeraceae bacterium
GGGGGCGGGGGCGGGGGCAGGGGCGGCCGCGGCGCCGCGGCCGGCCCCGGAGATTCGCGGGGGAGCGCGTCGGGCCGCGTGAGCGGGGTGCCGGCCGGGGCCCGCGTCGCGTGCGCTGCCGCGACTGCCGCGGGACGACCACCGACCGGATCGAGGTGATACGTCGCCGCGATCCTCCGGGCATTCGAGGCGGCGGGGGATCGATCCGACATGACCAGCGGCGACGACTCGCCTCGGCGGCCCGGGGTCTGGTGTTCCGGCTGCCGCTACGACCTCTCGGCCGGGAGCGGCACCGCCTGCCCGGAGTGCGGGACGGCGTTCGACCGAAACGATCCCAGCACCTTCCTGCGGTCGCCAGTGGCCGTGTCACGCCGCGCCATCGCCAGATTTCTTGGCGTCGCCGCCTGGGCGTGGGCCGTGCTCGCTGTCGCTGCGTTCACGCAGTCCCTTTTCGCGTGGCACGGCCCCATGATTCCGGTCAACCTCTGGCTCGCCATCGCCCTCTGGCTGACGGCCTCGGTCGGGGCCGGGTTCCTGTCGTTCGGGCTTGTCGCCGGACTCGGCGGAGGGGCCAGCAGGATCGCCGCCGCAGGTGGGCTTCTGGCCGCGCTCCTCGTTCTGCTCATGATCCTGATGGTCGTCCTGGCCTGGAACGGCGTTCTCGAGGACCTGGGTTTTGTGGGCGGGTTGTTCGGGTTGAGCGTCACGGTGGCATTTCTGGCCCTGCCGGGAATCGGCCTGCTGCAGCTGATCGCGGCCAGCCTGATGTCCTCCGTGCCGGCGTCACGCCGAACTTGGATCACGGTGCTGGCATCGCTGGTGATCGTCGCCTCCATCGTCACCCTCAATTGGCCGTTCCGGGCGAGCTTCCACCTCCACCGGCCGGCCTTCGACGCGGCCGTGGAGCAGCTCGCCGACATGCCGCTGCGTCCGCCCGCGGACGGCCGGGAGATCGTTTTGTCGGGGGGGCGGTCGATCGGCCTCTATCGCTTCGATCGCGTGATCCAGCGGCCCGACGGCGTGGTGGTGTTCGGCTTCGGGAAGGTGGACGGCCTGCAGATCCTCCGCAGCGTCGACGGGACGGCGGTGCATGCGTGGGGCCGCAACTGGACCCGGTCGCTCGGCGGCGGCTGGTCGCTTTCGGAGGCGGATTGACGGAAGGGGCAGCGGGCCGAAGAGGCCTCAGCGCCGGAAGTACTCTTCGAGGCGGCCCTCGGCGACCTCAAGGATCATCTTCCGGGCCGTGGGGCCGAGATCGCTGCTGATCGACCAAGTCGAACGGAAGATCCCCTGCTCCCGAATGAAGTCGAAGCATGGCGATCCGTCCTCGCTTGCAGGCTGGCACAGGCGAGGGATCGGGTAGCGGAGCAGGAGCTTCTTCAGGGCATCGTGATCCGAGACGTCGCAGGAGAAGTCGGCGGCGATCTCGGGTCGGCTCCGCGCAATCTCACTGACGCGTGCGGTGAGTCGGTCGAGGTCCACTGGCCCAATCGCCCGCTGATGGCTCCTGAGTGCAGGCGTCTCGAGTACCGCGGCGATGATCACGACCATCTTGTAGCACTTGGTCATCAGCTCGCCCTCGAGCCACTCGAGCGTCAGACGGCATGCCGAATGATCCAGAGCGGCCTCCTCGGCGGGAGAGAGGTCGCTCTGCTCGCGGACGAGCTGATGCCAAAGGGTCCAGATCCTTCGCAATTCTTCGCGGTCAAGTCCGGCCCTGATTGCGTCTGAGTACGACGTTCGCTGGTCCGGCCCGGGTCGCGCTGACTCGTAGCATTCGATGAGGATCTCGGCGTCCGACTGTTGGCTCGTCGCGACCCGAGTCAGCACGTCGATCAACTCGAGGTCGTACGTCACGCCGCATCCGGGTGGGAGCTCGTCGAGAGGCTCGAGGTTCCGCAGGCGGTCGAGCGCTGCCTTCAGCTCGCCGATCGTCTTCGCTCCCGTCAGCGTCATGGCGATCCGGAGGAAGATTCGGTGGTTGCCTACGTAGTCGATGACGACGAGGTGATCGAGATCGGCGGCGCGGCGGAGACCGCGGCCGATCTGCTGGAGCCAGATCGTCGGCGAGCCGGTCGGCCGCAGCATGAGGACGGTGTCGATCTCGGGGACGTCCACGCCCTCGTTGAACATGTCCACGCAGCAGAGCACCTCGATGTCGCCGGAGCGAAGTCTCTCGAGCGACGAGGCCCGGGGGTCGGACCCCTCGCCAACGTGCACGCTGGCCGCGGCGACTCCCTCCCGGCGGAGGAAGTCTCGCATGAAGTTCGCGTGGGTCGTCGAACAGCAGAAGCAGAGGGTGCGGGAGCCGCCCTTCGTTCGCAGGTGATCGAGAGCGTCCCGGGCCCGCTCGTTGGTCTCGAGGGCGTCCGTCAGTGCCCGCTCGTCGAAACGGCCACTGCGCCAGGGGATGTTGGCGTACTCGACCGGGTCGGGGACCCCGAAGTAGCGGAAGGGGAGCAGCAGTCCCCGCTCGATGCCTTCGGTGAGGTCGCACCGGTAGACGACGTGCTCGCCGCAGAGCGCGAGAAGGTCGCCGCCATCGGCCCGTTCCGGCGTGGCCGTGAGGCCGAGCAGGAAACGGGGGTCGAAGTGGTCGATCACGCGGGTGTAGGAGGGCGCCGTGGCGTGGTGGAACTCGTCCACGACGACGAGGTCGAAGTCGTCCGGTCGGAAGTGGCTCAGGTGCTCGTCGCGGCTCAGAGTCTGGACGGTGGCGAACAGGACGTCGGCATCACCGTCCGCCTCCCCGTTCCCGTAGCGTCCCAGGCGGGCGTTCGGGAACACCCGGCGAAAGGTCGAGAGGGCCTGGTCGAGGATCTCGCGACGATGGGCGACGAAGAGGACCCGTCTCGCGTTCAGTTGCTCGGCAGCAAACGCGGCGAAGAACGTCTTGCCGAGGCCGGTTGCCATGACGACGAGGCCGGCGCCGTGGCCGTTCGCGACGGACTCTTCGAGGGCCGCGAGGGCGGCCGCCTGGACCTCGGTCGGCGTTGGCGGCTCGTGCAGCGGCTCGTGAGCGGGCGGCGGAGGTGGATCGGCAGGGGCCGCGCCCCGGTACGCGGCGGCGAGCGGGAGCGTGATGAAGCTTTGCCGTCGCCGTTCGTAGTCCGCGAGCCACGCGTCATCGACGGCGACGCTCGCCTCGTCTCGCCAGAGGTGCTCGAACGCCTCGGCGAAGCGGGCGAAGCCGCCGGGGCCGTCTCCGTCCACGACACGGTAGTTCCACTCGACGCCCTCCAGCAGCGCCGTGCGGGAGAGGTTGGAACTGCCGACGAAGGCGACGCCGCGTCCGTCCGCGTGGTGAAGGATCCAGGCCTTGGCGTGGAAGCTTCGGCGGCGGGCGTCGTAGGCACGGATCGCCAGCCGTGGGCCGAGGTCCCGGAGCTGTCGCAGGGCTGCGGGGTCGGTGGCGTCGAGGTAGTCGGTCGTCAGGAGGCGGATCGCGAGGCCGTCCTGGGACGTGTCGAGTACGTCGCGGAAGTGCTCGAAGAGCAGCTCGACACCGCTCCGAAGCACGAAGGCCACGGCGACGTCGACGCGCTCGGCCTCGTCGAGCGCGGCGCGAAGGTGCGGCAGTAGCGCGTCGTCGCCGCCGGTGATGAGCATCCCCGGAGCGGTCATGGTCAGTCCGCCGTCCGAGCCGCCGGCGGGCGGCGATACGACCCATCGTGGTAGTTCGCCTGGCCGGGGATGACGCCGCGGACGCCTCCCGTCGGATCGGCGATGTCGCCGGCTCGTCGCGGGATGACGTGCACGTGCAGGTGGGGGACGGTCTGGCCCGCCGCTTCGCCCACGTTGACGCCGATCGTGTAGCCGTCGGGTTGGTATCGCTCGTCGATGATCGCCCGGACGGCGTCGAGCGCGTCCATGATCGCGATTCGCTCGTCACGGTCGGCGTCGAACCACGTCGGAACGACCCGCTTCGGAACGACGAGGGCATGGCCGGGCGTGACGGGAAAGCCGTCCCAGATCGCGAAGACGAGATCGCGGTCGAGGATCCGGTCGGCGGGCGGGACGGCGAGGAACGGGCTGCGAGTCGTCATGGGGGTGTCGGGTAGGGCGGTGCGGCCCAGTGTGCCACGCCGGACCATGCGCGGCTCGGCCGCGCTCTCGTCGACCTCTGACGCGGTGTCGCTCGACGCGCCGCTCTGCGCGGCACGTCGCGATCGATCCAGCGGGGTGGTCCCGCGTGGGAGCGGCTCGGGTGGTCGGCGCCCGCGAAACCACCCCGGTCGAGGCCATTGCCAGCGGTGGCAAGGATGAGAGGCTTTCGTGCCTCCTCGGGAGTCGATCCGAGGGATCACCTTCGCGAGCCGGCGGTCTCAGCGTCAGTTGCCGCTCAGGAGGCGGACGTTCCCTCCTGATCCGAAGCGGTGCGGTCCCGTCCGGCTCATCGAAGACCGGGAGCCGGCCCCGGTCGAGAAGGATGGCCGATCGCGGGGCTCCGCCGACCGCGTGCGGGAGGTCTCCACGGGGACGTGGAACGGGCATCGGGGAGGAGTGGTCGAGGGGTGCGACGCTCCTCGGCTTCCGTCTGGATCGCTTGGGCGACGGAGCCGGCGGCATCCGGGGCCGGTCGATCGGGGCCGGCCCCGGACGTGCATCGCCGTGCCTGCGGATCAGAAGAAGAACCGCAGTCCGAGCTCGTAGTTGAAGCTGGCGTTCTCGCTCCCGAGCAGCTCGAAGTCCACGTCTCCGGCGTCGAAGTACCTGATGCCGCCGTAGAGCTGCGAGCGCTCCGTGAGCGTCCAGGTGAGGCCGGCCATCGCCTGCCACGCGAAGGTGGTGTCCGAGTCCGACTCGATGGGCAGCCCGACGCCGTCGATCGCATCGAGATCGCCGCTCGTCCTCGCCAGACCCACGCCGCCGCCGACGTAAGCGCCCAGCCGCCCGAATCCCAGCTTCCAGTCCGCCATGACGTTGAGCATCAGGGCGTGGACGTCGCCCTCTCCCTCGGCAGCAGCGCTGTCGCCGATGGCGATTCGATCGAAGTCGGCGGATCGGTAGCTGTACTCGAGCTCGAGCGAGAGCGGCGAGTTCTCGAAGCGATAGCCGGTGGCGACGGTCAGTCCGAAGCCGGTGTCCGACTCGAGCTCCCATCCGGTGGCCGGCAGGCCGGCGGACACGGCGGCGGCCTCGATGACCTGGCCGGGCGTGCGATCACGCAGCCTGGCGTCCTGCTGGTCGACCACCATGCCCGAGGCGCGAACGTACCAGCCGTTGGGCTGGCGAGACAGGAAGTCGTCCGCGTCGGCGACGGCGCGGTCGATGGAAGCGGAGCCGAATGTCGGCGCGACGATCAGCAGCGACGGCACGATGGCCGCCGCAGGCAATGGATGCCTGTTCATGGGATCCCCCTTGGCTTTTCGCATGGGTTCCGGAATGTTCGCGGTGCCCCGAGCACCGCGCAGGGAGAGTTGTACCCGTGCCCCCGGATTCATGTCAAGAGACGAGGCCGCGTCCGGCGCTCATTCTCCTGTCGCGGGGGCGTCGCCGTCCTCGGTGCGGTCGAGATCATCGTCGTCGTCGAGGTCCCAGTCGGCGGCCTCGCTTTCGTCCTCGAAGTGCAGCGATTCCGCGTTGACGCTCCAGATGAGGATCCACTCTCGGACGTTCTCCTCGGCTTCGTCAGCGTCGGCGTCGCCGATCCGTCCGTCGGTGCCGGCCACCAGGAGAGTGCGACTGTCGTGATCGCTGCCGTCGATGCCGTAGTACGTCTCGATTACCGAGAGCCTGACGAGCCAGTCGGACACTTCGATCGAGACCGTCGCCCCGCCGCCCGCGTTCCGCGAGACCGCCGAGGCGCGGATCCACACGCCCGGCGTCGGCACCGGCATCCGATCGAGCGCGACGGCGAGCTTGGCGGCGGCGATCCGGCTGGTCGCCGGCAGCGCCGACTGCCCGACGTATCGAAGCAGTGTGCCGCGGAACTCCCGTGCGAGATACGACGTGACGTCGTGGAACCGGTCGGGCTCGTTCGACTCTTCTTCGGTGTCGTCGTCGGGCTCGTGGTCGTCGTCGATCGGCCACATGATGTTTCGCTCCCGTGTGTTCCGAGACTGGCGGAGTCACTCCCCGCGGATCCGCTCCATCACCGCCGCCCCCGTCGCCGACAGTCCATCGGGCCGCAGCGACGCTTCCAACCGCCGCTGCAGCAGCGTCTGGGTGAACACCGCATCGCGGCCGGCGTCGTCGAGGTCGGCCCAGGCCGGGTGCGAGCGAATGCCGCCGTCGAGGTCGCGCGGCCGCCACGCCGAGACGGCCTGCTCGACGAGCAGGTCGCGGTCGCGGTCGTCGGGACCGCGGCCGGCGCCTCCGCGTCCGATCCGGCTCATGTCGTCGCCTCCGTGCGAATGACGCTCGAGAAGCCCTTGCGGGCGAGGCACTCGGCGAGCGCCCGCCGCGCCCGGGCGACGTTCTGGAAGAACGTGTTGGGCTTCATGCCGAGGCGGGCCGCGAGGCCCCGGTCGTTCTCGCCGGGCGACGCGATGCGGGCATCGATCGCCTGGCGGGGACGCCGGGGCAGCTGGTCGCGGCACTCGGCGATGGCCGCGTCGAGCTCGGCGGTGCGGCCGGACGCCGCCCGCGAGGCGTCCGGCGCCTCGTCCAGGGCCTCGGCCGGCAGCCGTCCGGGACGCCGCCGTCGCACCTCGTCGATCGCCAGGTTGCGGGCGATGCGGGTCGCCAGGCGGAGGAGGCCGTCGGGTCGGCCGTCGTCCACGAACCGGTCGGCCACCTGCCACACGCGGAGCAGGGCCTCCTGCAGCACCGCCTCGGTGTCGACGTCCCGCCGGAAGGACCGGAGGCTGATCCGCACCGGCTCCTCCGCCCGGGCGAGCCAGAAGGCGAAGGCCTCCTGGTCGCCGCGGGCGATGCGGCGGGCGAGGTGGCCGTCGGAGCCGGTCACCGGACGAGGTCTCCGGGCCGGATGATCACCGAACCGCGCGACTCCATCCGGATGCGGGCGCCGCGCCGGCAGAGAAGCTCGGCCGCGTCGCGGGCGTCCGGCCCGCGGACCACCAGCCGCGCCGTCGTGTCGCCTTGGATGCGACCCGGAGCGGTGCTCGCCTCGCGGTCGACCGCCAGGTGCCGCCCGTCGGCAAGCTCCAGCTCCGACGGTGACCAGTCGAGGACGCCGGCCGTGGCGGCGATCTCGAGTACGAGGAGATCGTCGCCCTCGTGGACCACGGCCACGCGGATCTCGGGCGGCGCGTCGGCGGGCCGGCGGCGGTCACCGAGGCGGGCCGACCGAACGAGCTCCCGCAGCTCGACGATCTCGCCGCCGTCGTCGTCGTCCGGCCCGTCGTCGGCCAGGGGACTGACGGGCATGGCCAGCTCGATCGAGGGCATCGCCCCCGAGGTTGGTGGAGCATCGTCCTCGATCATCAGCCAGGGCGAGAGGTCCAGAGCTATGGCCGTCCGGCCCCGGCCCGCGATCCGCCCCGCGCCCCGCAGCCCCAGCCCCGCCACCGACATCCCGTGCGGCAGCTCCTGCGGCACCCGGACGCGGCGGGTGGGCCGCCACGGATCCACCGTCGGCTCCTCGCTCGTCGCCACCCAGGCGGTGCGGCGGGTCGCGATGCCGTGGGCGAGGCCGATCGCCTCGATCTCGCCGTCCACGGCCTCGCCCCGGGCGGACGCGACCTCGAGGTTCGCCACCCGCCGGCGGGCCCACAGCCGCGGCACCGAGTCGCGGCCCGTGCCGGGGCTCGCCGCGGGCAGTTCCACCGTCCGTCGCCACGGGCCGGCCGTGGTGCGGCCCGACACCTCGATGCGTCCGCCCGCCGGATCGACGGCGATCGGGATCAGCAGCGGCTCGCCGGCGAGGAGGTCCGGCGCGCCGTCCACCGGCCCGTCGCCGTCTCCGCCCGGCCGCCGTCGCACGGCGTCGCCGGCGATCCGCACGTCCGTCACCATCGGCTTCGCGAGCGCCGCCACGATCGCCGCGATCGCCGGCTCGAGCGGCTCGTCGAGGCCGACGAGATGCTCCCGGCCGCCGCCCGCCCGGGCCGCCGCCTCGGTGAGGGAGCGGTTCGAGGCGGACCCGACGCCGACCGTATGCAGCCGCACGTTGCGGTCGCGGGCCGCGGCGGCGCGGGCGACGATCTCCCGTTCGAAGGAGACGCCCCCGTCGGTGAGCAGGACGATCTGTCGCTGCTCGCCCTCGGGCGCCCGCTCGCCCCGGTCGCCCTCGAGCGCCGCCGCGAGTCCGGACGCCATCTCCGTGCCGCCGCCGGCCTCGAGCTCGTCGATCCACCGCCGGGCCGCGGCCCGCGCCCGGTCGCCGCAGGCCCGCGGGCGCCGGCTCCAGGCGGTCGGCCGCGACGAGAACTCGGTCATCTCCAGCCGGTCGGCCGGGCCGAGCGAGTCGACGAGGCCGGTCGCGATCGCCTTCGCCGCCTCGAGCGGCTCGCCGCCCATCGAGCCGCTGGTGTCGATGAGCAGGACGACGTGCCGGCTCGTGGCCGGCAGCGCGTCCGCGTCCGTCGGCGGCATCAGCGTGAGCAGGGCGTACGCATCGGCGGCCGCGTCGCCCGTCTCCGGCCGCGCGACCGCCGCCGTCAACCTCGGGTCCGCCTCCGCCGCGTCCCACCGGACCACCAGGTCGCGGTCGAGCGGCGTGTCCTCCTCGGCAAGCCGGACGGTGCGGAGCTCGCCGCTCCCGTCGGCGAGGATCCGGTGCGACGGGCTGTCGACCGCGCCGCCGCGGACGCCGTCGGTCAGCCGCAGCTCCAGCGACAGGCGGGCGGGCAGGCGGCCGCCGCCGGGGGCGTCCGGATCCGCCACGTCCACCGCCACGCGATCGGCGTCAGGCACGCGGCCGTCCGCCCCCGCGTACCGCGGCGCGACCACGGTCGGGAACCGCCACTCCCAGCGGCCGCCCGGCAGCCAGCGGAGCGGCTGGTCGATCACGAGCTCGCACTCGATCTCCTCGCCGGGCGGGAGGTTGCCGACCTCCTGCGTGAAGACGCTCGACCGCGTCTCCTCGAGCAGCGACGCGGTGCGGCCCTCGAGGATCGCGTCCGTGAACCGCTCGCGGGCGGACTCCAGGCGGTCGATCTCGCCGACGATCCGCCGGTCTCCGAGGGTGAACGCGTAGCCGCCCACCGCCGCCTCGGGCGGCAGCGGCAGCTGGTAGGTCACCTGCAGCGGCTCGGCCGCGGGGTTCGCGAACCGCTGGCGGAGGACGACGCGGGCGATTCCGCCGGCCGCCTCGACGTCGAGCGAGCCGCCGCGGAGGGGCAGGATCGAGCCGTCGGCGGCGACGAGGCGACCGCCGGTGGCGGGACGGGGCGGGGTGGCATGGGTGACGAGCGGGGTCATGTCGGGCTCCTTTCGAAGGAAGGCTTCGAAGGGCCAACGGGACGTGGCCAGGGCCGGTGACAGGGGCCCGACGAATTCTCGCCCGAGCGGCCGCTCGGTGCCGGGGGTCGTCGGGACCCGTCGCCGACGGCGGGCGGGGCGCCGTGCCGTGGCCGAGGGGCGCCGGGTGCCGGGCGGGGATTCGCGACCGCGGGACCCGGCCGACGGCCCGGACGAGGCTGGCGGGACCGGGGAAGTCGGCGATGATGGGTGCGGAGGCCATCACGGCCGCCGCGGTGGGGGCGATCGCCGCGTTTCTCGCCGCGGGCCCGCGGGCCCGGGGGAGCGGGGGCGATGCGGGACGATCGGCGACGGGGGTGACTCATGATGAAGGCTCCGGAATGCGGGCGGCGGGTGGCGGCGGTCGGTCCGCATGTCGCGATCGGGCGGCGACCCGTGCTCGCACTGGCCGCGGCCGCGGCGACGGTCGCGGTCGTCGGCGCGGCGGCCGCCGAGCCGCCGCCACGCGGGCGCGGCTTCTCGCCGCTCGAGCACGCCAGCCCTCCGGTGCGGCCGCTGGACGGGGCGCGGGGGTACCGACCTCTCGGGGACCGGCCGCGGGATCCCCTGCCGCGTCCTCCGGAGCCGGTGGGCGACGTCGACGGGGCGCCGGCGCCCCGCGGGGTGGCGACCTCCCCGCCGCCGGCCGCGCCCGCCGGCGTCGCCTCGGTCTCGTCGCCCGCCCCGGCGGACGAGCCGGGGTCGCGTGACCCGCTGGCCGGCGATGGAGGCGTCCTGCCGCTCCCCGACGACGCGTCCCGTGACCGGTCCGCCGCGCCGATCTCCGACTCGGCCGGCAACTGGATCGTCGCGGTGGTCGGCGTCGGCGGGGTCCTGCTGCTGATCCTCGTCTTCCTGCGAGCCGGCGGCGGTCGCCGCCTCGAGGAGCGGATCGGCCGGTTCGCGCCGGTCCGAAGCCAGGGCGACACGCGGGTCACGCTGCTCGGCCTCACCGTCAAGACCACCTGCGAGGACGCCTTCTCGCCGGGCCGGGAGGCGAAGTGGAAGGACCACTCGGAGATCGAGGTGATCTGGCTGATCGAGCGGACGTCCGACGGGATCCGGCGGGACTTCGTGAGCGGTCCGCTGCGGATCATCGCGCGGCCGGGCTCGGGCGAGCTCGTCCGCAAGGAGGCCCACGCGACGAGCTGTCAGTACGAGCCGGTGCCCGCGGACGGAAAGGTCAAGGGCGTGAGCGGTCCGGTGTCGAGCACCGCGGCGGCCGCGACGATCCGCCGCGACAAGCAGACGATCAAGCCCATCCAGGGCTCGCAGCTCGATCTGATTCTCGAGGTCGGCTTCGGCCGGCGGCGGGACCTGCGGTTCGACCGCGTCCCCTTCCGCGGCGCCGAGCTGCGGGCGACGCGGTGGAGGGACGGCCGGCGGCTCGAGCCCGCGGGGGCGGCGACGGGCGAAAACGGCGGCGGCGGGGCCGGCCCGGCGACCGGGGCCGCCGCCGGGGAGAAGGTCGCGCCGTCTCGCTGACCGGGCCGGCGCGGGGTCGGCACGGGGCCCGGACCCGAACGGGGCGGGCCGTGGCGGCCGATCCTCGCGTGGCCGGCGGCACGCGACCGCGGCGTTCGGGGCCGTCTTCGGCGCTTGCGGGACCGAGCTGAACGCGGGTCGATCGTGGGCCCGAGCGACCCCATTTGCCGCCAACTGCGTTGAACGTGCATCAAAGGCCGGGCGTTGTCGGCGTGCCGGGCAGCCCACTCATCGACCGGCGACGGACCGGCGGTCGCCGGCCCCGATCCTCCCGTCGTCGGGCCCCATCGGGGCAGGACGTCCGAGAGCGCGAGCGACGGTGGCCCCGTCGCGGGTCCTCGCCGCCCGCCCTGCAACCGCGGGTCGCCACCAACGTAGTAGCACGGACTGCGCCGCTATGATCGCCCTCATGGACCAACTCGACCCGGCCGCCGCCGCCCTGACCGACCTCGGGTTCTCGCGCCTCGAGGCCCTCGCGTACCTGCACCTGCTCCAAGCGGGCCCGGAGACCGCCTACGCCACCGCCAAGGCGGTCGGGAAGGCGGTCGCCAACACCTACAAGGCCATCGAGAGCCTCGAGCGGAAGGGGGCGGTGGAGGTCCTCGCGGGCGAGCCGCGGCTGGTGCGGGCGGCCCCGCCCGAGGAGGTGCTGGGCCGGCTTCGCCGGGGGTTCGAGCGGCGATCCGGCGAGGCCCGCGAGGCCTTCGCGCGGCTCGATCGCCGTGAGCCGGACGAGCGGGTGTATCACCTCGCCGCCGCCGCCCAGGTCATTGCCCGGGCCCGAGCCATGATAGAGGAGGCCCGGGCCTGCGTGCTCGTGGACCTGTTCCCGGCCGTGGCCGCGGCCCTCGCCCCCGAGCTCGAGGCCGCCGCCGCTCGGGGCATCGCCGTCGTGGCCCTCGTCTACGACGACGCCGACCTCGCCGGCTGCGAGGTCGTGCGGCACAGCCGCGGGGCCCTCGTGCGCCGGTTCTTCGCCGGCGAGCACCTGGTCCTCTGCACCGACGCCGAGCAGGCCCTCCTCGCCTTGCTCGATTCGCCCAACGTGGCGGCCGGTCCCGGCGACGCCGATCCGTGGCCCGAGACGGGCGGCGTGCGGCAGGCGATCCACACCGCCTCGCCGTTCGTCGCCTGGCACCTGCACGACAACGTGCACCACCAGGTGCACACCTACGCGGTGGCCGAGGCCTTCGCGGACGAGCCCGAGCTCATGGCCCGGGTGCGGGCCGTGCACGACACCCGCCTCGCGGGCATTGCCCCGATCGCCACGCCCGGCTGGAGGGCGCTGATGGATCGCCACGGGACGGCGGAAGCGCGCGCGCTGACCGACGAGCTGCTCGCCGGCCGGTCCGGGACCACGCCGCTGGAACGCTGGGCCGAGATGGATCGACGGGTGCGGGACGAAACGGCGGCCGAGCCGTCCTCCGAGGAGGCGGACGCGTGACCGTGAGGCCATTCGATCCCCGCCGAACCGCCGCCCGCCTGCTGCGCCGAGTCATCGACGTGCGCGACGGCGAGCTCGTCCCGGCCGTCCTGTCCGGGCTCTACTTCTTCTGCCTGCTGTTCGGCTACTTCATGCTGCGGCCGCTGCGGGACGCGATGGGGCTCGACGGCGGCGTGGACAGCCTCCGCGTGCTCTTCCTCGTCACGCTCGGCGTGATGGTGGCGGCCAACGTGCTCTTCGGCGTGCTCGCCTCGCGCCTGCCACGCCGCGTCCTCGTGCCGCTCGTCTACTGGATCGCGATCGCGTGCCTCGCGGGCTTCCTCGCCCTGCTGCTCGCCGCGGGCGAGCGGCCCTCGCCGTGGGTCGGCCGCACGTTCTACGTGTGGCTCAGCGTCTTCAACCTCTTCGCGGTGTCGGTCTTCTGGGCCTTCATGGCGGACCTCTTCACGCTGGACCAGGGCAAGCGGCTCTTCGGCTTCATCGGCGTGGGCGGCACCGCGGGCGCGATCTGCGGGTCCGCGTGGACGGGACTGCTGGCCCAGCGCCTCGGGGACGCCGGCCTGATGGCGTCCGGGATGCTCCTCGTGGCCGGTGCGGCGGTGATCGCCACCCTCCTCGGGCGACTCGCCGCCCGCCGGCCGCATCCCGAAGGCGACCGCGCGGCGGATCCGCCGGCCCTCGGCGGATCGGCGTGGCACGGCGTGACCGCGGTGGTGCGATCGCCGTTCCTGCTCGGGATCGCCGCGTACGTCGCCCTCTACACCATCCTCTCGACGCTGCTGTACTTCGAGAAGATGCGGATCGTCGCCGGCTTCGTCGAGGAGCGCGAGGCTCGCGCGTCGATCCTCGCGTTCATCGAGATGGCGGGGCAGACGGCGACCATCCTGGTGCAGCTGTTCCTCACCGGCCGCCTCATGCGGCGGCTCGGCGTCGCGGCCCTCCTCGCCGTGGTGCCGGTGATCACCATCCTCGGGTTCATCGGGCTCGCGGCGGTGCCGGGGCTGCTGGTCATCGGCGTGCTCGAGGCCTGCCGCCGCGCCGGCAACCACGCCCTGAGCAAGCCGGCCCGCGAGACGCTCTTCACGCTCGTGCCCCGCGAGGCCCGCTACAAGGCCAAGGCGTTCATCGACACCTTCATCTACCGCGGCGGCGACACCGTCGGCACGCTCGGCGACCTGCTCATGGCGGCCCTCGGCGCCGGCGTCTGGCTGCTCGCCCTGCCGCTGGGCGGCGTGTCGCTGCTGCTCTCGGTCGTCCTCGGGCGTCGTGAGCGTCGGCCCGGCGCCTCGGCCGCGAGCGACGGCTCCGGCGGGTCCGGGTCGATCGCGGGCCCATCCGCTCCGCTTCCCACCACCGCTCCTCCGACCACGGCGCCCGCGACGCTCTGACGCTCCGCGACGACGCCCCGATCCACTCCTCGCCCCCGGAGACTCGTGATGCCCACCACTCGCCGCACCTTCCTTCACGTCGCCGGAGCCGCCGGCCTCCTCGGAGTCGGTGGCACCTGGACCGCGAGCCCCGCCCTCGGCTCGCTCGCCCGCGGTCTCGCCTCCGAGCCGAAGCGCGTCCTGTTCCTCGGCGGCACCGGGATGCTCGGCCCGCACGTCGTCGAGCGGCTTCGCGAGCGCGGCCACACGGTGACGCTCTTCAATCGCGGCAACCGCGAGGAGCTCTTCCCCGATCTCGAGCTGATCCGCGGCAACCGCATCGTCAGCGTCGAGCCCGGGCTCGATCCGCTGCGGGCCGAGATCGAGGCCGGCCGGCGATGGGACGTCGTCATCGACACCGCCAACGTCCACTCCTGGGTCGAGGACTCGGCGAAGCTGCTCGCCGAGGCGGCCGAGCACTACGTGTTCACCTCGTCGATGTCGGTGTACGCGGACAACGCGACGGTGGGCATGGACGAGTCGGCGCCCACGGCCACGATGCCCGACGACGTCGCCGCCGGCATCACGACGCCGCGCTACGACATGCGGTGGTTCGGCGGGGTGAAGGTCCGCTGCGAGGAGGCGGCCGAGCGGTGGTTCCCCGCCCGGGCGCTGCTCCTGCGGCCGGGGCTGATCGTCGGCCCCCGCGACTTCTCGCACCGATTCACCTACTGGCCGTGGCGGGTGAACCGGGGCGGCGAGGTGCTCGCCCCCGGAGCCCCGGATCACCCGGTGCAGTTCATCGACGTGCGCGATCTCGCCGCGTTCATGGTGGACCTGATCGAGCGTGGGACGTCGGGCCCGTTCAACGTCAACGGACCGGTGGAGGGCGTTCGGACGATGGGCGAGACCCTCGAGGCGTGCCGCGTCGCGACCGGCAGCGACGCCCGCTTCACCTGGGCGGACACGGCGTGGCTCGGCCAGCAGGGCATCGGGGCGTGGGTGCAGATGCCGCTCTGGATCCCGCCGGTGGACGGGATGCGGGGGTTCCACACGCGGAACATCGACCGGGCGATCGCGGCCGGGCTCACCGTGCGGCCGATCGTCACCACGATCCGCGACACGCTGTCGTGGTTCGAGGGCGAGTTCCTGCCCCGGTACGCCGAGACGATGCGCGAGCGGGGCACGCCCGAGGCGACGTTCCGGTTCGGCGACGGACGGCCCGGGATCACGCCGGCCCGCGAGGCCGAGCTGCTCGCGGCGTGGCACGCGCGGCCCGGCGGCACGTCCGGGGCGCCCGCGGTGGGGGCGGGCGACGCCGGCGGCTGAGCGAGTCGGCCACCGAGGATTCGGGGGGAGAGCGCCCGAGGGGATGCGGGCGCGCGACCACGCGTCGCGTCGGTGCTTGCCGGCGCGACGCGTGCGTTCGTGTGGGCGTTCCGGGGTGAGGCAATGCTCGGTGCGTCCCCGGGAGCGACGGGGAGCGCAAGGTCCGATCACGGGCGGACTGACCGGGGCATGTCGGCGGGGGCTTCGCCGGCGACGGTCACCGACGCCTCCGGCCGCGCGGGACTCGATGCTCAGGGTGGTCTCGTCGATCGGGGCCCAGGCGGGGGCGTTCCCCGTCGAGCTCGGCGGCCGCGGGTCGTGGCCGCCATTCCGGAGGAGCACTCATGTCGTCATGCGCAACCGGTCTCGCGTCTTCATCGCTCGTCGCGCCGCTCGTCGCCGCGGTCCGGGCCGTCCGCTGGATCGCGCTCGGCGCCGGCGTGGCCGGACTCACGCTGACCGTGGTCATCGCCTACGCCGCCTGGTGGCTGGAGCTGTGGCCGCACGAGTTCGGGGACGAGGGCGACGCCCCGACCGTGGCCGAGCGGCGGGCGGCGCAGCTGTGGCCGTCGCTGCACCCCGACGACTGGCCGATCCTGCGGGGGGGCTGGACGACGGGTGGCGTGGGCTACGACGTGAGCGTCTGGACGAGCTGGGATCGCGACCTGCCCGAGAACGACGAGATGCTTGCCCTCGAGGCTGCCGGAAAGGACTGGCGTGCGGCATGGCCGCGCGAGCGCCGGCTGGTCATCGAGCAGGCCGGGTGGCCGCTGCCTGCGTTCACGGGCGGGATCTTCGTCGGGGAGAAGGTCCCGTTTCCGGCGACCCGGGAGGACATCGACGTCCGGTTCGTCGGCGCGATCGAGGCTCCGTGGCGCGCGTGGCACGATGAGCTCAGCCCCGGTCACCTGCCGGTCACCCCCTACCTTCCGGGACTGATCGGAAACGTCGCCTTCTGGGGCTCGGTGGTGTTCATCGCGATCGGCGGGCCGAGCCGGATGCTGCAGGCCGCCCGGGCCGCCCGAGACGCGCGCCGCGGCGGACACGGACGCCTGCCCGCCGCCGACGAGGCTCCCTACGCCCTCCCGGCCGATGCCGGGCCATCGACCGCCGACCGGGCGGCGTGAGGGGGCGGGCCGCGCGTCGGGCCAGTCGGGCCGCTTGCCGGCGTTCCGGGAACGGGGCTTGACGCCACATACTATGCGAGACATAGTACGCCCATGACCATCGAACGAGAGCTCATGCGTGGTGCCGGTCCCGTCGCGGTCCTCAAGCTCCTCGAGCGGGGCGAGATGTACGGCTACGAGATCGCCGAGGCCCTGTCCCGCCGCACCGACGGCCTCCTGACCATGGGGCGGTCGACTCTCTATCCGATGCTCTACAACCTCGAGGCCAAGGGCCTGATCGAGGCCCGCTGGGACGAGACGGAGGGGCGACGGCCGCGGAAGTACTACGGGCTCACCGCCGATGGGCGGGCCCGCCTCGTGACGGACGCCCGCCAGTGGAACGACACGGTGACCGCGATGCGGGCCATCGGCGTGGTGCAGCGCGGCCTCCGGCGGGCGGCCGCGGCGGCCCCGGCGGCCTCGGCGGTCCGGGCGTGAGTGGCGGGAACGCCCGTCCGCCGCGTCCGCCGCGTCCGCCGCGGTCGTCGCGGTCGTCGCGTGCCCCGCGTCCGCCCCGCCCCCCGCGGTCGGTGCCCGAGGTGCTCGCCGCCGCGGACCTGCCCGATCCGCTGGGGGCCATCGTCCGCGAGACGGTGCGACGCACCCGGCTCCGCCGCCCCGAGCGGATCGACATCGCGCGGGAGCTGGTCGCGCACTTCGAGGCGGGCCTGGAGGCAGGGGCCGACGCCGCCCGCCTCGCCCGCGAGTTCGGCGAGCCGCGGACCGCGGCGCCGCTGCTCCGCTCGGCGGCCCGTCGCCGCCGAGGACCGATCGACCGGGCGTTCGGCCACACCCTGCGCTGGGGCGGCGTGGCGGCCGCCGTCCTCGTCGTCGCGTACGGCGCCGCCGCGATCCGGCTCACGACCATGGAGCCGACCGTCGGTTTCGACGCCGTCGCACGTCTCCAGCAGCTCGTGCCGCCCGCCACCGCGGGCGAAGCGGCGTGGCCGCGGTACCGGGAGGCCATGACGTGGCACTGCGATCGGACGCGGGTGGACCCGGCCGTCCGGCCCCCGGCCGAGGCGTCCACGTCCATCGACCGCCGACGTCCCGTCAGAGCGGTGGCGAGCGTTCCCGTGGACCCCGCCTTCGACGCGATCCTCGCCGAGTCCCCCGATCCCGAGGCCCGGCGCCGCGACGCGGCCGCCCTGCGGGCCCACGCGGACGAGCTGGACCGGCTCCGAGTCGCGGCGAGCATGCCGGCCCTCGGCTGGACCCACGAGCTCGGTCTCTCCGAGGCGGACCGGGCGTGGTTCGGCGATCAGCCGGCCGCGGTCCCCGACTTCCCGGAGGACGCCCTCGTCAACGTGCGCATCCCGTACGTCGCGGTCCTTCGCGATGCTGCGCGCCTGCTCGCGGCCGACGCCCGCCTCGCGCTCGAGGCCGGTGACGAGGACCGCGCGGTGGCGAGCCTCGAGGCGATCGTCGGTGTCGCCGGGCACGTCGGCGAGACGCCGCTCGTCATCAATCAGATCGTGGAGTCCGAGCTGCTCACGCTCTCGGCCGAGGAGATCCTGCGGGCGGTGCTCGGTGACGACCCGCCGCCCCCACGGTCGGCCGGCCCTGCGAGCATCGGTGGGGCCGGTCTCGATCGGCTCGCCCGCACCCTGCGGGCGATTCCCGCGGACGCCTGGGTCCTCGACCTCGCCGGGGAGCGTCTCTGGTTCGACGACGTCGTGCAGCGGCTCTACTCCGACGACGGCCACGGCGACGGCGTCCTGCTCGCCGATGCGCTCGGCGAGGCGCGGATGACGGCGATCATGTCGCCCCGTGGCGATCTCGACTTCGAGCCGCCGCCCGCACTCGTCGCAGCATCGGCTCCGGTGGTCGCGGCGCTCGCGGCCGGGCGGCGCGACACGCTCGCCCTCGGCCACCGGCTCTACGACCTCCTCGAGGCCGAGGTCCGCCTGCCCATCCTCGAGCGGCCGCGACAGGCCGACGGCGAGATCGCGGAGCTCCTGCGGCGGCCCGGACTCATGCTGCGGCACCCGATCGTCCGGGTGGTCGTCCCCGCCCTCTCGCGGGCCGCCGACCAGCGGACCACCGCCCGCATGGCGATCGAGGCGGCGATGACCGCGATCGCCCTCGAGCAGTGGCGGCGCGAGCACGGGACGTGGCCCGACGCCCTCGCGACCCTGGTGCCGGATCGACTCCCCCGCGTTCCGCGGGACGCCTGGACCGGCGAGCCGCTGCGGTACGCCGTCACGCCGGACGGCCCGCGGCTGTGGGCGGTCGGGCCCGACGGCGACGACGACGGCGGGCAGCCGCTCGTCCATGCGGCCACGGGCCGGGCACGGGACCGCGAAGGCGATGTCGTACTGCTTCGGTGAGGATTCGGGCCGCCCTGGTCCCCGGCCCCCGGCCCCGTTCACCGGAATCGGGCGGAAGCGTGGACCAGCGGCGACGGTCTGCCGCCGGCGTCACCGCGAGAGCATGGTCGGGTGACCACGGACGCGGCCCCGAGCCTGCCGGGCCGCCCCCGAGGGGGCGGAGCGACGCACCTCACTCCGGCCGACGTTCGAGCACCGCGTACGTGAACGCCTGCATCGCATCCCACGGTGTCGCGTGCGTCTCGTGGTCCGACTGCACCAGCCGGAACGCCGGCGCGAAGGCGGCGGCGAGCGCCGCGCCGTCGTATCGCCGCACCGGCAGCCCGCTGCATCGTTCGGGCCCGTCGGGCGCGAAGGTGGCGACGATCGCGTGGCCGCCCGGCGTCACGAGGCGGGCGGCCGCCTCGACGTATCGCCGCGGCTCGTCCGCGTCGGTCAGGAAGTGCAGCACCGCCCGGTCGTGCCAGAGGTCGACCGGCGCGACGTCGGCGAGGGTCGCCGGATCCAGCACGTCGCCCGCGACCCAGTGGACGCGGTCGGCCGCCGGCCCGAGCCGCTCCCGACCGCGGGCGAGCGCCGAGGGCGCGAGGTCGACCACGGTGACGGTCTCGACCCCGTCCTCCAGCAGGGCCCCGGCCAGGGACGACTGCCCGCCGCCCACGTCGAGGACGTGACGCGGTCGGTTCGGCAGCGACCGCACGAGCTCGAGCGATCGGCCGGGCTCGGCCTGGAACCAGCTGAGCTCGGTGTCGCCCTTCGTGCGGTAGACCGTCTCCCAGTGTTCGGTGCGGCTCGTCATCGGCTCGTTCCTGCTCCTGCTCCTGCTCCCGCTCCGGCGGCGCCGCCCGCCGTGGCAGGCCCCGGAGTGAAGGCGGCCCGCCGGCCCGGCCGTCGTCCCGGGGGGACGCGAGCCGGACCGACGGGCCGCGCGAGGCATCCGAATGTCCGACGGGCTCAGCCGCCGGGGTGCTCCGCGCCGTCGCCGGTCGGATGCTCGTCGCCGCCGGCTTCATCGCCGCCGCCGCCGTCATCGCCGCCGGCGTCGTCGGTTGCCGCCGGCGGGGTCGCATTGTCCTCGTCGGACTCGGTCTGCGCGCCGCAGCCGAGGCCGACGCCGGCGAGAAGGAGGCCGCCGGCGGCGGCGAGAGTGACGAGCATGGCCGGCGAGCGGCGGGGGGGATCGGTGGGATTCACGTCGAGTCTCCTGATCGTGGGAATGGTCGGGGCGGTCGGATGGGCGGACGCGGTCTCGCGGCGGGCGGGCGAGCGACCGTCGGATGCGTCAGCCCGCGTCCGCACGGGCCTGCCGCTGCGGACCGGTCTCGAGCCGTTCGAAGCTCAGCGTCGGCTTGACGGTCACCGTCTCGCCGTTCGCACGCTCGAAGAGCGGGTACGCGAGGAAGTTGATCGGTCCGCTCGCTGGGCCCGGCTCGAGCACCAGGTCGCGGCCGCGGGTGAGCTCGAGGCGATTGGCGGGGTGTCGCCCGAAGTAGTAGGTCGCGAGGTCCGCGTACTTGTCCGCCTCGCTGATGTCCACCGGCCACCACCGTCCGTCGGCGAGGAACTCGGCCCAGCAGTGGTAGCCCGAGATGCCGCCGTCGTCACGGTTCGACGGCACCGGCACGCCGATCGCGAAGCGGGCCGGGATGCCCGCGCTCCGGGCGAGGGCGATGAAGTAGGAGTGATAGTCGGTGCAGTTGCCGTGCCCGGCCTCGCACGCGAACATCGCGTCGCCGCGTCCGTAGTCGCCGACCTTCGCGTACTTCATCGTGTCGAGGACGTGGTCGTAGAGCGCCCGTGCTCGCTCGAGATCGGTCTCGTGTGCGGCCGTGACCTCGGCCGCGGTCCGCATGATCTCGGGATCGCTCGGGACCAGCCGCTCGGGGGCGAGGGCCCGTGCGATCTCGCCGGCGCTCTCCGTCGCCTCGTAGGCCGACTTCTCCCGCCGCTCCACGCGGTAGCGGAGGTCGATCGCGGCGCCGGCGTCGGATGGCGCGAGCTCGAGCATCAGGACCGCGTTGCCATGCTGGTCGCGGAGCATCCGCTGCTCGCCCGGGACCGCCATCGAGACGAGCTCGATCTCCTGCCACGGGTCGGACTCGCCGATCGGGATCCAGGCCCGCGCGGGGCCACCGAGCCTCGGCACCGTCGCCCGGTACCGCAGGTCGAAGGCGTCGCGGCCCTCGACCACGCCGAACAGCGACGTGTCCGCCTCGTCGACCCCCACTCGGTGCCAGGTCGAATCGGGCCGCTGCTCCCAGAAGTAGTACGGACGACCGTTGCGCTTGTGCACCGTCGTCTCGGTGACCGTCATGCTCCCGGGCTCGCCCTCGAGGAAGAAGTCGACGTCGTACACGTCGCCGTGCTCGTCGGCCAGGTCGACGCATGCGAAGTGACGGCCGGGGCCGAGGTTCGCGAGGTACTCGGTGTGGACGCGGACGAGGCGGAGCTCGAGCCGCATTCCATCGTGCTCGAGCGGGAAGGCGCCGCCGTGCTCGGCCGTGCGCTCGGCGATGTGCTGCTCGATGCCGGCCTGGATGTCGGCCGTCACCACGGCGGGCTCGCGGCCGACCATGCCGTCGCTCAGGCCCTGGGACGAGCATGCGGCGAGCACGACGAGCGACGCGGCGAGTGACGCACGGGCGGCGACGAGGACGGACGGGCGGGGACCGGGCATGGCGTGACTCCGGAAGAAGGGCGTCGGCCCGTCGCGGGGCGCGGGCCGGATGGTGCGGGTGCGGGTGCGGGTGCGAGGCGAGCGAGGAATCCGCGGCGAAGGCCGAATGCCGGTCGCCGCGGCGGCGGGCTCAGTCGCCCGGGTGATCACTGCCGGAGGGATGCTCGCTGCCCGAGGGATGCTCGCCGCCGGAGGGGTGTTCGCCGCCGGAGGGATGGTCGCCGCCCGAGGGATGATCGCCGGCGGCCGGGGCGTCGGACGGCCCTCCACCGTCGGACTGGCAGCCGAGGCCGGCGAGGCCGACGAAGCCCAGGGCGCCGGCGGTGGCGAGCGCTGCGATCCGGGATGCGCGACGGCGGCAGGGTGCGGTGCGATGCATGGGTGACTCCGAATGACGATGACGAGCGCCGGCGCGGGAGGCGTTCACGCGACCGGCAAGGCCGGAGCGATCTCGCGATCCGCGCCGACCCTCGGTGCACGCTACTCGCAATAGCGCCTCGGCACCATCGGGCGAGTCGGACCCGGAGCGAGCGCGGTGCCGACGGAGAGGCCGTCGCGGGGGCGGCGGCGGCGACCGAGATGGCCGTTCTCGTGACGGCTTCCGGCTCCGGCGTCGCCGGTTCGCGTTGATGGCCAGGGTCCGAGGACGGAGTCCGATGGCCGGGGGGCGGGCGTCCCACACGGCCCGGCGGGCTCGCGACCCGCGGTGGCCGCGATCCTGCGACTCCGCGGCTCCGCGGCTCCGCGGCTCCGCAGCGCCGCGGCCGCGCGCAGGTCTCGGCGGGGTCGGACTCGGTCGCCTGCCGATCCCCACGCCGGGTCCGATCACGCCGCGGCCGACACCAGCCTGTCGGCGGCGGAGCCCGCGGTCGCCGGTTCGCGCAGCCCGTCGGCGTTGCGAATGGACAGTCGTTTGGACGTGTCCCGGCGGCACCCGGCACCCGGCACCCGGCACGGGGCCGGGGGCGTCGGGCGGCCCGTCTTCCGACGGGATCCCCGTGTCCACGCACGACTGCTCGACCCGTCTCGAGCCACTCGTGGCCGCTGCCCGAGCGGTCCGCGGTCGCGCCGCATTCGCCGGGCTGTCCGGGCTCCTGCTCACGCTCGCGATCGCGCACGGCTGCTGGTGGCTGCAGCTGCCGGGGCACGACTTCGGCGACGAGGGCGATCGGCTCACCCCGGCGCAGGCGACGATCGAACGCCTCCGCCGCGCCTTCGGCCCGGGGGATCGAGGCGCCGTGGCGTCGCTGGCACGGCGACCTCCTCCCCGGCTCCATGCCCGTCGTGCCGCACGTCGCCGGCCTCGTCGGCAACGTCGCGTTCCTGGGCGGGATCGTCTTCGTCGCGCTCGGCGGTCCGAGCCGCGCGATCGGGGCCGCGGGGGCCCGCCCGCCGGGGGGCGTATCGACCGGCGGGCGACGTTCAGCGCGGCGGGCGCCCGGCCGCAGCACGCGTGAACGGCGGGCACGGACGGCCGGCGGCCTCCGGCGCGGCTGCCCGAGGGCTCCGCGGGTGACGCCCGCGCACGGGTGCGCCGCTCGTCCGCTCGTCCTCCCGCCTTGCCGGCCGCTATTCTCCCGGCGCCGGAGGAGCTCGCCGCCGGCCTGGTGCGCTGCCGAAGGGAGGACTCGCATGAAGCTCCGCGCGTACTGGAAGGACGCCAAGAGCAAGGCCAAGGCCGTGAGCGGCGTGGACGTCGTCAAGACCGGCTTCTTCTCGACGAGTGGGATCGGGAAGAAGGTCGACGCCCTCGAGTCCGCGGGGCCGAAGAAGCGGCCGACGGCGGCCAAGGAGGCGCTCAAGGCGATCGAGGACTACCGGAAGCGGTTGAAGGACCGGTCGGCGATGGAGGGCCTCGACGACCGGCAGCGACGCAACGTCGAGGCGATCATGCCACCGCTGGAGCGGATCGCGAAGCTCCTCGAGGACTTCACCCGCGGCCGGATCCTGTGGAGCCAGGTCGACGCCCGGTTCAGCGGCGAGGACTCGGACGCGAAGGGGATGATCGTCTCCCTCGATCCGAAGGACGGGACGATCGCCGACGCCACCCGCGACCTCTCGAAGGTGCGGCCGGGGGCGAAGGTCCTGGCCGACGCGGCCCTCACGCGGGCCGACTTCAAGGACGCGAAGCTCTCCGGCGACATCGTCCTGCTCGCCCACGGCAGCACGCCGATCTTCAAGTCCTCCAAGGGCAACGTCCACGCGACGACCTTCGGCGGTCGGTCGCCGAAGGACATCGTGAGCTACCTGAGGAAGTCGCTCCCGGCGCTCTCCCACGGGACGATCTACCTCGACGGCTGCTTCACCGGCGCGGGCAAGCCACGCAAGGCCTTCGCGGAGCAGGTCTACAAGGGCCTCGTGAAGGCGGGCTACGAGTACCTCACGGTGGTGGGCAACCTCGGGGCGGCGGTCACGACCGCCGAGGGCCGCGAGCTCGTCACCCCCGCCGACGTCGAGCGTTACAAGAAGGACTGCTCGGCCCTCGTGGCCCGGCTCCAGGCGGATCGCGAGAAGGCCGAGAAGCGGTACCAGGACGAGAAGGCCCGGCTTCTCAAGGAGAAGGAGGGGCTCGACCGGCGGGCCCCGGACTTCAAGGAGCGCGATCGGGAGCTGGTCAAGGCGATCGCCGACGTCCGGGAGCGCATGGCCCGGGATCCCAAGGTCGCCGAGCTCAGTCGCCGCATCGAGGTCCTGAGCGCGGACTTGAAGCGTCCGGACTTCACCATCGAGAGCCTCACGGGACGGTGGGGTCCGGAGAAGCCGGTGCCGAAGTCGTAGCGGGACGCGGACGGGCGGGCGACGGGGGAATCCGTGCGGGGGAGCGCGTCCCGCCTGCCGTTCCGCGGGGCGACGACTGCGACGCGCCGCCCCGGCGCCGATCGCTCGGGGACCCGCGGAACGGCGCCGCGCGTCCGGCGCCCGCGGGTTCGTCGGCGCGCCGAACGAGGGCCCCACGCTTGCATCGCCCCGCGCCCGCACGACAGTGACGCCCGGCGACGGGCTCGCGTGGCGGGTGCGGGGCGGTGAGTCGAAGGGGTCGGACCGACCGCACCGGCGACCGGAGGAGTCCGCGGATCAGCCGTGTCCGTTCGGCGCGCGCGGTCGCGCCGACGTCCGGTCGTGCCCGCCCGTCGCGCGGCGGCGATCTCGCATCACGACCCCGGAAGAGAAGGAAGAGCATCATGACCAGGACGAGGATGTCGTTGCGCGCCCACCGGCCGCGAACGGTGACCGGCGTCGCGCGGGCGGCGGTCGCGGCCACCGCCGCGATCGGCATCGCCGCGGCCCCGGCGCCCGCCGGCGGCCCGGCGCCGAACTGCCCCGCCGACCTCGACGGCAGCGGCGAGGTCGGGTTCGACGACCTGCTGACCCAGCTCAATGCGTTCGGGCCGGACGACCCCGGGGGCGACGTCGACGGCGACGGGGACACCGACTTCCAGGACGTGCTCGCGCTCCTGAACGCCTTCGGGCCGTGCCCGCCGCCCGGTCCGGTGATCGACGACGTGCAGCCGCGACAAGCCGGGCCCGGCGAGATCGTGGAGGTCTTCGGGGCCGGCTTCGGCGACGACCCCGAGGACATCTGCATGGGAGCGGGCAACGTGAGCTTCCGCGTGCTGGAGGCCCGCGACGACCGCATCCGCGCCGTGCTCCTGCCCTTCGATCCCGGCCTCGCGGTGCCGGCCCCGATCGATCTCGCGATCGGCGAGGGGATCCGGGCCGTGCCCGGCGGGAACTTCCAGATCCCGGACGAGATCGCGCTGCAGGAGCCGACGTGGTGCTGGCAGCAGCCGCCGGACGGGCCGGTCGCCCTCGGCCCGTTCACCTTCGTGCCCGTCCCGCCCTCGGCGGGCGACACCGAGGTGTTCCCGTCGATGCTGGAGGGCGGCGACCTGTTCATCGATCTCGGCGGGGTGAGCTGGGAGCTGGGGGACAAGATCCGCATCGTGGCGCGGGCGTGGTGTCCGGAGCGGCACATCGACTGCACCCTCCCGACGCTGCGGCTCCTCGCCGCGAACCCGTCGCCCGAGCAGTGCGCGGGGGCGATCTGCTTCCTCATCGAGCAGGCCTACCTCCAGCTGGGCGAGGAGATCGACTGCACCGTCGAGGACGGCCCGCGCATCCGTCTGTCGTACCCCGACTGCGACATCGAGGATGGCATCTCGCTGACGTCGCTCGTGGCCCGCACGCCGTGCCCGATCGACGGCGGGCCTCCGCTGGAGGTCTTCGAGCTCATCACCCACGGCGAGGTCGAGGAGGGCGAGGTCGTCTCGATCGTCGGCCGGGGCTTCCCCGGACCGCTGGATCTCTGCGTGCAGTTCATGGGCGGCTGGGCGGCCACCCCGCTGACCGTGATCGGCGACCGGCTGCTCGTCGAGACCGGTCCGATCCCGCCGGGGGCCCAGCCCGGGCCGGTGATGGTCGCCCGCGGGCGCGGGACGTTCGTGCAGCCCGAGCAGCTGTTCGTGCCCGGGATCGAGATCCTCGGGGCGACGGACGGCTTCCAGGGCATCGCCGGCCCGCCGGAGGACTTCGTCCTCGACCTGCCGGTGCCGCCGGGCAAGTCGTCGGCCGACACGTTCCGCTTCGTCTTCGACCCGGATCAGCGGGCCCTCGTCCTCCAGCTCGACGGGGACTGGGAGCCCGGCGACACGATCCGCATCGACGTCCACTTCGACGCGAACCTGCCCGACGGCACGGTGCGGCACTTCGACTGCTTCGCGGAGGACGTCCAGATCCCGAAGGGCGCGGATCCCGATCCGAACGCCTGCGCCCAGGCCATCTGCGCGATCATCACGCAGACCTTCGCCAACCAGAGTCCTCCCGTGGACGTCGAGTGCGACGTGAACGGGGCGACGATCATCGTCCGCACGCCGGCCATCGGCCAGCTCAAGGGCGGCGGCGGCACGGTGCGGCGGATCCCGTGAGGCCGGCGGCCTGAGGCCGCGCCGCCCCGGGCCGACGAGCCCACGACCCCGCGCGGGGCTCGGGAGATGGTCTTCCGGGTCCCGCGCTGTCGTCGGCCTCTCGGTGGTCGGTCACCGATGGGCTCGGCCGGACGAGGCTCGGGTCCAGGCGGTCGGCAGGATCAGCAGATCGTCGAAGTCGAGGTCGTGATCGCGGTCGAGATCCTCGAGGCCGCCGTCGCAGGTGCCGAACGCCGAGAGCAGCCCGATCAGGCCGGAGCAGTCGACGACGCCGTCGCCGTCGAGATCGCCGTCCGCGATCCTGGACGCCGTGGTGAAGCTCGGGATGGCGCATCCGAGCGTCGCCACCTCGACCGGGGCGGCCAGTCATCCGGAGATGCTCCTCCGGACCGACGGACGTTCCATGGACCCGCACCCCTCCTCCTCTCCCCCGAAGGGGGAAAGGAGAGGAGGGGGGTGCCCGCCCGTCGCGGGACTCCCGCCTCGCCGACGGAGATGCCCCGTGCCGACGACCCCGCCCCGCCGATCCCGCCGTCCCATCCGCCCTCGTCGATCGCCGCTCGTCTCCCCGGAGCTTCGTCGCCGGCTGAATCGAGCCCTCGTCGTCGACTTCGAGGGCCCGGGGAGCTCGCCCGCCGCGCCCCGGCGGCGTCCGCAACCGGTCCTCCTCGGGGTCCACGGCCCCGAGGGGTACGCCGCGTTCGTGCTCGATCCCGCCCTGCATCCGCTCGCGTCGGGGCGTCGGACGCAGGCCGCCCGCATCGTGCGCCGGGCCCGCCCGGCGAGTCTCGAGTCCGCGCTCGAGCAGCTGCTCGACCGCGCCGAGTCCGAGGACCGGGCCGTCGCCTGCTTCTCGTGGCACGAGCGTCAGGTCGTGGCGGAGCACCTCGGCGAGGATCACCCGCTGACGCGCCGATTGGCCGAACGCGTGCTCGACGTCAAGGACCTCCTCGACCGGGCGCGGGGACGCGGCGAGCTCCCGTCGCCGCGGGAGCGGTCCCTCCGGGCGTACGCGATCACGCTGCTCGGCGCGACGCCGCCGGTCGCTCCCGGTCGCGGGGTGGGCGACACCATCACCCGGCTGCGGCAGGGCGTGGGAGCGGCGGCGGAGTGGACCGCGTGTCCCGAGTCCGTGCGGCGACGCTGGCACGAGCTGCTCGAGTACAACCGTGCGGACTGCGTGGTGACGCGGACCGTCGGGCGGGTGGCGTGCGACCGGGGGAGTCGCCGAGGTTCGCCGTGATCGTCGGGCCGATGCCGCGCCGGCGGGCGCGGGGCGATCGGTGCGGGCGCCGCGAGCCGCACCGTATGGGTTCGGTGCCGGTGGATCGTCACGGGCCGGCGACAGCCTCCCGTCGCTCGCCAGCAAGTACCTCGCCACGCGCCATGGCGTCCCGGGCCGCCGATCGAAGAATCGGGACGCACCGGCGACTGCGTGGCCATCTCGTGCATCCCCCTTCCGGAGGATCCCCCATGTCGCATCGACGTTCCGCCGTCGCGGCCACGTCCGCGTCCGGTCCCGCTGCCGCCGGCATGGCCGCCGAGAGGGCCGCGGCCCTCCCCGCCCTCGTGGCGGGCTCGATCGGCCTCGTGCTCACGGTCGCGGTGGCCGCGATCGGCTGGCTTCTTCCCTTCGAGGGCCTGGGTGCCGAGCCCGGGGTGGACGCGTGGACTCCGTCCCACGCGCGGCTCGAGCGGATCCGGCCGCGTCACGAGCCGTCCGGCCGGCCCATCGAATCGAGCGGTGGGTCCGTGGGGATCTCGGATCGGATCGGGCGAACGTGAGCTTCCGGAGCCGTGACTTCCCGGAGCCCGGCGAGATCGATGTGCTCGTCGCCGCCCGCCCCCGCGGTCCGTGCGCTCCGGGACGCTCGCGACGCTGCGGACGGGGCGTCGGCCGTGGACCGCGACGCGGCGGCCTGAGCTGCCGGGTCCGCCCCGCCCGCCGCCCCCCGCGCACGGAAGACGGCGCGCCCCGAGGGACGCGCCGCCTCCACTCCCGTTCGATCATGGTCGGGCCGGGCGGCCGGACTCAGCCCCAGGCCTGCAGCAGCTGCAGCAGGTCGCCGAAGTCGACGGTGCCGTCGCCGTCGAGGTCCTCGGGGCACGCGTCGCAGGGGCCCCACGCCGCGAGCAGGAGGAGGAGGTCGCCGCTGCCGACCGTGCCGTCGCCGTCGAGGTCGCCGAAGACCGGCTCGAAGCCCGCCGGGTTCACGCGGAACTGCGAGACGATCCGCGGCTCGAGGGCGAGGACCGCCTCGGGATCGGCCTCGGCGGTGGCGTCGTCGAAGGCGTCGATGCCCCAGGTGGTCACGGTGAGCCGCTGCTGGGCGTCGATGTCCAGCTCGGTCCAGCTGAAGGTGTGGGCGGCGAAGTAGCTGCCGTCGAGGAGCTCCGCGTCGAGAAGGGTCGCGTCCTCGAGGCCGACCGGGCTGTAGCCGAGCGGCACGATCTGGGCGTCGACGAGCTCGCGGACGAAGGCGTCCTGTCCCGGGGTGTCGAGCGACTGGTAGAAGGCGAACTGCTCCGGCGTGATCAGGCCGGCGGCGGCCGCGATCGTCGCCACGGACGGGCCGAAGCGGCCGCCGAAGAACGCCATCGGGCCGGTGACGATTTCGAACGCCGGGATCGGGATGCTGTCGAGCCCCGCCTTGCCCGGCACCTGGTACGCCAGGTCGTTGACGATCGTGCCGTGGAAGTCGCCGGCGACGAAGACCACGTTCTCGATGCCCGCCTCGCCGATGAACGACAGCAGCTCGGTGCGCTCGGCCGCGTACCCCTCGAACCGGTCCTCGGCGTTCACCACGCCGAAGTTCTGGATCGGCTCCGGGATCACCACGATCTTCCAGGTCACGCCCGCCGCCTGGTCGGCGAGCAGGTCGGCCTTGAGCTGCTCGAGCTGCGGCTCGCCGAGGAGGGTGCGGTCCGGCGTGAACGTGCTGGCGAGGAACGCGATGATCGACAGCGGGTCGGTCGGGTCGGCGACCGGCGGCAGCTGCACGTCGCGGAAGGATCGCGCGTCGAGCATCGTGACGCTGGCGGTGGAGCCGAAGGTCCGGTGGCGGTAGATCCGCGGCCGCCCCTCGACCCGCGGGTCGTCGGTGTCCTCCCACACCGTGGCCTCGAGCGGGTGGTGCTCGAAGTACGCCTGCATCGCGTCCTGGTACGCCTGCGTCTGGTTGACGAAGTCGACGTCGTCGGTGAACAGCGGCGGCTCGCCCGGGTTCACGAGCGGGGCGTCCGGCGACTCGCCGGGGGCGGCGCCGCCGGCGAAGTTGTCCACGATCTCGTGGTCGTCGATCGTCGCGAAGATCGGGGCGAGGGCGTACACCGGCGACATGAAGTCGTCGCCGGGGATGCCGAACGTGCTCGAGATGATCTCGCGCTGCTTGATCCGGAACTGCTCGAGCGTCCGGGCCTGCACCACGCCCGGCAGGCCGCGGGTCTCGGTGTCGGCGTAGATCGTGTCGCCCAGCTTCAGGATGAGGTCGGGGTTCCGCTCGGGCAGGTTCGCCACCGTGGTGAAGGGGGGCGACTGCTGCCAGTCGGTCATGGTGGCGATGCGGAGCGGGCCGCGCTCGCCGAGCATCGCCGCGGTGCGGAACGTCGCCTCGCCGACGTCGCCCGCGGCGTCGGTCACGCGGACGTAGTGGCGGGTGCCGGAGGCGAGACCGTCGAGGGCGGCCTTGGCGGGGATGGCGGGGTCGTCGACGGTGACGGGGACCGTCACCACGTCGCCGCTGAACTCGGGCGTGGTCGAGACCTCGAACGTCAGCGGGCCGGCGGCGTCGGTCTTCGCGAACAGCACGATGCCGCCGGCGGTCACGTCGCCGGTGCCGACGGTGATCGGCGGGTTGCCGGGGTCGGCGGGGTCGCCCGCGACGGCGGGGGCGACGGCGGTGGCGGCCGCGACGGCGGTGGCGAGGGCGACGGCGGCCCGGCGACGGGCGGCACGACGGCGGAACGGTCGGGTCATCTCGAGTCCTCCCTGGGCGTGCGGTCCGCGGGCCGGCGGCGGACGAGCCGCGGCGCGGCGACACCGCACGCACGCGAAAGTCTGGCGCTCCCGCGTGCGGAGGGCGCGGCGGCGGGCGCGAGCGTTCGGTTGCCGTCGCGCGAAGGCGACGTGACGGACCGGCGCGGCGGTAGGCTCCATCCACCATGCATCCACGACCCGTCGCCGGGCGGCTCGCGCCGCTGCTCCTGCTCCTCGTCGTGCTCGCCGGCCTCGCCGGCGCGCTCGCGCCCGGCGCTGCCGGGGCGTGCGGGGCGGCCCCGGCGGCGCCGCCCGCCCCCCGGGCCGAGCGCCCGCACGACGTCCGCGTCCTGGCGTGGAACATCTGGCGGGGCGGGCGGCAGGACGGCGAGGACGTCGGCCCGGCGAAGGTGATCGACGTCATCCGCGACAGCGGGGCCGACGTGGTGGCGATGCAGGAGACGTACGGGTCCGGCGAGCGGATCGCGGAGGCCCTCGGCCTGCATCTCCACGCCCGCGGCACCAACGTCTCGATCCTCAGCCGGTTCCCGGTGCTCGAGGACCTCTCGGTGCACGAGCCGTTCAACTGCGTCGGGGCCCTCCTGCAGCTGCCCGGGGACGGGCGGCTGGCGGTGTTCTCGGTGTGGCTGCCGTACGCGGGCGACATCTGGCGGCCGGGCACCCGCGACCCGTCCGACGTCGAGGCGATGCTGGCCGCGTGCCGGCCGTCGACCGAGACGCTCGCCCCGATGCTCGCCGCGATCGACGCCCGCCTCGCCGATCCCGCGTACGACGGGGTGCCGCTCGTCCTCGCCGGCGACCTCAACGCGATGTCGCACCTGGACTACGCCGAGGTCGCGCGGGACCAGTTCGGCGTCGCCCTCGACTGGCCGACCACCCGGCGGCTCGCGGACGCGGGGTGGCGCGACGCGTACCGGGAGACGAATCCGGTGATCGACCGCGCCGCCGACCGCACGTGGTCGCCGCGCTTCCCGGAGCAGGAGGCCGATCGCATCGACTTCGTCTTCGTGCGGGGGCCCGCCGAGCCGGTCGCGGCCCGGCACCTCGAGACGCACCCCGACGGCTTCCCGTCGGACCACGCTGCGGTGCGGGCGACGCTTCGCCTCGGGGCGGAGGTGCCGGCCGGCCCGATGGAGCTGCGGGCCGCGACCGCGAACGTCCGCCACGGCCGGGGGCTCGACGGCGAGGTCGATCTCGACCGCACCGCGGCGATGCTCGCCGGGCTCGAGGCCGACGTCATCGCCCTGCAGGAGATCGACGAGCGGGCCGGCCGCAGCGGCGGCGTGAACCAGGCGTGGGAGCTCGGGCGGCGACTCGGCATGCACGCGGCCTTCGGGCCGTTCATGGACTTCGACGGCGGGCGGTACGGCATGGCGGTGCTCTCGCGCTTCCCGATCCGCCGCGTGCGGGCGGTCCCGCTGCCCGACGGGCACGAGCCGCGGGTCGCCCTCGCGGTCGAGGTCCGCGGCCCGGACGGCCGGGCGCTCACGATCGTGAACGTCCACTTCGACTGGGTGGCGGACGACCGCTTCCGGCGCGCCCAGGCCGAGGCCACCGCGGCCTTCCTCCGCACGCTCCGGACGCCGTTCATCCTGCTCGGCGACTTCAACGACGAGCCCGGCTCACCCACCCTCGCCGCGTTCGACGGGCTCGCCCGCGAGGCCGACAAGCCCGCGGACGCGCGGCTGACGTGGCCCGCCGCGGACCCCGAGGTCGAGATCGACTTCGTCCTCGCGGGCCCGCCGGAGCGGTGGGCGCCCCGCCGGGTGCGAGTGATCCCCGAGACGCGGGCGACCGACCACCGGCCCGTGGTCGCGGATCTCGAGCTGCGGCCGGCGCCGGCCCGGGGCGGCCCGCCCGCGGAAGCCGGCGGGGAGCCCGGAGCGGAGGCCCGCCCGCCCGGACGGACCGCCGGCGGGCGGGCCGCGGCGGGTGCCGGGCGTCACGGAGGGTCGTCTCGGAGGTGACCACAGGTGCCCTCGCCCCACCGCGCAGCCAGGCCGCGGCGCGGCGTCCGGAGCATGGGGCGGCGCGGCGCCCGGTCGCCGGTCCGCGGCCGTCGCCGGGCGAGGCCGCCGCGGCCGCCGCTCGTCGTCGCGGACACGGGTGTCCGGGCTGCGATCGACCGGGTCGGCGAGGACGACGTCGACGTGGTGGCGTCGTGGCGTCGTGGCGTGTGATGGCGTGGTGGCGTGGAGCGCGTGCGTCGACGGGGACGGCATCGCGGACGAGCGCCGCGACCCGGATGAGGGAGGCGGTCCACCGACGACCCGCGCACCCGCACGGTTCGCTGGGGCGACGGGCCGTCGGGGCGTTCTGGTCGGGGGTGCCCGCGTGAGCGGTCGCCCCCGCGGCCGCGGAGGACGGACGACGGGCGGCGGCCCGTGCCGCCGCCCGTCGCTCCGTCCCGACGTTCTCGCCACGAGGCGGCTGCCGGCACGACCGCCGTCGTCCGGCGGCGCCGGGCCCGGCTCACGTCCAGGCGTCGAGCACGGTCAGGACGTCGGCCAGCCCCACCGTGCCGTCGCCGTCGAGGTCCTCGGGACAGGCGTCGCAGGATCCCCACGCCGTCAGCACCATGAGCAGGTCCGACAGGGCGACCACCCCGTCGCCGTCGAGGTCGGCGGGCTCGCCGTCGGCGACCGTCCCGCGCCGGAACACGGACTCGGTGACGCCGTCGGCATCGGTGGCCTGCCAGACCGCGTACACCTCGGTGCCCTGACCGTTGCTGCGGATCTGCGACTCGAACTCGCCGGCGTCCGTGTCGGCGAGGGCCTGCAGCGGCTCGAAGGTCTCCCCGAAGTCGGTGGTCCGGGTGAGGAACAGATCGAGCGGCTGGGGAGCCGCGGACTTGTGCTCGTACTGGTTGAGCTCGGTGCCCCAGCCGATCCAGAACACCGAGGGATCGCGCGGGTCGTCCGGATTCGGGGTCGAGGGCGTCCCGACGAGGCGCGGCTCCTTCACGTTGATGGTGGTGTCGGTCAGCCCGCTCAGGTTCACCGGATCCGTCCAGGTCGCGCCGCCGTCGAACGAGCGTCGCAGATAGAAGTTGTAGTGCTCGAGGTCGGTGAAGCGCGCGACGGCCCAGTCCGGCGTCCAGCTGTACCCGACGGCGATGAAGTCGCCGCGAAGCAGGGCCCGGTGCGCCCGGGCGTCCTCGAAGCGGTCGTCTCCGGTGAGCGACGCGATGCCCATCGAGCTGCTCATGTTCATCGCGAGCTCGTTGTCCATCGCCCCCTCGCGGGTGGCGCTGTCGGGCGAGACCGACGGCACCAGGTGCTCGGGCAGGAAGCCGTCGATGCCGCGTCGCAGCATGATGTCGGACGGGCCGCCCTGGTCGTACTCGCCCTGCTTCCAGAAGATCGCCAGGCGGATGCCGGAGTCGGGCCCGGGCGATCCCTGCGGCACGAATCGAACGCGGCGGGCGTTCTCCTCGGGATCGCTGATGATCCAGCCCGCGCCGGCGGTCGGATCGGGCTGCGAGTCGTCGAACGCCGAGAAGACGTGGTAGCGCACGTACTTTCCGAAGTCGAGACCCTGCGTCCCCTTGGTCTCCTCGTACGCGACGATCGCGTTGCCGCCCACGACGGCGAGGTTGGCCCGCGACGACCCGGTGTTGCCGTACTCGTAGCCCTCGTTCGAGCCCGAGCCCATCGTGGTGAAGTTGTCGGTGATGCGCTGCGGCGCCGGGAACGGAACGCCGGCCTCGAGGTCGTCGGTGACGAGCTGCGTGCGCCAGATGTCCGTGCCCTTGCTCACCTTGGCGCCGCTGCCGCCCTCGCCCGGGCCCTCGGCATCGCCGGGCTGAAGCCCCTGGGGGTCCTCCTGCCACGTGATGACCCAGCCCGCGGCACTACCGCGATTGACGTCCTGCTTGGCGTCGCGGTAGCCGTCGGTCAGCTGCTCGGGGGCCGACCACGTCACCCCGCCGTCCGTGGACCGCACGACGTAGACGGCCGCGTAGGGCATCTCGACGTCACCGAACTGCGGATAGCGGACCGTGCGCTGTTCGCCTCCAGGGACGTATCGGTCGACCCAGGTGACGACGACGGTGCGCCCCCGGTTGAAGATGTTCGGCTTCTCGCTGTCGCCCGCGTACGGAAGCGGCAGCGTCTCGGGATCACCGTCGTGGTCCGCCGTCACCGAGCTCTGCTCGGCGGTCTGCGAGAGGTTCTGCGGCGGCGACCACGTCGTGCCTCCGTCGAGCGACCGCGTCACGAAGATGTCGCGGGCCGGTCGCATGGTGCCGTCGAAGTCCCAGACATCCGGGCCGGCGGCATTGCCGTACACGCAGACCAGCGGCTCCTCGAATCCGTCGGGCGTGGCGTAGGAGAGACGGACGATCTTCGTCTTGTTCGAGTCGCCACCCCCGTCGAGTGACAGCAGCTGGGGTCGGTCGTAGCTCACGGTCGGATCGCCCGCGTGGGCGTCGATGGCAGTCCCGGCCGCCAGGGTCGCGGTCGTCGCGACGAGGCATCGGCAGCTTCTCATGGATCGGCTCCTGGTCGAGGTGGGAGAGCCCGGGCATGACCCGGGCGTGCAGGCCGCGACCGTATGGATCCTCCAGTGGGCGCGCGACGGGAAGGAGTGCTCGATGCCGGATCGAGCATCCGGACCGGCGCGGAGATCGCGAAGCATTCCGGCAGCAGGTTTCCCCGCGTTCGGCCGCGCGGTGACGGTGGGGGGGCACGGGACGGGTGTGCGCCGTGTCGTCGAGCCGTCTCCGTGATCACGATCCCGCGCCGCCCGCCGCGCCGAGCAGTCGCAGCCCGAGTCCGCCGACCAGCCAGAGGATCGACACGATCGCGAGCACCGTCAGCACGTGCTCCATCACCGGCGATCGGCCGCCGTGGTCGTGGTCATGGCCGTCGCCGCCCGCCCGCCGGCGGAGCCACAGCAGGACGCCGGTCGCGGCGAGGAAGGCCGCATTGAGGAACAGGGTGTAGTCCACCGCGAAGCGGTCGGCGGGATCCTCGAGCTGCGTCGCCGCCGCGTCCCGGTCCGGCAGCAGGTCGAGGGCCGCGAACCCGGCGTGCAGGGCGACGGAGGTGACCACGAGGCTGACGAGGAAGACGGCGAGGATGGTGAACGCCATCCGCCAGCCGAAGTAGCGTCCGGCGATGCGCAGCATCGGGAAGACGACGAGGTCGGAGAAGATGAACGCCATCACCCCCGCGAAGCTCACGCCGGAGCCGAACAGGACCGCGGCGAGCGGGATGTTGCCCATCGACCCGATGAAGGTGAAGAACGCGGCGACCGGGCCGATCAGCGTGTGCAGGGCGATCTGCCACCACGCGAGGTCCGGCGAGCCGCTGCCCACGAACAGCATGCGGAAGAACTCCGGGGGAACGAACGCCGCGATGACGCCCGCGACCGTGAAGCCGAACAGGACGTCCTTCCAGACCATCCCCCATTCCATCGCGTAGCGGCCGGCGACCCGCTGCCAGCCCTCGCGGCGCCGCACGAGGCGCCGCCAGTCGGGCGGCGAGGACGAGTCCGCTCCAGCCCCGGACACGCCGTCGGCGTCCTCCCCGCCGTGGTGGTCGGGCCCGTGGCCGTGCGCGGAGTCGTGCCGGTCGTGGTCGTGGTCATCGCCATGGTCGTGGTCGTGGTCGTGGCCGTGCCCGCCCTCGGCCTCCGCCTGCTCCCGGGCGTGCCGCCGCGCGTCCTCGATCCACCGCGTCGGGACCAGCAGGCGGACCAGCGCCCACGTCACCACGATCAGCAGCAGCCCCCCGAGGTACTCGCCCACCACGAAGTGCCACGAGAGGAACACCAGGATCACGATCCCGAGCTCGATGACGAGGTTGGTGGACGCGAGGAGGAAGGCCAGCGCCGGGGCGAGGCCCGCCCCCTTCTGGAACAGGGCCCGCGTCGTGCTGAGCGCCGCGAAGCTGCACGAGCTCGACACGAAGCCGAAGAACGCCCCGAGCGCCATCGCCCGCGGACCCGCGTCGCCCATCGTCCGCCGCATCCGCTCCCGGGTGACGAACACCTGGATCATCGAGCTGATGAGGTAGCCGAGGCAGAAGGCCCACAGCGCCATCCAGAAGAAGCCCGCGGACGTGAGGGCCGCGTCCGCCCAGTCGTCGAGGAACCGTTCCATCGAGGGGCGAGACTATCCGCCGTCGCCGCGGCGCCAGGGTCGCGGCGATCGCCATGAAGGTCGATTCACGCGGGCCGTGGGTGGGATTCACCGGCGACGCCGGCGCCCGCCGGGAGCGGTGGCGGGGGGCTCGGGCGAGGGCGGCCGACGAGCGTCAGGCGGCCCGCGAGGACGGGGCGTCCGGCGCGGCGGAGGTGCGATCCCTCGTCGTCATCATCGCGTCGCGGCACGCACGGACCAGGTCGGCGCGCGAGATCGGCTTCGTCGCGTAGGCGTCGCAGCCGGCGTCGAGACAGCGCTGCCGCTCCCCCGCGAAGGCGTGCGCGGTCAGGGCGAGGACGGGCAGGCGGCATCCCAGCGCGCGCAGGCGAGCGATCGCCTCGTAGCCGTCCATCTCCGGCATCTGCATGTCGCTGACCACGAGGTCGACCGGGGGCGGATCCGCCAGCGGACCGTCGATCGTCCCGTCGACGGTGAGGCTCTCGACGGCCTGCCGGCCGTTGTCGACGGTGCGGACGTCCGCGCCCGCCCGGCGAAGGTGGAACGACAGCAGCCGCTGGTTGTCCGGGCCGTCCTCGGCGAGGAGGATGCGGACGCCCTCGAGCGGAGGGGCCGCGCCGGCGGTGGTGCCGGGGTCGCGCTCGTGCGCCGCGGTCCTCGACGCCGCGTCCGCGAGCCGCCGCGTCGCCTCGAGGCGGGGAGTCGTCGCCACCGCGTCGAGATCGCCGGTGTCCACCGTGAGCGTGAAGGTCGAGCCCTGGCCCGGCGTGCTCTCGACCGTGATGTCGCCGCCGAGGATCCGGGCGAGTCGGCGGCTGATGTGCAGGCCGAGGCCCGTGCCGCCGAAGCGGCGGCTCATGCTCGTGTCGGCCTGGGCGAACGCCTGGAAGAGACGGTCGCACTGGACGGCGTCCATGCCGATGCCGGTGTCGGTGACCGCGATCTGCAGTCGTCGCGTGGGCCCGTGACAGCTGAGGCCGAGCGTGACGCCGCCGAGCTCGGTGAACTTGATCGCGTTGCCGACGAGGTTGACGAGCACCTGCCGCAGCCGCTGGGGGTCCGCGTCGATCCGTTCGGGCAGGGCGGTCTCGGCCACCGCCTCGAGCCGAAGGCCCTTCGCCTCGCTCTTCACGTGCATCAGGGACAGGACGTCGCCGACCACCTCCAGGGGATCGACCGGGCGACGGTCGACGACCATGCGTCCGGCCTCGAGCTTCGAGAGGTCGAGAATGTCGTTGATGATCGCCAGCAGGTGCTCGCCGTTGCGGCGGATCGTCGAGACGTGCTGGGATCGCCGGTCCCGGGCGAGGTGGCGGTCGGGATCCCCGGCGTCGCTGGCCAGCAGCTCCGTGAAGCCAAGGATCGCGGTCATCGGCGTCCGGATCTCGTGGCTCATGTTGGCGAGGAACTCGCTCTTGGCCCGGTTGGCGGCGAGCGCCTCGTCGCGGGCGGCCTCCATCGCGGCGGTCGCCCGCTCGAGCTCGGCCGCGTGTCGTCGCGCGGACTGCTCCGCCTGGGCCCGCTCCCCGACGAGATCGGCGAGCTGGCGGAGCTGGCGGGCGACGTTGGCGACCGACGCTCGCACCGATCGGGCCACGTCCAGCTCCCACGCGGCCCAGGGGCGGGAGCGATGCCGCGTCATGCGGACGTGCTCCTCGAAGCTGCCGCGGGGCGTGAGCCGCTCGTCGGCGTCGGTCGTCGCCGGCTTGTCGGGGTCGCCCGCCCACCGGATCTTCTCCATCGCCTCGGGGCGGAACCAGAGCACGCCGTCCCCGGTCGCCGCGAGCGGCACCACGAGGGTGCCCGCGGCCACCGCCTCGAGGTGGGCGAGCTCGGGCACGTCGGCCGCGAGGTGGTCGGTGACTCCGATCTCGCGGCCGTCGCGGGCGAGCTCGCGGGCGAGGATCCGGATCGACGCCTCGTCCGGCGTGCGTCCGGTCGCGAAGACGCGGTCGTCCAGCACCACCGCCGCGCCGTGAGCGTCGATCAGACCCTGCAGGCGGGCGACGTGTCGTCCGATGCCGTCGTCGGCGGCCGGGTTGCGGGTGATCTCCTCCAGCAGGGCCGCGTTCTCGCGGTGGGCCCGCAGCACGCGCTCGGTGGTCGCGGCCTCCCGGAGCGACGCGACCCGGGCCGCCGTGGCGTCGGCCACGAGGATCGCTCGGTGCCGGGTCGGGACCGGGAGGTATCGCGGCTCGAGGTGCTGGCAGACCAGCATCCCGAGGAGCTCGTGATCGGCCATGAGCGAGCACGCGAGGGTGGCCCGCACCCCCATGTTCCGCAGGTACTGGAGATGCACCGGCGACACGGAACGCAGGTCGGCGTCGCTGAGGTCCAGCGGATCGACCGCGCCGGGGCCCGCGACGAGCGGGAGCGGCTCGTGGTCGACGTCCATGATCAGGCGAGCTCGCTTCCGCCGGTACAGGCGGCGGGCCTGATCGGGGATGTCGCTCGCGGGGAACCGCTGGCCGAGGTAGGAGACCAGCTCGTCCCGCCGGACCTCGCTCACCACGGTGCCGCTGCCGTCGTGCTCGAACGTGTACCCGATCGTGCGGTCGTGGCCGGTCAGCGTCGCGAGGGCCCGCGTCGCCGCGTCGAGTGCCGCCGACTCGGTGGGGGCGGTCACGATCTCGGCGACCGCGTCGTCGAAGTCGCGGTCGGTGCCGATCGCCGCGAGGCCGCCCGTGGCGTCCGGGGCGACGGCGGGCCCGAGCTCCAGCACCCGCACGCCCTGCGGGTTGCGGTGGACGGAGGCGTCGAGGCGGATGATCCGGTCGCCGTCCCGGCGTTCGACCGAGACGTGGGCGTTGCGGCCCGGGCGGGGGCAGACGGGGGGCAGGGCCCGGATCGTGGCGATCGCGTCCGCCGGCAGCAGGTCCTCGAGTGGTCGGCCGAGGGCCTCGTCGACGCCGAGCAGCGCCCGCAGCGTGCCGCCGGCGTGCGTGACGCGGCCGTCGTCCGCGAGGCCGAGCAGGACGCCGCGCGGCTGCACCGCGCCCGGCACGTGGATCGGCTCGCGGGCGCACGCGTCGAGATCGAGGGTCTGAGGGGGCATGGCGAGGATGCGAGCTCCGCGACCCCTTGGGAGGTCGAGCGCCGACTTCGCATCGGCCGGTCGGCGGGCCCGGGTGAGCCCGAGGACCGAAGGTGGCCCGCGGAACTTCCCGGGGTCGTGGAGCTGTGCGGGCGGCGGCTGCCGGGGCGGCGCCCCCCGACCACCGGCGCATGCTCCGCGGCCGCGCACCGCGTGCGTGCTCGTCCCGGGGGCGGTCCCGCGCGGGCTCGCGGCGCGCGACGAGGGGGCCGTGCCGAAGCACGACCCCCTCGCCATCGATGCAGGGCGCGGGCGCCGTCGGACGGATGGAGCGGCGTGCCGCCTCAGTCCGCCTCGGGTGCCGCGTCCGCGGGGCTCACCAGCCGCCGCGTCGGCCGCCGCCGCCGCCACCGCCGCCGCCGTAGCCACCGCGGCCACCGCCGCCGCCACCGCCACCGGTCTTGGCGCGGGCCTCGTTGACGTTGAGGGTGCGGCCGTCGAGCTCGCGGCCGTTGAGGCCGTCGATCGCGGCCTGGGCGTCGTTGTCGGGCATCGTCACGAAGGCGAAGCCGCGGGGCCGACCGGTGTCACGGTCGGTGATCACGGCGACGTCCTCGACGGTGCCGAACGCACCGAACGCCTCCCGCAGTCCGTCCTCGGTGGTGTCGAAATTCATGTTGCCAACGTAGAGCTTCACGTCGTGTCTCCTGACGTGTTCGGTCCGCGACCGGCGGTCGTCGCCGGGCCGTGACCATTCGAGATGATTCGGACGCAACGGTCGCGGCCGGATCGCGGCGGACGCGTCGTGCATCCGCGAATCGTCGCCGTCGACCGGAGGCCGACGAACGCCGTGCAGTGAGTGGGGGTGGAGCCGCGGGTGCGCGAGGCACGCGGCGATCCGCCCGGCCGCACCCCGGAGCGTCCGGGTGCGGCGGATCGCGGCCATGAGGGCCGCCGATCGTGCGTTGTCATGGGGTCGGTGGTCCAGCGTTCCGGAGTGTTCGGGCTTCCGGAGCCCTCGATCGCCGGAACGTCTCCGGACGCGCCATCGCGTCCTCGCAAGCCACCGGGTCTCAGCTCGTCCAGCCGGCTCATCGGCCTGCTGACTTCCCCAGTCTACCACGACTCGCCGCTCCCGTCCATCCGCAACCTCGAAAGATCGTCGATCGAATGGGCTCGCGGTGGACGCACGCCACGGGCCGGCATGATCTGCGCGGTTCGCCGTCCTCCTGCCCCGGACGTCGCACGGGCTCTGCCGCGGCGTTCGCCGGAGTCTCGCCGATGCCCCCGAGCCGACCCGCCCCCCGATCGAGTCCGTGGTCCGGGCTCCGCCACCGGGACCCGTCGCCCCGCGATCGCCGCCTCGACTGGCTCCGCGGCTGCGCGGTCCTCGCGATGAGCATCAACCACTTCGGGCTCGACCGCTCGTGGTACCACCCCGTGACCGGCGGCTCGGTCTTCCTGATCAACGCCGCCGAGGTGTTCTTCTTCGTGTCGGGCGTCACGCTCGGGATCGTCTCGGGGCGGCGCGACCTCGCGGCGGGATCGATCCGCTGCTGGCGCCGCGTCGTCGACCTGTGGCTCGCGATCATGCTCATGGCCTTCGGGGGTGCCGCGCTGGGCCACGAGGCGATCGATCGCGACGAGCCGCTGCGCTGGATCGGGTCGGTGCTGACGCTGCAGGAGGCCCCGTTCTGGAGCGACGTCCTCGTCACGTACGTGCTGTACCTCCTGGCGGTGCCGCCGATCCTCGCCCTGCTGCACGCGGGCCGGACGCGACTGGTGGTGGCGGGCATCGTGGCGGTCTACGTCGCCGGCCGCCTCGACCCGGGACGACTCGAGCTGCCGTTCGCGGGCTTCCGCACGCTGTCGGTCAATGCGCCGCTGTTCCTGGGCGGCGTCGTGCTCGGCTGGCACCGGGAGGCGGTCGCGTCGGCGTGGTCGCGGATGCCCGGGCGACGCATCGTCGACGGTCTCGCGGTCGCGGCGGGTCTCGGCCTCCTCGTCCTCTACGCGACCGGCTATCGCGGGTGGCCGGCCCTCGGCGAGGCGCTCGAGGTGAGCACCCTCGAACAGCGCGAGTTCCACATGCCGCCGCTCGCGCTGGCGATCGTCGTGGTCTACCTCCGGTGCCTGTGGCTGCTGGTGGACCGGCTCTGGCTCGTGCTCGCCCGTGGCCTGGGGTGGCTCGTCGAGCCACTCGGTCGGGCGGCGCTCGCGGCCTACGTCGCCCACGCGTTCCTCATGCCCGTCACGTGGTGGATCGTGGAGCGGATCCCCGTCGACCTCGATCCCGAGACGGGCACCGGAGCGACGGCGATCACCACCCTGTACGCGGGACTGCTCTTCGCGACCGCGTGGGCGGTCCACGGACTGGCTCGCGTCCGCGTGGGCACGCGGGTGGACCCGGCCGCGCCGCACGGCCGGCGCGGCCGGCCCCTCACCCGCGTCCTCGGCCCTTTCGCGACCGCCGCGAGCGGAGTCGCGGTGCTCGCGCTGGCATTCCTCGGGCGCGGCGTGGATCCCGCGGCCGACCCGCCGGAGAAGGACCTGCCGGTCGCGTGGGCGCACGAGGCCGTCTACGGGCGGCTGGCCGACCTCGATGCGCACCGGGCGGCGGTGGTCGTCCACCCGCTGCCTCGCGGCCCCGGCGAGCCCGACCACGATCCCGGGGAGCTGGCGGCCCGCATCCGCGACACGGTGGCCGAGGAGCTCGGCGAGGCGGTGTCGTCGATCCGGCTCGAGCTGCACCGGGTGGACGACGGCGGGCCGGACGATCCGTTCGGGCCGGAGCTCGTGCGGCGGCTCGCCGAGGACGAGTCGCTTCGCGTCGGGCCGGAGGGCCTGCCCGTGATCGTCGTCGTGGCCCGGGCCGCGTCCGCCGACCCCGCCGCGCCCGCGGGGGCCATCCACCGGGCCATCGTCGGTGCGCGGGCATCCGCCCCCGACGCCCTGGCCATCGTCGCCCTCGCCCTGAGCCCGAGCCGGCCGGAGGACGCGTGGCAGGAGCCGCCGGAGTGAGGTGACCCGCCGGCCGTCGGCCACCGGCCGCCGGCCCCCGGGGGGGCGGATCGGCCGGGGGGCGGGGGCCGCGAGGCGGGGGGCGTCCGTCCGCGGTGCACCCGAGGTGGGACTCTCCGGGCGGGGGCTATGCTGGGGCCGCCGCGACGATCGATCGCCCCGACCGACGTCGCCGAGCCGGGAGTGACGCCGCGTGCCCTCGTACTCGCTCCGACCCCTGACGGCCCCGGCCGACGGTCGCCCGCTCGAGCCGAAGCCCCTCGAGGGGTCCGACCGCCTCGTCCTCGGCCGCTCCTCGGAGGCCCAGTGGACGATCCCGGAGCAGGCCGTGAGTCGTCGGCACGCATCGGTCGAGCGGCACGGCGACGGGTGGTCCGTCCGCGATCTCGGCTCGCGGCACGGGACCTTCGTCAACGGGCGTCGACTCGCCGGCGACGAGGCGGTGCTCCTCGCCCCGGGCGATCTCCTGCAGCTCGGGTCGTGGGCCTGCCGCGTCGCCGATGCGGGCAGCGTGCCCCGGCACACGACGCACGTGGCCGAAGCGACGCCCGGCTCGACCGTGGCCCGGGCGACCGAGGGTCTGCGTTCCGGTCTCGGCCAGCGCGGCCTCGACGCCCTGCTCGCGGCGTCGGCCGAGCTCGAGGACGCGGAGGACGAGACCGCCGTGGCCGGGGCGGTGGTGCAGGCGATCCGGCAGGCGATCGACTCCCCGCGGGTCCTCGTGGTCCGGCCGCTGGGCGACGGCGAGTTCGAGACGCTCGCCGCCGGCGACGAGACGCCCCCGCGGGTGTCGCGATCGCTCCTCGCCGCGGCCGCCGTCGACCGGTCGGTGGTCGAGCTGCGGGGCGACGAGGGCATGCCCGCCGACGGCCGGTCGATCGTCCAGCTGTCGATCCGCACCGCGATCTGCGCTCCGATCCTCGTGGGCGAGGCGGCCGACGCCTTCCTGTATCTCGACAGCCGCGACGGCGAGCGCGAGCTGCCGCCCGACGCCACCGCGTTCGCGCACGCCGTCGCCCGGCTCGCCGGTCTCGCCCTCAAGCGTCTCGGCGCCGCCCGCGTGGCCGCCCGGCTCCAGGCCGACGTCGCCCAGGCGCGGGCGGCGCAGCAGTTCCTCATGCCGCCGGATCGCGGGGCCCACGGCGGCGTGGCCTACGCCTACGTCTCGCGGGCCGGGCGCGAGGTCGCGGGCGACCTCTTCGACGTGGTGCCGCTCGACGGTGGCCGCGTCGCCCTGTTCCTCGGCGACGTCGCGGGCAAGGGCGTCGGCGCCGGCGTCATCATGGCCGCCACCCAGTCGCTGCTTCGCGCCCGTCTGCGATCGGGTGCGCCGCTCGACGAGGCGGTCGCGGCCGCCAACGACGAGCTGGCGCCGCGCACCGGCGGCGGGACCTTCGTCACGCTGCTCGCGGCGGTGGTGGACCCGGCGGCGGGGCAGGTCGAGATCGTCGACGCCGGGCACGGCTACGGCGTCCACGCCGGACCCGGCGACGCGCCGACCTTCGTGCGGGGCGGCGACGGCGGCTATCCGATCGGCGTCGTCGCCGGCTCCCGCTGGGAGGGCCGGCGGCTGCCGTTCCTGCCCGGGGCGCGCCTGATCGCCTTCTCCGACGGCGTGGTCGAGCAGGCGGATCGCGGCGGCCGAGCCTTCGGCGACGAGGCCGCGCTGGACGTGGTGGGCCGGACGGGCGATCCCGCCGCGATTCCGGCCGCGCTGCTCGCCGCGGTGGACGGCCACGCCGCCGCGCCGCTCTCCGACGACCTGACCGTGGCCTGCGCGTGGCGGGCCGGCGGCTGATCGCCGGCCGCCGGGCGGGCGATCGGCATCCCGCGCGTCGAACCGCCGCCGTGCGGTGCGCGTACGCACTCACCGCCCGCCGTGCAGCGCCGGCCGCCCGAGGTCCGGGGCCCGGCGGAACCGACTTCCGGGGGAGCCTCCGACCGTGGATCGTCGCTGCCGCCGCTGCCTCTACGAGATCGAACGGGCACGGGAGCCGTGCCCCGAGTGCGGGACCCGGATGCCCCTGCACGGATGGGTGCCCGACGGGCCGCTCGGCCTGAAGCGTCTGCCGCTCCACCAGAGCCCGGTCCGGGCGTGGCTGCACCGTCACGGCTCGCAGGTGCCGCCGTGGATCCGGGTGCCGATCCTGCTCTTCGCGGGTGCGGTGGTCGCGGTCCTCGTCCTCGCGGCGGTGATCCGGCTGGTGACGTGAGCGACGGAGGGCCGACGTGACGCGGGCGCGAACGGAGCGGGGGCCGAGCGGTCGGCCATTCGTCGCGGGCACTCCGCTCGACACGCTCGTCCCGCTCGAGCCGCTCGCGCCACGCGATCCATGCGGCGGCGGTCGTCGGGGCCGCGCGTCCCTGCATCCAGGCGACCCCCATTGCGGGAGTGGCGCGAATCGAGGACCCTACCGTCGTGCGTTCGCCGGGCGCGCGTGGGGAAGCCGCCGCCGGGGCGGCTCGCGGACGACGGCGGGTTTCAGGGGCCTGGGGGGCTTCCGGAGGATCGATGTCGTCGCCCGCCTGCCGGTTCACGTCGTCGCCCGCGACGCCGCTCGTCGTGCACGTGCCGCACGCGTCGGCGGAGATCCCGCCGTCCGCGCGATCGGCCCTGCTGCCCGACGATGCCGCGCTCGCGCGGGAGCTGCACCGCGTCACCGATCACGCGGCGGATCGTCTGCTCGCGCCGCCGGACGGCGGCACCACCGTCCGGTTCCCGGTGAGCCGGCTGGTGGTCGATCCCGCGTGGGGGGGACACGAGGCCGCGACCTCGCACGGTGCCCACCACTTCGGGCGGGTGCACCTCGAGACGACGGACGGCGAGCCGCTGCGGGCGACGCCCTCCCGCGAGGAGCTGGAGCTGATGCTGGAGCTGCACGCCCGGCCGCACCACCGGCGGCTGCTCACGGCGGTCCACGCGGCGCTGCACGCCCACGGCGTGGCCCTCGTGGTCGACGGGCGCACGTTCCCGGAGCGGCCCGGGGCGTGGCACGGCGCGGTGTCGCACGACGGTCCCACGCCCGACGTGTGCCTCGGCACCGATCCCTTCCACACGCCGCCGCGGCTGCTCGAGGCGGCGGTCGCGCGGTTCGAGGACGCGGGCTGGACGGTGGGCATCGACCGGCCATTCGCGGGGACGGTCGTACCGGCCGGCCTGCACCGCCGTGACGCCCGGGTCCGCTCGCTCGCGATCTCCGTGAACCGCCGCCGGTGCCTCGACGAGGCCACGGGCGAGATCGGGCCCGGCTTCGAGTCGGTTCGGGCGATGCTCGAGGGGATCCTGCGCACGTTGACGGCGGTCGCGATGAACGCGCCGTAGACGCCCGGCGCGGCTCCGGCGTGCCCCCGGCGCGGCTCCGGCGTGCCCCCGGCGTGGCCGCGGGGGGCCGCGTGCGGGCTCGCGTCGCGCCGGCCGATCGGCGAGGATGACCGCGTCGCGGTGGCCCGCGCCCACCGCCCGCGGCGGAGCTCGGCGATGCGCATCCGGCGACACGACGGCGGCCGACTGGTCCTCACCGGTCCGCCGGGAGGCTGGGGCACGGTCGCGCTGATCCTCGTGGTCGGCACCGCGCTCGGGGGCGGCGGGGCCCTCTTCGCGTGGCACGCGTGGACGACGAGCAGCCGGTCGGCGGCGATCGCGCCCGCGGTGGTCTCGGTGCTCGGCACCGCGGCCTTCGTCTGGGGCGTGGGCATGCTGTTCACGCGGGACCGGCTCGAGCTCGACCGCATCGCCGGCGAGGGCCGGTGGACGCGGCGGCTGCTCGGCCGCGACGTCGAGCGACCGGTGACCTTCGACCTCGAGCGGGCGACGCGGCTGCGGGTGGAGTCCTTCGTCGACGCCGCGCCGTCGCAGCGAGGAACGACCGGCGGCACGCCGGTGGAGAAGGTCCGGGCGGTGCTGCTGGTGACCAGGCCGCGGAAGAAGATCGTCCTCGACGAGGCCGAGCGGCAGCGGGAGCCGCGCGTCCGCGGCGTGGCCGAGCCGGTCGCCGAGCTGCTGGGGATCGAGGTCGAGTCGGGGCGATGAGCCGGCGGGACGGGCTCGGGGGACGGGCCGGTGCGAGCGAGCCGGAGCACGGGCACCCGGGCCGGTTCCGGCGGGGATCCACCCGAGCGCTCGCCGGGCCGGCGGCGTCCGGTCCGCTCAGATGCTCAGCCGCTTGAACACCGGCTCCGGGATGAGCCGGATCACGAGCATGATCCACCGCCAGAACCACGGCGTGTAGACGACGTCGCGCCGGCGCCGGATCGCCCGGTCGATGTCGCGGGCGACGGTCTCGGGGGCGGCGACCATCGGCGAGTCGGGGTCGAGCGTCCCGGCGGTCATCGCGGTGGCCACGAAGCCGGGCTTCACGGTGAGGACGTGCACGCCCCGGGGCCGCAGTCGTGCCCGCATGCCCGAGAGCAGGGCCGTGAAGCCCGCCTTCGACGCCCCGTAGACCGCGTTGGAGCCGCGGCCACGATCGCCCGCCACCGACGAGATGCCGGCGATCCAGCCCCGGCCGTTGGCGGCCATGTGCTCGGCCACGTGCAGCAGGATCGCGGTGGCGGACTCGAGGTTGACCGCGAGCATGCGCCGAGCGAGCGCCGGGTCGCGCTCGGCGTCCTCCTGCTCGCACATGAAGCCGTGGGCGAGGACGAGACCGTCGAGGCCGTCGGGGGCGTGCTTCAGGCACCGGCCGACGAAGTGGCCGAGCTCGTCCGCGTCGGTGGCGTCGAAGACCTCGACGCACGCGTCCACCCCGTGGCGGATCCGTAGGTCCTGGCGGATCCGCATCACCTCGTCGTGGTCGCGGGCGGCGAGGATGAGCTTGCAGCCGCGGGCCGCGAGTCGGTCGACCACCGCCCGGGCGATGCCGCTGGTGGCCCCGACCACGAGCACGGACTCCCCGGCCACCCCGGCGCGGTGGCCGGCCGCGGCCTCGGTGGCGGTGCCCGAGGAGGCGGCGATCGGGCCCGACTCGACGGTGCTCATGCGGCGTCCCCCTCGGCGGGCTGTCGGAACGGGTCCAGACCCAGGCGGCGGGCCTGGCTGGAGGTGAACACGCCGGCGGGATCGACCCGCCGCTTCACGGCCAGGAACTCGTCGAGCCGCGGGTACATCGCGCGGATGGTCTCGGCGTCGGCCAGGGCGTCCTTGGCAAGATACAGGCGGCCGCCGTGGTCGAGACGGGACATGGGTGGGTCAATCCGCAGCCGCTTGGGCGTCGTCGTGTTGGTCGGCGTCAGCGGACCGTCTTCCGAGCCGTACGCGATGCACGATGAACGAGACCGCGACGGCTCCAAGGATCGCGATGAACGGGATGCTCGGGAAGTGGTATCGATCCTGAATCACGATGACCGCGTGAACCGACGCGAAGTATCCCCACAGGATGACGGTGGGGTGAGCGAGGCCCGGGAGCAGGCCTTCACGCCGAATCACGATGATCGCGCCGAGCAGTCCGAGTCCGAGCATCGGTATCCAGTATGCTTGAGCGACGATCTTCATCGGGGTGAGGATCCACTCGCCGTACCGCGATCTGAGCCCTTCTTCGTTCCAGGCCACGCCGATCGTCTCGCGCTCGTGAAGCCGGACGAGCTTGACGATCGTTCGCGTCGCGAAGGCGGCGGGATCGCTGCGGATGTAGTCGATGGCCTCCTGTTTCAGCACCTCCTCTCGATCGATCTCGCTCAGTCCGTCGACGCGATCCGGAAGCGGCATGTAGCCCCCGTCTGTATCGGGATTATTCCCCATCCAGAGGTTGGCGCCTCCGTTGGTGGAGATCAGCACGAAGGTGTCGAACGTTCGCACGTTGCGGATGGTCCAGGGCGCGATGGTCACGGCCATGAGCAGGAAGGTCACGGCAGTCGCCGTCATCGGACTGCGGATCGATCGAGACCGAATCACGTCCGAGATCAATAGGACGATGGGGATGAGCAGTGCCGTCGGTCGCACGATGCTGGCGAGTCCCAGCAGGACGCCGCCGTAAGCCGCCGCGGGCAGAACTCCGTGAGGCTTGCGGAGCCACACCGCGACCGCGGCAGCCAGCAGGGTGGCAAAGGGAATCTCGCTGGCGATCACCGTTGTGAATTGAATCTGGCTCGGCCAGAGAGCATGCAGCGCGGCGGCGGTGAGTCCGATCGTGGGGCCGAAGAGCGTGCGGCCGACGGTCGCGATGAGCACCGTGAGCCCGACTCGAAGCACCAAATTGAATGCCGCGATCGCCAGGTAGGGCGTATCGCCAAGGAGGTAGAACGGGGCATAGAGGAACGCGGTCCCGGGCGCCCAGTAGACGGACGGTCGACCGGGCTCCCACGCGTAGCCGTGGCCCGCAGCGATGTTGCGGGCGAAGATCTCGTAGACGTTGGAGTCGGAGACCGGGGCGATCGGAACGAGCACAATCCACAGGATACTCAGCAGCACCTGGGCTCCGACGATCCACCGCAGCTGCAGCCATCGCGGGCGGGGAAGATCGAGGACGGCTTCAGGGGTCCTGTCGCTGATCATTGCGTGCTCGCGGGAAGGGTGGCATGCATGCTCGGAGGTCGCGGGAGGGTTTCCGATGCCGGGTCGAGCCCTAGGCGACGGGAGAGGTCCGACGAGAACAGGCCGTCGGGATCGATCTGGCGCCGGACGTCGAGGAACTCGTCGAGGCGAGGGTACATCGCGCGAATCGTCTCGGCCGATGTCAAGGCATCCTTCGCAAGATATAGTCTGCCGTCGTGCTTGAGCAGGATTCGATCGAGCTGTTTCGTGATCTCGGCGAGTCTTGGCCCGACGTTGGGGAAGTCGAGCGCGAGCGTGACGCCCGGAAAGAGGTAGGACAGCATTCCGTCCCCGGCGGGGCCGCTCCGCTTCAGCACTGCGAGAAACGAGCTCAGGCGTGACCGGGTGACGCACTCCAGCAATTCCCGCGTCCCGGTCTCCGCAGAGTCGTTCGGGAACAGAGCCTGATACTGCACGAATCCTCGTCGGCCGTACCCGCGGTTCCAGTGCTCCACCGCGTCCAGGGGGAAGAAGTATCGGTCGAAGTCGACGAGCGACTCCCCCGGTCGGTGGAGGTGGTAGTACGTCGAGTTGAGGAGTCGCATCGACACTGGGTTGACCGTCACACCCGGGAGGAAGCACGGCAGCGTGTGCCGTCGCCGCGGGCTCGAGCAGTGCGGCCGCGATCGCCAGCGAGGGGGCAGGGCTGACGGATCCGCCGTATTCGCCCGCATGAGGACGCCGCGGCCGAGGGACCTGCCACGTGCGATGCCATCGAGCCATGCCACCGAGTAGCGGAAGGCGTCATCCTCCGAGGTGAGCCGCGACAGCATGTCGCCGAGATCGCGGGCTCGCTCGGTCTGGACGTGGCACCATGCTGACGGAACCCGTCGCAGCCGGATCTGTGCGTCCAGCACGATCCCCGTCAGGCCCATTCCGCCGACGGTTGCCTCGAAGAGCTGTCGATTCCTGTCGCGAGAGCACGTCAGAACGCGTCCGTCCGCGGCGAGGAGCGTGAAGAAGTCGACGAAGCTCCCGAAAGAGCCGTCGACGTGGTGGTTCTTCCCGTGGATGTCCGCGGCGATGGCACCGCCGATGGTGACGAACTTGGTTCCTGGGACCGTGGGAGGAAACCAGCCTCTTGGGAGGAAGGTCTCGATCACGTCGGCCAGGCTCGCGCCGCTCTCGGCGTGGAGGACGCCGCGTTGGTCGTCGAAACTCAGGTAATGACGACGAGATCGCATGCCGACCACCACGCCGTCAGTGCAGACGGCAGGGTCGCCGTAGGAACGCCCGAGGCCCCGGGCGATCATCGGCCGGCTCTGCCCAGTCTGTCTCGACGCCGATCGAACGTGGTCCACGAGCCGGCTCGGGGCCGACTCGGCTCGAGCATCCACGAGGTCGCATGGGCGCGGTCTGAAGTTCCCCCAGCCGGCCAGCGCGGTTCTCCGGCTGCGCACGGGCAGTTGGGAATCATCTTGAGGCATTGGCTGGAGCTCATCCCTTGGCGGGTCTGCACGCCTCTTCTCGGCCCATCCGACCGCAGCCTTCGGCGCGAAACCCCGCGTTGGCGGGTCCACAGGCTAGGCCGTTGTCGAATCGGTGGTTGCGCGTGTCCTCCAGGACTCGGTGGCCCGAGATTTTCGCTCGCCACGACTTGACACGCCCAAAGATTCATACGATCATTTGAATCATGGTTCAGCCAGCGCGACACGATCGCCCCCCGAACGATCTCCAGGTCCGCGGTGTCCCGTCGTCGGCCGAGCGCAGGGCGGCCGGCGACGACACCGCGGCGGGGCGGCTCGCCGAGCCGGCGGGGCCGGACGACCTCGCCTTCCCGCCCGACCTCCTCTGGCGGACGGTCGCGGTGGCGGGGCAGGCGCTGGGCACGTCCTCGCGGCTGCATCTGCTCGCGATCCTCTCGGGAGGCCCCCGGACGGTGAGCGAGCTCGCCGAGATCTCGGGACAGGCCGTGGCCGCGGCCTCCGCCCAGCTGCAGGTCCTCAAGCGGGCCGGGCTGGTCGTCGGCGATCGCGAGGGTCGCTCCATCCGCTATCGGCACGCCTCGCCCGCCGTGAGCCGGCTGGTCGCGGTGCTGCGCGAGACCGCCGAGGCGCTGCTGCCGTCCGTCCGGGAGGTCGTGGACGACGTCCTCCGCGATCCGGACACGCTCGCGCCGCTGTCGGTGGACGAGCTCGAGGCCGAGCTCGACGCCGGCCGCGTGGTGCTGCTGGACGTGCGGACGGAGCGCGAGTTCATCGCCGGACACCTCCCGGGGGCGATCAACGTGCCCTCCTCCCGGCTCGCCGAGCGCCTCGACGAGGTGCGGCGGGCGGCGGGCGAGGGGGCCCGGGTCGTGGCGTACTGCCGCGGCCCCTACTGCGTCACCGCGGTCAACGCGGTGCAGGCGCTGCGTCGACACGGCGTCGACGCGGCGCGCGTGGAGCTCGGGCCCGGCGAGTGGGAGGCCGCGGGACGACCGCTGGCCACCGCCGGATCACGGGAGACCCGTCCATGAGACTCTTCGGACGCCGTCGCTGGAACCCCTACCTCGTGGGCATCGGCATCGGGGTGCTCAGCTGGATCACGTTCGCGGCGATGGGCAAGGCCCTCGGCACGAGCACCACCATGGCCAAGCTCGCGGGGGCCGGCACCGGCATCGTGGCCCCCGGCCACGTCGAGGCGAACTCGTACTACGCGAAGTACTTCGCCCCCGAGGCCGGGAAGGTCATGTTCGACTGGCAGTTCTGGCTCGTCCTCGCGATGCCCATCGGGGCCTGGGTCGGCGCCCGCATCGGTCGCACCGACGGTGAGCGGTTCGTCGAGCACGTGCCGGATCTCTGGCGTCGGCGGTTCGGCGAGTCGCGGGCGGTGCGCTACGCGGCGGCCTTCCTCGGCGGCGCGGTGATGCTCTTCGGTGCCCGCATGGCCGGCGGCTGCACGTCGGGCCATGGGATCAGCGGCGGGCTGCAGCTCGCGGCGAGCAGCTGGACCTTCTTCATGGTGATGTTCGCCGGCGGCGTCGCGACCGCCTGGCTGCTCTTCGGCCACGCCGCCCGTGCGGGCGGCGCCACCCCGAGCGGAGGGTCCGCCTGATGCTTGCCCTCGACACGCCCTTCATGATCGTCACCGGCCTGCTCACCGGTCTCGTCTTCGGCTTCCTGCTGCAGCGCGGCGGCGTCACCCGCTACGCCACGATCCTGAACCAGTTCCTGTTCCGCGACTTCACCGTGCTCAAGGTGATGCTCACCGCGATCGTGACCGGCGCGATCGGGATCTGGGGCATGCGGGCCCTGGGCATGGACGTCGGGCTGCACGTGAAGTCGGCGACCCTCGTCCCGGTGGTCGCCGGCGGGCTGCTCTTCGGCGTCGGAATGGCGGTCCTCGGCTACTGCCCCGGCACCGGCATCGCCGCCCTCGGCGACGGCTCGCGGCACGCGATCCCCGGCCTGCTCGGCATGATCGTCGGCGGCGGGCTCTTCGCCGAGCTGTATCCCGCGATCCAGGAGGGCTTCATGGCGCTGGGCGAGCTGACGCGCACGCCGGAGGGCGGGAGCGCGACGAACAAGCTCACCGCGGTCGACCTCACCGGTCTCGCCCCCTGGTGGTTCATCGGCGGCCTGCTCGTCGTGGCCGTCGTCGTCTTCCTCGTCGTCGAGCGGATCGAGGCCGGCCGCGGCCGACCCGCCTGAGGCACGATCTTCCTTCTTCGCTCCGGCCCGGCGGGCCTCCTCGCTGCCCGGCGGGCCGGAGCCTCTCGAACCCCGCGAGTCCCCTCCGCCTCGCATCGAAGCATGCCCCTCGTGCCGCGGCGTTCGCGGTGCGACAGGCCCCGGCGCCTCCCGTGGACGCCGGGGCCGCTTCGCGCGCGGAGTCCGACGTGCCGTCGCGGGCCGCTCAACTCGACGCGGCACCGTCGCGGGTGCCCGCGGGCTCGGTCGAAAGGTCGGGCTCGCTGGTGGGAGCGGGGGCGGCGGCCCGCAGCACCGAGGCGTAGGCCGCCCCGGCCGCCTCGATGTTGTACCGCTGTTCGAAGAGCTGTCGAGCGTTCTCGCCCATGACACGGCAGCCTTCCGGATCGCGCATCAGCTCCCGGCACGCAGCCGCCACGCCCTCGGTGTCCCCGAGCTCGAACCAGCGGCCCACACGGTCGCGATCGACGATGTCCCGCAACTCGCTCGTCGCTTCGCTCAGAGCGAGGATGGGCTTGCCCACCGCGAGCGACGAGTAGAGCTTGCTCGGGAAGCTGATCCCCTCCACGCCGCGGTCGATCGTCACCAGCGATGCGTCGCAGGCGTTGAGCGACTCGTTGAGGGTCTCGAACGGCTGGTACGGCAGGAGCAGGGTGTTGTCGAGGCCTCGCCGCTCGATCTCGCGGCGGATCCAGTCCTTCTTGCCGCCGGCGCCGACGAGGACGAGGCGGAAGGGATCGTCCCGGAGCAGCTCCGCCGCCCTCAGGATCGTCTCGAACTCGTAGTAGAGCCCGAGGTTGCCGGAGTACATCACCGTGAACGGCTCGACGAGCCCGTGCTCGCGGGCGAACGCGCTCTCGGCCTTGTCGATCGGGAACAGCTTCGTTCCGTCGGCCCAGTTGGGGATCACGTGGACGGTCGACGGGTCGACGTCGTACTCGCGGCAGACCAGGTCCTTGGCCCGGTCGCAGAGGACGATGGTCTGCTCCGCCCGATGGTAGATCGAACGGTTCAGGCGGTGCCAGAGCCGCTCGACGAGGCCGCCGTGCCGGAGCTTGCCGATGAGGACCGCGATGTGCGGGTACGAGTCGTGCAGCAGCACCACGTAGGGATGCTTGCGCAGTCGCGAGACCAGGGCACCGATGATCCCGAGGTAGGGCGGGTTCGTCGTGTAGAGGAAGACCTCGTCGCGGTCGGGCCGCAGCAGCACCCGCAGGGTGAGCGGGGCGAGGAAGGTGATCGAGTTGAGCACGCGGCCGAGGATGTTGTCCTTGCTGAACCGCGTGGTGATCATCCGCGCGACGTCGACGCCGCCTGTCCGCTCCCGCCGCGGAGCCGGCTGCCAGGTCTCCGGCGGGCCGTAGCTCGGACGGGCGGTCAGCACCGAGACCCGCACGCCTCGGCGGGCGAGATCGTTGGCGAGCTCGTGCAGGAGGTGGCCCGTCGAGGCGACGTCCGGCCAGTAGTACTGGTTCAGGATCACGACGCGGAGCTCGGCCCGCTCGTTGTCCGTGCGTGGCGAGGCGGCGGCGGGGCCGTCGCCCCCAGCCGGGGCCTGCGCCTCGGAGGGCCCCGCGGGCGTGGGCGACACGCCGCTCACCAGCCGTCCTCGCCCGCGTCGCCGACCTCGACGAGGAAGTCGCCGAGACGCGACCGATAGAGCTCGACGAGCTCGGGCGTGAAGTGGTTCCGCCAGTCGCCGGCGATGCCCTTGCGAAAGAAGCTCCGATCCGACGACTGGCCGCGGTCGCGCCCCCGGGAGAGGCGGCGGAAGCTGTGACGGTCGACGATCTCGGTCACGCGGTGCGGATCGTCGTCGAGGCCGAAGTGCCCCGCGAGCCGGGTCATGCAGCCGACGGTGTCGTCGAGGAGGTCCTCGTAGCGAAGCATGACGCCTCGCTCGGGGTCGAGGTTGGCCCGCCACGATCGCACCCAGTCGACGTAGGCCGGCAGCGTCCGGTCGGCGAAGACGCGGAGGCCCTCCTCGACCGGGCGGCCCACGTAGTGGCGGTGCTCGGGATGCCATGGCGTGTTGCGGACGTAGAAATGGTTGCTCACGGCGACGTCCCGGAGGTCGCGGTGAAGCACCGCGTACGGCACCCCGGCCTCGTGCAGGAGGCGAACGTTGTGGGGGGAGCCGTGCACGTGCATCTTCGTCAGGACCAGCATCCGGTCGAAGCGGTCGAACATGCCCTCGGGCAGCTCGTAGTCGTGACTGCCTCCCGTCCGCAGCTCGTACGCCGCCACGTCGGGGATGAGGTACTCGTGGTAGCCGGGGTAGGAGGCGAGCATGCGCTCCAGCCAGGTGGTGCCGCTCTTGGGAAGTCCGGCGATGAAGAGAACCGGATGGGGGTACAGATCGCCGTGGGCCTCGTAGCCGGCTCGGCACGCCGCCGCCTGGCGGCGGGCCCGGGCCCCCACCATGGATCGCTTGGCCAGCCGGGCGGCGGCCGGAGGCAGAAATCGGCGGGCGAGGGCCTCGAGGCGGGGATACGCGGACATTCGGGACTCGATCGGTGGGTGGGGCGCACCCGACCGGCGCTCCCCGGAAGGCGAGTCGGGCATGGTAGCACCGCGCTTGACCCCCATTTCACCGGCCGGTGGGTGAGCCCGTGCGCCCGGTCCGCCCGTGCCGGCGACCCGGGGCGAGGGCGCAGGTCCTGCGCGGACGATCCGCTTCGCCCGCGCGAACGTGTCGTCGTGACGGGAGGCGGTGCGGCTGCGGTAGGCTCAGGGATGGGGACGACCGATGAGAGCCTCGCGATGCGGCGTCCGCCGTGTCTGCGATGCCCGCCGTCCGCCGCCGTCCGCTGTGGCACGGAGCCTCGTCGCCGATGACCGACGCCGCCGTCCATCCCCCGCCCGC
>CAYLNM010000011.1:0-22184 GCA_964385045.1 uncultured Isosphaeraceae bacterium
GATTCCGAGCCCCGGAGCCGCGGTGATGCTGCTGATGACGTCGCTGGCCGGACCGGGGCGGCGGCGAGGCCCGCGATGAGCGGGACATCCGGAGGTCACCGCACCCGCTCGAGGACGACCGGTCTTCGGGACGGGCGTAGATTCGGCGTCACGTTCGCCGCCGTCGCCGATCCTTCCACAGGCTGCGCTTGAGCGTCCTGGTGATCGTGTCCAGCACCTGCACGCGGGCGTAGCGCTTGTCGTCCGCCGGCACGATCGTCCAGGGGGCAGCCTTGGTGCTCGTCCGCGCGAACATCTCCTCGGCCGCGGCGATGTAGTCGTCCCACCGCTCGCGGGCTCGCCAGTCGGCCTCGGTGATCTTGTGCCGCTTCCAGCCGGTGGCCTCGCGGGCCTCGAAGCGGCGGGCCTGTTCCTCGCGATCGATGTGCAGCCAGAGCTTGACCAGCGCCATGCCGTGGCCGAGCAGCTGCGCCTCGAAGGCGTTGATCTCGTCGTAGGCCCGTCGCCACGCCGCCTCGCGGGCGTACTGCTCGACCCGCTCCACCAGCACGCGGCCGTACCACGAGCGATCGAAGATCAGCAGGTGCCCGGCCGGCGGCAGCGGACGCCAGAACCGCCAGAGGTAGTGGCGGTCCGCCTCCTCGTCGGTGGGGGCGCCGATGCGGACCACCCGCTCCATCGTGGCGGGCAGGGCGGCGACCACGCGGCGAATCGCTCCGCCCTTGCCGGCGGCGTCGGGGCCCTCGATCACCACCACCGCGGACTGCCCGGCGTCGGCGAGCTGCCGCATGCGGCGGGCGAGGCGGGCCTGCAGCACGCCCTTGCGCTCGACGTACGCGTCCTTGGGCAGGTGGGCGGACTGATCGAGCTCCGTGAGCCGGCCGCCACCGGCGGGGACGGCGGGTCCCGGGGGCGAGGCGACCGGCGGCCGCCCTCGGAGCGTCGCCGCCTCCCGCAGCCCGAACTCCAGGCGCTCGAGCAGGGACTCGCCCACCGTGAGGTCGCGGGCGTGGTCGTCCATCGACGAGACGATCCGCCACGGGGCGTGCGGGGCGTCGGTCGCGGCGACGCACCGGTCGGCCAGCGGAACGACCTTCTCGTACCGCTCGAGGATCGCGCGGTCGGTCGCGTCGAGCCGCCATTTCCACTCGGGGTGCTTCTTCCCGGCCGCGAAGCGGCGGCGGTGCTCGTCCCGCGGGGCGTGGATCCAGAACCGGGCGAGGATCATCCCGTCGTCGGCGAGCATCCGGTCCATGACCCGCACCGCCTCGAGCCGCCGGTCGAGCTCGTCCTCGTCGATCCGGCCGCGCATCCGTTCGAGGACGAGGCGGTGCGGCCACCCGCCGTAGGTGATCCCGATGCGTCCGCGGCGGGGCAGGTCCCGCCACGTGGACCACAGGAACGGCCGCTCGTCCTCGGCCTCGGTCGCGGGCAGCCGCACCACGGTGTCCAGCCGGGCCGGATCGAGCCACTGGTGCAGGCGGTCGAGCACCTCGCTGCAGCCCCAGCGGTCGTCGCCCGCGAGGATCACGAGGGCCGGGATCCGCCGCTCGCGCAGCTCGGCCTGGGCCTCGAGCAGGCGGATCCGCAGGTCGGGCACGCGGGCCTCGAAGGCGTCGCGGTCGACGGACGCGTCGTGGTCGACGCGGCTCAGCACCGCGGGTCTCCCGGACCGGGGCGTGCGGGGCGTGCGGGCGGCCGCCCGGTCGCGGCGCCGCGGGATGCCGCGGCGCCGGCGGCGGCGTGGCGGACATGGCGTTCGTCGGTCGCGACCATCCGGCAAGCCTACCGCGCCGAAGGGGAACGCCGTGGCGCCCGGCCGTGAGACGCGGAAGGGGGGCCGCGGCATGCTCGCCGCGGTTCGCTCGCCGCGGCGGCCGCGGTTCGCTCGCCGCGGCCGCCGCGGCCGCCGCCGCCGCGACGGCCGCCGGAGCCCCGCCGCGGGAGACGCCGCCGGCGCACGAAAGACCGGGCGGGCCCCAGGGGAGCCCGCCCGGTGGATGTCGAGTCGGGGTGCCACCGGCAGGTGGAAGCAATCTGCGAGGCGCCGGCGGCCGGTCACGCGACCCCTCCGACCCGTGCGAAGGGGGGGCGAGCGAGGATCAGTCGAAGAGGTCGCCGACCTCGAGGAGCTGGGTCTCGCCGTTGTTGTCGTCCACGCCGTCGTTGTCGTTGACGATCCAGGTGCGGCCGTCCGAGGCGACCATGAGGCCCTCGATCTTCTCGGGGGTCACGCCGCCGGTGACGTCGAAGTCGCCCTCGGCCAGGTGGTCGCGGACCAGCGTCTTGCTCAGGGTCACGAAGCCCTTGGGATCGCCCTCGGGACGGAAGTCGCCGAGGTTCACGTCCACGGCGTAGATCCGCTTGACCGCCGCGTCGGGACCGGCCTGGTTGTCACGCTCGACGACGATCAGCTGACCGTCGCGGAAGACGAGGTCGCCGAGGCCGACCCAGCCGCCGTTGCCCGACTCGACCGCGTCGAGCGGGTAGTAGGCGTAGGTCCACTCGCCGCTGACCGGGTCGAGCAGACCGATGCGGGTGGCGTCCGCCGGGTCGCCGGCGGCCTGCCACGCCCGCTGGAAGGCGACCGCGACGAAGACGCCCGCCTCGCCCGCGACCACGGGGGCGATGCCCTCGAGGCCGAAGCGGAACTGGTTGCGGGTGACCTCGAGCGGCGGGAAGGCGGCGAAGTCGATGACGCCCTCGGCGTCGAGACGGAGCACCATGTTGGGCGACTCGAAGGGCCGGTCGTCGGGATCGCTGACGCCGTCCAGGAGGTTGCCGCGGCCCTCGGAGCAGACCCACAGGTTGCCGAGCGGGTCCACGGTCACGCCCTCGAGGTCGAGGTTCACCGTGCCGTCGTCGTTGACGATGGCGGACACCGTGAAGTCGTCGGTGCCCGGCAGCTGCTTCTTCAGGTTCGTCAGCGCGGTCTCGAGCACGCCGCCGGCGTCCGAGATCACGGTCTCGCCGGTGATCACCGCGGGCACGGACGAGACGTCCATGGCGTACACGCGGCTGCGGTCGTAGAAGCTGTCGTGGATCGTGTAGGCCGCGGTGTCGTCGGCGGGGTCGATCGCGAGGCCGGAGAGCGCGCCCCACGGAATCGGCGTGCCGCGCTCGCGGTCGCCCGACACCACGGTCGGGTAGTTGGGCTCGAGGCCGCGCTGGTAGATCGAGACGCTGCCGCGGAGGCCGTCGCCGCGATCCTCCTCCTCGCTGGAGACGACGAGCAGGTCGCGGTCGGGCAGGGCGAGGATGCCCTCCGGGCCGGCGCCGCCGGCGGGCAGGATCTGGACCAGCCGCGGCTGCAGGGCGCCGAAGAACGGCGGCAGCAGCGACACGGTCGGGTTCTGCGGGATCTCGTAGACGAAGATCACGCTCGAGCGCTCGGAGCCGACGAAGAGGTAGTCGGTGTCGCCGAAGTCGCCGAACTCGATGCCCTCGGGCTCGTTGCCCTTGTTCTCCGAGCGGTTCTCGGGGTAGTGGCCGTGCCGGATGACGAGGTTCTCGAGTGCCGTGCCGGCCTCGAAGAGCGTCATGCCGTTGTTGAGGAACGTCGTGAAGCCGCGGGTGCCGCCGTCGAGGTCGCCCTCGTCGGCGGTGGCGAGGACGAGCGGGCCCATCCACGCGATCGCGTCGGGCTCGCGGGGCAGGTCGGTGAACGACCCGTCGGGGGTGATGATGTCGTCCTCGATCACGTCGACCCCGTCGAGGCTGACGGTGCCGGCCGAGTAGTCGGCGACCACGGTGCCGCTCTCGAGATCGACGAGCGCGATGTGGTTGTTCTCCTGGAGGCTCACCGCCGCGATGTTCGCCTTGCTGATGTCGACGAACTCCGGCTCGGGGTCCTCCGGGAAGAGGTCGGCGACGCCGGCGAGCTCCACGGTGCGGGTGGTCCAGTCGGCGGGCGCACCGATCAGGTCCACGATCACCAGGAAGCCGCCCGGCAGCTGCGGGGGACGGCCGTCGCCGAGATCCTCGTCGCGCTCGTTCTCGATGCAGATCGCGGCGTACAGGCCGTCGGGGCTGATCGCGATCGCGTCGGGCTGGCCGCCGAGGTCGATCGTGCGCACGACGGTGCGGGTCGACTCGTCGATGACCTGGAGCAGGCCCGAGGGGTCGGTGAAGCTCGCGCTCGTGTTCGTCGACGCGAGCACGAAGCCGTCGGCGGTGATCGCGACCGAGGTCGGCTCCCCGTCGACCGCGACCTCGCCGTCGGCGACGGGGTTGGCCGGATCGGTGATGTCGATGAAGCCGATCGCCTCGCGGGCAGCGTCGGTGTAGGCGAGGGTGGCGCCGTCGGCGGTCGCGGCCACGATCTCCGCGACGGCCTCGTCGTCGATCGAGCTGTTCTGGAACACCGGGATGGTCGCGATCCGACGGAAGGTCGGGGCGTCCGAGCCGGCGACGGCGGGGCCCGCGGCGGCGGCGGTCAGGGTGACCGCGGCGGCGAGGGTGCGCATCGGGGCGAGACGGAACGTCATCTGTGGGGTCCTCCTTCGTTCCCTGGTCCGGTCGCGTGGAGCGCGCGGCCGTCGAGCGTCGACGGGGCCCACGCGAGCGGAGCGGCGACCATACGACCGCCTCGCGCTGATTTGGTTGGCGGCGCGCAGGTATGCGCAACATGAGCGCACGGGCCGTGCGGCGGCAACCGGCCGCGCGCGGCGTCCGCCCGTGAACCCGATCTGAACGAAGGGGGGATGCGATGCGGGAGCACGGCGCGGGCGTGGCGCGCCGCCCCGCGCGATCAGTCGCGCCGCGCGCGAATGTCGTACGCGAGCAGGCGACACTCGATGCGCGCGTTCATGAACGGCGTGCGGCGACTCGCCTTGAGCCCCAAGTGCCTGGTGAGTCGCGGGTTGCCCGACAGGACGTGGCAGGACCATCCCGGCAGCGCCTCGCGCATCCACGCCCCGAGCCGCTGATAGGTGGGAACCAGCGCCTGCTCCTCGCCGAGCCGGGCCCCGTACTCGGGATTCACCAGCAGCACGCCGGGCGGGCCCGGCTCCGCGGCGCCCTCGGGCACCCGGGTCTCCGCGAAGTCGCACGTGTCGAACTCGATGAGGTGCTCGACGCCCGCGGTCAGGGCGTTCGCCCGGGCCGCCTCGATCGCGGCCGGATCCGAGTCGGTGGCGATGATCGGGGCGTCGATCGTCTTGCGGGCCCGGTTCCGGACCTCGCTCCGCATCCGCTTCCAACGCTCGGCGTCGAGGCCGAGCGTGCGCTCGAAGGCGAAGCCGAGTCGCAGCAGGCCCGGGGCCCGGTCGAGGGCGATGAGGGCCGCCTCGATCGCGAGGGTGCCGCTGCCGCACATCGGGATCAGCAGCGGCCGGCGACCGTCCCAGGCGGACTCGGCGACGATCGCCGCCGCGAGGGTCTCGCGCAGCGGGGCGCGGTGGACGGCTCGCCGGTACCCGCGGTCGGCGAGCTTGCGTCCGGCCGCGTTGATCGACACCGTCGCGCGATCGCGGGCCCAGTGCAGGTGCACGACCACCCCGCGCCGCTCGGGGCCGCTGTCGGGCCGAACCCCGCGGACCTTGACGAGGTGGTCGCAGATCGCGTCCTTGACGCGGAGGTTGGGGAACATCGAGTTGTCGATGCTCGGGTGGTCGACCGCCGACTCGATCGTGAGATAGCCGTCCTCGGGGACGATCTCCTCCCACGGGATCGACCGCACCGAGTGGTACAGCGTCTTCGGAGAGTCGCACGGGAACCGGTGGAGCGGGCGGAGCACCGAGTGGGCGGTCCGCAGCTCGAGGCACAGCCGCCACGCGTCGGGCCACGTGCCGTGCGTGAGGACGGCGGCCCGCTCGACCCGCTCGACCGGCAGGCCGAGCGCCTCGACCTCGCGGGCGAGGGAGGGGGCGAGGCCCGGCGGGCAGCTCAGCCGCAGGTCGGACGGGACGTCGAGGATCACGAGGCGGCTCCGCCGGACGCGGGGCCGCCGGGGTCGCCGCCGCCGCTCGACCCGGGCCGGTCGTCGCCACCGTCGCCGCTCGATCCGGGCCGGTCGGCGCCGGCCACCGCCGCGTGCCGCTCGGCCAGCCGCGCGATCCGCTCCTGCAGCTCCGCGGACCGACGGGCGAGCATCGCGAGCTCCCGCACCAGCTCGTCCGCGTCCTCGTCCTGCGACGCCCGCTCCAGCAGCCGGGCCGCCTGCTTCTTCTGCGACTCGTCGAGGCTGTTGAGCACGACGCCCACGAAGAAGTTGAGGACGATCATGGTCCCGATCAGGACGAACGACACGAAGTAGAACGTGGCGAGCAGCGGCTGGGCCACGCTGCCGGCGGTCGAGCCGGGGTAGCCGTCCCAGGCCGCCGAGCCGACCATCTGGATGTACATGACGTCGGTCCAGTCCTCCAGCGTGATGACCCGGAACAGGGTCAGCAGCGACACGTGGAGGTTGCCGAAGTGCCACGGGTCGTTGTCGCCGAAGAGGCCGGTGCCGATCACGGCGTACACGTAGAAGAGCAGGCCCACGAGCAGCATGACGTAGCTGATCGCCGGGATGGCGTGGAACAGGGCGTTGACGATGAGCTGCAGCCGGGGGATCGCCGACATCAGCCGCAGCACGCGGAGGACGCGAGCGAGGCGGGCCACCGCGGCGAACTTGCCGTCCACCGGCAGCAGGCACACCGCGACGATCACGAAGTCGAAGACGTTCCACGGGTCGAGGAAGAACCGCCAGGGACGGCGGCCGTAGGCGGCCATCCGCACCAGGATCTCGACCACGAACAGCGCGACGATGACGGTGTCGAGCGTCCGGAAGAGCGGGGGGTTGACGGCGACGATGTCGCCGTAGGTCTCGAGGCCGACGAGGACGCCCGCGGCGAGGATGAGGACCAGGACCGTCCGCCGGAAAAGAGGGTGGGCGGCGAGGCGGGAGGCCGCGCGGGCCCAGCCGGGCTCGGCGGCGTTCTCGGGGTCGACCACGTCCTCGGGGACGATGACGGGCGGCAGCGGCGGGACCGACGGGCCGTCTCCGCCGCCGGCCGGGCCCTCGGCCGGCCGCGGCGCGGATGTCGGGTCGGACACAGGACCGGAGGTTGGATCGGGAGTGGAGCGGCTCATCTCGGCACGCATGATTCCCGGGTGGAGGCGATCCGTCCACGCGGGGGACCGAGGTCCTTCCGGAGCGGGGCGGCCGATGCCGGCCGAACGCCACGGGCCGGGCCGCGCCGGCCGCCCGGCGGTAGGCTCCGGCGATGCACGTCCCGCTCCGCCTCCGGCTCCTCGCCACGATCGGCCTCCCGGTCCTCGCGGCCTGCGTGGTGATCCTGGGGGCCTCCTTCGTCCGGCTCGCGGCGAGCGAGCGCGACTCCACCTTCGACCAGCTCGCGGTCGAGGCCACGGTGGTCGCCGAGCGGTACGACGCCGCCTTCCGCCGGGCCGCCACCGCGGCCGAGGGCAACGCGCGGGCGATCGAGGCCGACCCCTTCATGCCCGAGGACCGCATCGAGCGGCTGCTCGCCGCGACGCTGGAGGACCTGCCCGGGGCGTTCGGCGCGGTGATGGCCTTCGAGCCGGGGGCGTACCGCCCGGGCGGCGGCCTGTTCGCCCCCTACGCGGCTCGCGAGCCGGACGGCGGCGTCCGGCACATGAACATCGACGAGCGCGTGTACGACTGGTACCGCGACGAGTCCTGGACCTGGTGGCACGAGCCGAAGGACCGCGGGGCCGGCACCTGGACCGGCCCGTACTTCGACGAGGGGGCCGGCGACGTCACGATGATCACCTACGGCGAGCCGTTCGCCGGGCCCGACGGCTCGTTCCGGGGCGTGACCACCGTCGATATCGCCCTCGAGACGCTCGCCACCCGGCTCGCCGACGCCATCGTGGGCGACCGCGACTTCGTCATCGCCGACCGCGACGGCCGCCTCATGGCCAGTCGCCGGTCGGACGAGCTGCTCGGGACGTCGCTGGTCGCCCTGGCCGAGATCGAGGGCTGGGCCGACCTGCGGTCGCTGGTCGAGGCCATGGTGGCGGGGCGCACCGGCACCGCCCGGGTGACGCTGCCCGACGTTCCCGGCCGCCAGCTCGTGGCCCACGCCCCCATCGGCGCGACCGGCTGGTCGCTCGCCTTCCGCGTGCCGGAGGCCGAGGCCCTCGCGCCGGTGCGCCGGCACGCGCTGCTGCTGTCGGCCGGCCTGGCCCTGACTCTCGTGGTGGTGCTCGCGGTGGTGTGGTTCATGGGCGGCCGGCTCGTGCGTCCGGTCACCCGCCTCCGCGACGGCGTGGCGGCGGTGGCGGCGGGCGACCTCGACGCCCGCGTCGAGGGCGTCGAGCGGCGGGACGAGGTCGGCGAGCTGGCCCACGGGTTCAACCACATGACCGACACGCTCGCGCGGACGCTCGAGCGGCTCTCCACCGAGCAGGCCGACCGCGCCCGCATCGAGCGCGATCTCGACCTCGCCCGCGAGATCCAGCGGGGACTGCTGCCGCGGCGCGGGCTCGATCTGCCCGGCTTCACCGTCGCGGGCTGGAACCGGCCCGCGGACAAGACCGGCGGCGACTACTACGACTGGCTGCCGCTGCCGGGCGACCGGGCGATCGTCACCCTCGCCGACGTGACCGGACACGGAATCGGCCCGGCCCTCATCGTGGCCGCGTGCCGGGCGTACATGCGGGCCTCGGCCGGGGCGAGCGTCGGGGACGGGGGCAACGAGCTCGTCGAGACGCTCGGGCGGGTGAACCACCTGCTGGCTCAGGACGTGGGCGAAGGGCGGTTCGTGACCGCGGCGGTCGTGGTGATCGACGCCGCGGCCCGGCGACTGGAGCTGCTGTCGGCGGGGCAGGCGCCGGTGCTGTTCGTGCCCGGCGACGGCGGGCCGGTCGAGCAGTGGTCGGCCGACACCGTTCCGCTCGGCGTGGTCGAGCCGCTGCCCTGCGACGGTCCGCGGCGGATTCCGATGGCCCCCGGCGACCAGCTGATCCTGCTGACCGACGGCTTCTTCGAGTGGGCGAATCCGCGGCGCGAGCTCTTCGGCCTCGAGCGGCTGGTCGATTCGATCGCGCGGCATCGTGGGCTCGAGCCCGCCGAGCAGATCCGCGTGCTGCACGAGGACGTCCTCGCCTTCGCCGAGGGAACCCCGCAGTCCGACGACCTGACCGCGGTGGTGATCCGGCGGGACTGAGCCTCCGACCGCGGGCGAGCCGCGCGGCGGGGCCGGGGTGACGCCTCAAGCGGGCGAGGACGGGGGCGGGGGCGGCGGCGACGGTGCGGGCGGCGGCGGGGACGGCGGGGCGGTGCCCACCGGCCGCCACCGCAGCGCAAGCCACGCGACGCCGGCGGCGACGGTCGCGGCGGCGGCGGACCACGCGAGCATCGGGGTGGGGGCGACGCCACGGTCGATCATCCATCCCGCCGCGAACGGCGAGGTCGCGGTCCCGATCACCGACGCGCTGGTGGCGAGCGCCCGGATCGAGCCGAGGTGCCGCACGCCGTAGAGCTCGGCCCACGACGCGCCGACCACCGGCCCGGCGAGGCCGATGGTCAGTCCGATGAGGGCCATGAAGAGGAACGGGGCGACGGGCGCGGTCACGCCGGCGAGGACGGCGAGGCCCGCCGCCATCGGCAGGGCCACGAACGGCAGGAGCCGCGTCGCCCCCACCCGGTCGAGCAGCGGCCCGCCGAGGAGCCCGGCCGGCAGCTGCGTCGCGCTGAAGACGACGAAGGCGGCGGCGAAGAGCTCCAGCTCCCACCCCCGCTGCTCGACGAGCCACACCTGGTGGAAGAAGACGCCGGTGATGATCGTGCCCGGGGCGAGGATCGCGGGCAGGATCAGGAGGAACCGCGGATCGCGGAGGACGGCCCGGCGGGTCCAGTCGGGGCGGACCGTGGAGCGGGGTGCCGGCTCGGGCTGGGGACCGGGCGCGGGGCCGAGGTGGAGGTCGGTCCCGGGCCGCGTCGTCGCGGTCACCGTCGGCGCCGCGCCCGGCGCCGACGCCCCCGCGAGCCCGGGGCGCAGTCGTTCGGGCGCGGTGCCGCGCAGCAGCCAGCTCGCGAGGGGCAGCACGAGCAGGAGGATCACGCCCGCGACGATCGCCCACAGCGGGCGCCACCCGAGCGACTGCAGGACCAGCACCGCGGTGAACGGCAGCAGCGCTTCGCCGGCCGCGTAGCCGAGGCCGGCGAGGCTGAGGGCGAGGCCGCGGCGGCGGTCGTAGGTCCGGGCCATCGCGGTGGCCGAGACGTGCCCGCACAGCCCCTGCCCGCACAGCCGGAGGGCGAAGAGCCCGAGCCCGAGCACGATCACCGCGGGGGCGGAGGCGATCACCCCTGCCGCCAGTCCCAGGCCGCCGAGGACCAGGGCGACCACCCACCGCAGGTCGACGGCGTCGACGATCCGCCCGGCCTGCACGATGACGAGTCCGCTCGCCAGCGTCGCCAGCGAGTACACGAGCCCGAACTCGCCGTCGGTGAGCTCGAAGCGCTCGCGCAGCGGCCGGCTCGACAGCGAGACGAAGAAGGTCTGGCCGAAGGACGAGACGAGGGTGAGCAGGAAGCCGAACGCGAGGAAGCGGCGCTCGCGGCGGACGAAGGCGAGGGTGGCGTGCACGCGGGCACGGTACCGATCCAACGCCGCGGCCGGGCGCGGGGAGGGCCCGCGGCGGGCTCCGGCGCGGAGCCCGCCCGCGCCGTCGACTGGGAGCCGACCGGCGGGCCGGGCTCCGGCGCGGGACCGCGCGGCTCGATCAGCCGCCCGCCGCGATCAGACGTCCCCGAGCCGCATCGCCAGCCGGCGGTACAGCTCGTCCATCGCCCCGCGGAGGATCCACGACCGCTCGCGGGCGTCGGTCTCGGCCGCCGCGTCGCGGAGGCCGCGCCGAAGCACCGCTCGCTCGGGCCCGCCCAGCCGCGGCCCGGCGAGGGCGACGATCGACTCGAGCGCCACCGCGTAGGTCGCGGCGCACGCGTCGGGGTTGCCGTCGTTGAAGAGCGGGGCGCCGATCTCGACCGCCCGCTCGAGGATGCCGAGCGTGCGGACGAAGAGCTCGCGGTCGGCGAGGGCGGGGCGGCTCCCCTCGTCGCCGGCGGCCCCCTCGTCGCTCGCGACGCCGCTCAGCGACGGGGGCAGCATCACCGCGTCGACGAGGTGCACGATGCCGTTGGCGGCCTCGATGTCGGCCATCACGACGCTCGCCCCGCCGACCCGCAGCCGGCCGCCCTCGAGGCGCACGTCGACCGGCTCGCCCGAGAGGGTGCGGGCGGACTCGAGGCCGGCGAGGTCGGCCAGCCGCACGCGGCCGGGCACGACGTGGAAGCCGAGGACGGTCACCAGCTCGCGTCGCCCGGACGGCGCGGTCAGCGTCTCGACGAGGTCGGCCGGCAGGGCGTCGAAGGCCGCGTTCACCGGGGCGATCACGGTCCACGGCCCGTCGTTGGCGGGACCGAGCGACTCGGCGAGGCCCGCTCCCTCGACGAGGGCGGCCAGGGTGGAGAGCCGGTCCTCGGCCGCCGCGAGCTCCACCACGGTGCGGAGCTCGGGCACGAGGACGCGATCGATCACGTGCACCAGGCCGCCGTCGAAGGCGACGTCGGTGGCGACGACGCGGGCCCCGCCGATGCGGAGGGACGGACCCGTCTCGATCGTCAGCCGCTGCCCGGCGAGGCTCTCGGCCGCGGGGAGCGTGAAGGCGGTGGCGGCGGGCACGCGGCCGGGCACCACGTGGTGGGCGAGGATGCGGCGAAGGTCGCGGCGGCCCTCGGGCGACGTGAGCCGGGCGACCGCCTCCTCGGGCAGCTCGGCGAACGCGTCGTCGGTGGGGGCGAGCACCGTGAAGGGGGAATCCGGCAGGATCTCGGTCAGCTCGGCGGCCGCGACGAGCTCGAGCAGCGTGTCGAGGCCCGCCGACCGGGCGACCTCGACGAGGCCCGGGGCGTCATCGGCCGCGGCGACGCGGCGGGCGCCGGCGCCGGCCGGCTGGTCCCCGTCCGCCTCTCCGTCGGCCGCTTCGTCGCGCCGGGCGAGCGAGGCCGATGCCGGCTCGTCCGCGCGGTAGGCCCGGATCGCGTCGAGCTCGATCGTGAAGGCCCCCGGCTGCTTGTCCGACAGCGTCAGGCCGATCGACTCGACGAGCTCGGGCCGGAGCGACCCGTCGACCGGCACCCGGCGGCCGAACGACTGGAGGATGAAGTCGTCGAAGGGCAGCCGCACGGTCGTCCAGGCACCGTCGCGGGTGGCGAAGCTGGTCTGCCAGCCGGTGGCCATCATCCGGACGTCGGCGGTGCGGACGTCGAAGTTCCAGGTCCGGCCGTCGCCCTTGACCCGCAGCTCGATGCCGTCCGCCTCGGCGAACCCCTCGCGGGGGACCGAGGTGCGGATCTGCGAGAAGCCGCCGTTGTTCTCGAGCCGCAGCCGGCCCGAGAAGCCGACCACGCCGTCGTCGGGCACCGACAGGCGCCCGCTGGAGAGGCCGCCCATCACGCCGTCGAGGACGACCTGCCAGCCGCGGTGGCCGCGGTCGAAGTCGGTGGCCCAGAGGGCGTCGGCGTCCGTCGCCGCACTGGCGGTCACGGAGCCGAGCCGGGAGGCGGATGCCGCGGTCGCCGCCAGGGGGGCGGCCGCGAGGGCGAGGCAGCCGGCCGCGAGGGCGGTCGACGCGAGGGTGACGGTGGGGCGGCGGCGCATGGACATCCTCCTGTCCCGAGTACGGGTGACATCGACCGAATCGGGGCTCGATGCGAGGCGGATGCAGCGCGGCGGGCGGCCGGTCGCCGGGCGTGCGATCCGGCGGCGGGGAAGGGCGGCCGGCCGCCGGTCGGCCGCCCGTCGCGCCGGCCGCGGCGCGACCTGGAGCCGTCCGAGCACCCCCTCCCGCGGACGTCGCTCCGGCCGGCCCGCCGCGATCGGCCCTTCCTCGAACGAGGGGAAATCCTGATGCGAATCGCGGAGGCTTGGAGTTGACCGGCGCCGACGGTGTGGGGGTATCGTCGCGTTGACCGCGACTCCGACGGCATTCCCCGGAAGATCAACGCGGCCGGACGGACGCTGTGATGCGCACGACCGACCCTACAGCCGATGCCCCCGGCCCAACGGCGGGAACCGGCCTCCTTCGGGTGGTCATGGCGTCCATCGCCGCCTCGCTCGTGGCCGCGGTCGTCGTCGTCCTCATCATGCTCGGACTCGAGGATGCGTTCCGGCGCGGCGCGACCGCGTCGGGGCTGAATCCCAACGGCGGCGCCCCTGGCGTGCTCGTCCTCGGCCCGCCCGCGCTCGCCGCCTGGCTGGTGGCCCGCGGCCTCGTGCGCCGCAGCATGCTTCCACGACTCGACGTGGCGTCGGTCGCGGTCGTCGCCGGCGCCGGGGTGCAGGTCGCCGTCATGCTCATGCTCGGACGCACCATGCTCGGCGCCGACTTCCCGCCGCTCGAGCCCTTCGCCAGCGGCGCCGCCTTCGCGTGGGGCGTGCCCCTCGCGGTGACCGCGGTGCTGGCCGGGCTCTGACTCCCCGGGGTCCGCACGGTGCGGACCCCGCGTTCTCGCCTCCGGACGCTCGACGTCCCTCCGCCGTCGCGATGCCGCCCCCAGCGTGCCCAGCGACGGCCTTCCTGGAGACCTGCGTGAACGATTTGGGTGTTTTTCCCCGGACGGTCCGCGGTCGACCCGCCACGGACGTCCTTCTCCCCGGCCGCGGGGCGCCGTGCCCACCGGTCGTCCCCTTCTCCCGATGGAGCCCAGCCCGAGATGCCTGACCTCTCAGTGTTCGGTTACAACGTCGTCTACAACCTTCTGTCGCTCACGGTCGCGACGATGGCGGCGGCAACGGTGTTCTTCTTCATCAGCCCGCGGGTGAACCCGAAGTATCGCCCGGCCATGATCGTCACCGGCCTGGTGACCTTCATCGCGTTCTACCACTACTGGCAGATCCGCGACTCGTTCGGCATGGCCTACACGCTCAACGCGGCGACCGACATGTACACGCCGGTCGAGGGCAAGCCCTTCAACGACTTCTACCGCTACGCCGACTGGCTGCTCACCGTGCCGCTGCTGATGGTCGAGCTCATCGCGGTGATGGCCCTCGCTCGCGACGAGGCCAAGAAGTACCTCACGATCCTGATCCCGGCGGTCATCCTGATGATCGTGCTCGGCTACCCGGGCGAGGCCGCGATCGCCACCGGCGGCAGCGCGGCCGCGATCTGGGGCTGGTTCATCGCCTCGATGATCCCGTTCCTCGTGATCCTGGGCGTGCTGTTCACCAAGCTGTCGGACGCGATCGCGAAGCAGCCGCAGGAGGTGCAGCCGCTGATCAACCTCGCCCGCGTGGTGGTGCTGATCACCTGGTCGTTCTATCCGATCGCGTACGTCATCGGCGCGCTCGGGACCGGCGGCGACGACGCGACGCGGTCGGCCGGCAGCGTGGTCGGCCTGCAGGTCGGCTACACGATCGCCGACATCACCGCGAAGGCCGGCTTCGGCGTGATCATCTACATGATCGCCCGCCGCAAGTCGGAGATCGAGGGTCTCATCGAGCCCGGTTCGGCGGCGACGCCGGCGACGGCCTGACGCCCGTGCCCGGACGACCGGAGATCGGCTCCGCGGCGGCGTCCCGCGTCGCCCGGAGCCCGGCCGCCCCCGGCCAGACGCCGCTCCCCGCCGGCCTCGTGCCGGCGGGGGCGGCGGCGGGGGGCCTTCCGCCGATCGCCTCGTCGCCGTCCTCGCCGCGCGCCACGGCGCCGGCGGCCGGACGGTCCGCGTCGCGGACGGTGGTGGTCGGCGCGGGCTTCGGCGGCATGGCCGCCGCGCTGCGCCTGCGGACCCTCGGCCACGAGGTGACGCTCGTGGATCGCATCGACCAGCTCGGCGGCCGCGGACGCGTGCACCGACGGGACGGCTACGTCTTCGACGCCGGCCCGACGGTGATCACGGCCCCGTGGCTGTTCGCCGAGCTGTTCGAGCTGTTCGGGCGCCGGATGGAGGAGGAGCTCACGCTCGCCCCCGTCGACCCGTGGTACCGGATCGTCTTCGACGACGGGACCTCGTTCGACTACGACGGCGACGTCGAGCACGCCCTCGCCCAGGTGCGGGACATCGAGCCGCGCGACGCCGACGGCATGCTGCGCATGCTGAGGCAGTGCGAGCGGATCTACGAGGTCGGCTTCGAGCGGCTCGGCGACGTGCCGTTCCTGTCGCTCGGGACGATGATCGCCGCGATCCCGCAGATGATTCGCCTCGGGTCCTTCCGGTCGACCTGGGGCTTCGTGTCGCGCCACCTGCGCGACCACCGACTTCGGCGCGTGTTCTCGTTCCAGCCGCTGCTGGTCGGCGGGAACCCGCTCACGACGACGTCGATCTACGCCCTGATCCAGGTCGTGGAGCGGCGCTTCGGCATTCACTACACGATGGGTGGCACGGGGGCGCTCGTCGCGGCGCTCGGTCGCCTGATGGAGGACGTCGGGATCGACATCCGGCTCGGGGCCGACGTGGAGCGCGTCGCCACCACGGGGGGCCGCGTGTGCGGCGTCGACCTCGCCGGCGGCACCCGCATCCCGGCCGACCGGGTGGTCTGCAACGCCGACCCGGTCACCGTCTACGAGCATCTGCTCGACGGCGAGCCGCGGGCGGCGGCGATGCGCCGCAAGGCCCGCCGGATGAAGATGTCGATGGGGCTGTTCGTGGCCTACTTCGGCACCGACCGGACCTACGAGGACGTGGCCCACCACACGATCGTGCTCAGCGATCGGTACGAGGGGCTGCTCAAGGACATCTTCGACCGCCGGCGGCTGCCGGGGGACCCGAGCCTCTACGTGCACGCCCCGACGCGGACGGACCCGGCCATGGCGCCGGACGGGCACGAGTGCTTCTACGCCCTCGCCCCGGTCCCGAACCTCGACGCGGGGATCGACTGGGAGCGCGAGGGCGATCGCTATCGCGACGTGGTGCTCGAGCGCATCGAGGCGGCCATGGCCCCCGAGCTGCGGGCCCGTCTGGACACCTGCTTCTACTCGACGCCGGAGACGTTCCGGCGCGACTTCCTCAGCCCGGCGGGGGCCGGCTTCTCGGTGCAGCCGCTGCTGACGCAGTCGGCGTGGTTCCGCTTCCACGCCAGGTGCCCGAAGGTCGGCGGCCTGTACTTCGTCGGCGCCGGGACGCACCCGGGGGCGGGGCTGCCCGGCGTGACGATGTCGGCGCGCGTGCTCGAGCGCGTGCTGCGCGAGGAAGGGGCAGTCCACGCATGACCCGGATCGCGGCGAGTACGGCGACGGTGGTGGCGGTCGGTCCGGACCCGGCGGCGAGCGCGGCGCACGAGACGACCGCGCCGGCGGCCGTGACCGTGCCGGCGCCCGGCCCCCCGGCCGCGGCCTCGTCGTCGCCGGCGGGGGCGGACCTGCTGCGGCGGCACGCCCGGACGTTCCACCTCGCGGCGCGGCTGCTGCCGCCCGATGCGGCGCGGGACCTGGCGGTGCTCTACGGCTTCTGCCGCCGGCTCGACGACGCGGTGGACGAGGCCGCGACGCCGGCCGAGGCGCGGACCCGGCTCGAGCGGCTGCTGCGGGGACGTGAGCGTGTCGGCGGGAGCCCGGAGGCCTGCGGCGACGGCTGCGGCGGCTCGGGCGACCCCGGCGACCCCGTGGTCGTGGACTTCGAGCGGCTGGCCCGGGGGCGCGGCATCCCGCGGGGGGTGGTGGACGAGCTCGTGCGCGGCGTCGCGTCGGACCTCGGAACGGTGCGGGTCGCGAACGAGCGCGAGCTCATGCGGTACGCGTACCGCGTGGCGGGCGCGGTCGGCCTCATGATCGCCGCGGTGCTCGACGTGCCCGAGCGGGCGCACCCCCACGCGATCGACCTCGGGCTCGCGATGCAGCTGACGAACATCGCCCGCGACGTGGCCGAGGACGCCGCCCGCGGCCGCGTGTACCTGCCTGCGACGTGGGTGGCGGCGGAAGACGTGCTGCGGGCGACGTGCGGCGAGGCCGGGGCGGGCGGCGGGGCCTGGGCCACCGGCGCGGCCGCGGCCGCCGACGCCGCCGCCGAGCGAGCCACGCTCGCGGCCATCCGGCGCCTGCTGGAGCTCGCCGAGCGGCACTACCGCGCCGCGGACGGGGGCATGAGCGACCTGCCCGTCGCGGTTCGGCCCGGCATCCTCGCCGCGAGCCGGAACTACGAGGCGATCGGGGCCCGCGTGGCCCGCCGCGGCCGGGCTGCGCTGCGGTCGCGGTCCCGCGTCGGTGCGGCGGGCAAGCTCCTCGGCGTCGTTCGGGCGACCGCCTCGGCGGGTCGCCTCGCCGTCCTCGGCGAGCGGGGCTTCGTGCCGCACGACGGCCGCGGACACGAGCACCTCGAGGGCCTGCCGCGGCGGCTGCGGGAGGCGGCGGCGTGACGGCGGACGCTCCGAGGACGCGATCGTTCGGCATCATCGGCGCGGGCTGCGCCGGCCTGTCGCTCGCGGTCGAGCTGCTCGAGGCGATGCCCGACGCCCGCGTCACCGTCGTCGAGCCGCGGACGAGCTTCCCCCGCGACCGCACGTGGTGCTGGTGGTCGGTCGAGCCGACGCGCTGGGACCACCTCGCGACGCACACGTGGCACCGCTGGCGGGCCCGCACCCCGCGCACGGAGATCGTGCACGAGGCCCGGCGGCATCCGTACCGGCACCTGCCGTCGGACCGCTTCCACGTCGCCGCGATCGACCACCTGCGGGCGACGGGACGGGCGGAGCTCCGGCTCGGGCTCGAGGCCCGCGACGTCACCGTCCGCGCCCGGGCGGCGTGGATCGAGACGCCGCTGGAGTCGGCCGGGCCGTTCGAGATCGTCTTCGACGGGCGGCCGCCGCACCTGCAGCCGGGCCTCGAGACCGAGGCCGACCGCGCCGCGGGCCTCGTCCAGCGCTTCGTCGGGCGCGAGGTGCGGACGGATCGCCCGGTCTTCGATCCGACGACGGTGGAGCTGATGGACTTCGACGTCCCGCAGGCGGGCGGGCCGCACTTCGTGTACGTGCTGCCGTTCGCCGAGGACCACGCGCTGGTCGAGTCGACCCGCCTGATGCCGCCGGGGGCTCCGGAGCCCGACTGGGACGCGGCGATCGCCGGCTGGCTCGAGCGCCGGGGCGCGTCGGCGCAGGCGGTGCTCCGCGAGGAGCGGGGCGCGATCCCGATGCGGTCGATCCCGGTGCCTCGCGGCCCGGTCGGCCGCCACTGCCCGATCGGGACCGCGGCCGGCCTCGTCAAGCCGTCGAGCGGCTACGCGTTCGCGGCGGTGCAGCGCGCCTCGCGGCGGCTCGCCCGGGCCGTCGCCACCGAGCGCGTCCCGCAGTTCCCGGCCGTGCGCAGCCGGCTCGCCGAGTCGATGGACCGGCTGATGCTCTCGCTGCTGCGTTCGTCGCCCGAGGTCGCCCCGGACGTGCTCGTCGGCGTGCTCCGCGGCGTGCGGGGCGACCGGGCGGCCCGCTTCCTGACCGACCACGCCCGTCCCTCGGACCTGCTCGCCGTGCTGCGTGCGACCCCGCCCGGCCCGATGACGCGGCACCTGCTCGGGCGCTCGCCCGCATCGCGACCGACCCCACGGGCCGCCGAGGCGGAGGTCGCGCGATGACCGAGCCCCTCACCCCGCCGATCGCGATGGCGTCCGCGGCGACCGGCCGCGCCGAGGGCACGGCCGGCGCGCGCGGGGGCGCGGGCCGCTCCGGCCTCGCCGCCGCCGCGACCCCGCCCGAGTCGCCCGACTGGCTCGCCCGCGGCCTCGATCGCCACGCCCTGGCGATGGTGCCGGTCCTGATCGCGGCCGGGCTCGCCTGGTCCGTCACCGGAGGCCTCGGCCCGGCGGCCACCGTCGGCCTGCTCGCGGCGCTGGTGGCGGTGCTGGGACTGCCGCACGGCGCCTTCGACATGGAGGTGGGCCGCCGCCTGCTTCGCCCGCGGCTCGGTCGCCGCTGGGCGGTGCCCTTCGTGGGCGGCTACCTCGCGGCCACCGCCGCGGTCGCGGCGTGGTGGTGGCTCCATCCGCCCACCGCCCTCGCGGGGCTGCTCGTCCTCGGCGTCCTGCACTTCGGCGACGAGGATCTCGGCCCCGAGTCGCGGGGCGTGCACGGACCGCGGCGACTGATGCGGGCCGGGGGCCGCGGCGCGGTGGCGGTCCTCGCGCCGCTCGCCTTGCGCCCGGACGACGTCGCCGCGATCTTCGCGGTGCTCCTCGGCGGGGCCGGCGGCTCGCTCGCCGATCCCGGCGTGGTCCAGACCATCGGGCTCGTCGGGCTCGCCCTCGCGGTGCCCGGACTGCTCGACGCCGCCGCCGCCCGCGGGCCGCGGCGGCTGCCGCTGCTGGAGCCCGTCGCGGTCGCCGCCGCCGCGTGGCTGCTGCCGCCCGCGGCCTTCTTCACGCTGTACTTCTGCCTCGTCCACGCGGTACGGCACTCGATGCGATCGGCGGCCGAGCTCGTCCCGGCCGACCCGCGCGGTGCCGCCGTCCGCTTCGTGCGGGCGACCTGGCCCGCCACCGCGGCCACCGTGCTCGGCGCCGGCGTCGTCGCCGCCGTGCTCGCCGCGGGCGATCGACCGCTGCCCGCCGTCGGCCTGCAGGTCGTCTTCATCGGCCTGCACGCCCTGACCGTGCCCCACGTGCTGCTGGCGCTGCTCGAGCACCGCGGCGTCCCCACCGGAGACCACGCATGAGCGGCCCGAGCACCGTCGCCCCCGAGCATTCGTCCGTCGCGCGGTCGCCGGAGACCTTCGCGCCCGCCGCGTCGCCGCCGGCCGGCTCGGGATCGCCCGACCGCGCCCGCCGCGACGCGCTCGCGGCCCTCGCGCCGCGGCTCGACGCCTGCGAGCACGCGGAACTCGAGTCCGCCCTCGCCCGCGCGGTCGACGGCCGCCGTCCCCTCGGCCCGGTGGTGCTCGCCGGGATCCGCGGCGGCGGTCGCCTGCGTCCGCTGCTCGTGCGCGAGGCCTTCCTCGCCGTCGGCGACGTGGGCCTCGGCGGCGCGGACGACGATGCGTGGCTGCCGGCGGCGGTGGCGGTGGAGCTGGTCCACGCCGCGAGCCTCGCCCACGACGACCTGCCCGCCTTCGACGACGCCGACGAGCGGCGGGGCGAGCCGTCGCTGCACGTGCGGGCGGGCGTCCCGGCCGCGGTGCTCGCGGGCGACGCGATGCTCGCGAGCGGACTCGCCACCGCCGCCCGCGGCCTGCCGCCGGCCACCGCCGGGATCGCGGTGGACCTGCTGGCCCGGGCCGCGGTCGCGATGTGCCGCGGCCAGCACGAGGACCTCACCGCCCGCGACGAGCGGTCGCGGCGGCGGGCCAACGCCCGCAAGTCGGGCACGCTCTTCGCCGCCGCGGGCGCCCTCGGCGTCCTCGCCCGCGGCGGCGACGCGCTCGCGGGACCGATGCCGTGGCGGCTCGCCGCCCTCGGCATGCGGCTCGGGCTCGCCTACCAGGCGGTGGACGACGTGCGGGACGGCGACGGCGTGGGCCGGGCCGCGGCCGCGGCCCAGCTCGCGGCGCTCCGCCGCCGGCTCGCGAGCCTGCCGCGGATGCCGCGGGTGGCGGGAGCGGTCGACCGGCTTGAGCGGGCCGCGGCGGCGGTCCCGCCGGCGGCCGGCGCGGCGGGCGTCACACCCGCGCCTTGATCGTGCGGATGCCCCAGCCGAGCACGGGCACGTGCTCGAAGAGGCCGCGGGCCGCGTCCCAGTAGTCCTGGTGCAGCAGGATGCGGCCGTCCGCGTCGAGCCGCAGGTGCGTCACGCCGATCGAGTCGGTCCACTCGCCCCGGCGGAACCGCTTGAACTTGATCCGCATCCGCCAGCGGACGAGGAAGTCGCCGTCGGCCCCGCGGGCCTCGTGCACCGTCACCTCGAAGTCGTCGCACAGCGACGCCGAGTGCGCGAGGTACGAGGCGAGCTCCTCGCGGCGGTGGATGGTCTTGAGCGTGTCGTCGAACCAGACGTCCTCGGCGTAGGCGGCCTCGACCGCGGGCGGCACCGCGTCCGGCGTGAACTCGGCGAAGAGCCGGCGGAACGTCTCGGCCACGTGCGCCGCCTCGTCCTGGTCCGCCGGCACGCAGCGGGCGGTGCGATCGGCGGTGGCGGCGAGGGCGGCCTCGTAGTCGGTCGGGTGCATGCGGGATCCTCGGAGGGCGGGCGGGAGGCGAGTCGGTGCGGCGCGGCGCGGCGCACGGTCGCGGCGCCACGATCACTCGGACGGTAGGGCGATCGCCGCGGGGCGTGCGGCGGACGCGCCGCGCCGCCTCGGGGAAGCCCGGTCCGGACGTCGTGGTCGAGCTCGGTGGTGGCCGTCCGTCGGCGGGGGGGCGACCGGTCGGCGGCCGCCCGGGGCCGAGCGCTCAGGCGGCGTCGCGACCCGCGGCCTCGCCGTCACCGTCGGCGGTCCGGCGGGCGTCATAGGCGGCACGCCGCCGGGGATCACGGAGCGCGTCGTACGCCTGCTTGAGCGCCTCGAAGCAACGGCGAGCGTCAGGCGAGGGGTTGCGGTCGGGATGCATCCGCTTGGCGAGGGTGCGGAAGGCGAGTCGGATCGTCTCGTCGTCGGCGTCGGGCTGCACCTGCAGCATTCGGTAGTGATCCGGCTCGCGGAAGCTCGCCGTCACGCGTGCACCCGGAGGCGTGAAGCGGTGGACCGTCTCGCCCCGGGTCGACCCGGTTCCCCCGGCGTCCCTCGAGTCGTCGCCCGGCACCGTCAGGCAGCCGTACTTCGCCAGACGCTCGACCGCGACCTGCTTGCGGCGATCCACGTCGACGAACTCCAGCCCCATCTCCCACTGTCGGAAGCGGGGCCTGCGGATCCACACCACGCGGCCCGGCACGCGGAGCATGCCCTCGGGTGCGTGCAGTCCCAGCGTCACGGTCTCGCCCACCCGGAGCGGCGGCCGCCCGCGTCCGCCGACGCGAGCTCCGACTCGGGAGAGGTCCATGACGTCGCCGAGCGACGAGGCCTGCGACTCGGTCGCGTGCCGCGGCGCCCGCCGGCGGTCCGCGTGCCCGGGCTGACTCGGTGGAACCTCCATGCCCCCCCGGCATCGGCCCGGGCGGATCGTCGCCGCAGGTCGACCGGCCGCGCACCGGCGGCAATCGCCGCGGGAGAGGAGCATCGGCAGCGCCCGGGGGGACGGTGACGGTCGTGCGGGCCCGGATCACGGTCCGGGAACGCGGGCGTCCTGCCGGCGAGACGAGGACCGTCGGGGTCGCGGAGGTGGTCCGGCCGGTCCGGGGCCGGTCCGGGGGCGGTCCGGG
>CAYLNM010000011.1:22284-23890 GCA_964385045.1 uncultured Isosphaeraceae bacterium
CGGTCCGGGGGCGGTCCGGGCCGGCCCGCCGGGCCCGCTCGTCACGCCGAGGGAGTGTTCCCGGTCTCGCCCGTGATGGGTGCCGCGGCCCTGGTCCCGGCTCCGGCCCCGGCACCCGCCTCGGTTCCGGCCCCCGCGTCCCGGACCGGCGGCGTCAGGAGCGTGGGCCCCGGCCCCGCGAGACGCCGCTCGCGGTCCCGGCGCCGCCGCTCCATGCGGGCCCGGGCCAGCGCCCGCATGTCGGTGACGTCGTCGGTCTCGTCGACGATCTCGACCCCGAGCAGGGTCTCCACCGCGTCCTCGAGCGTGATGATGCCCGCGGTGCCGCCGAACTCGTCGACCACGAGCATCATGTGGACGCCCTTGGCGGTGAAGAGCTCGAGGGCCTGGCCGACCGAGGCCATCGCCGGGATCACCGCGAGGTCCTGGACCAGCGAGGCGAGCCGGATCGAGCCGCGACCCTCCCAGCGGTTGGTGAACAGGTCGTGCCGCAGGACGAAGCCCATGACCTCGTCGGGATTCTCGCGGAAGATCGGGATGCGGCTGAACGGAATGGGCTTGTCGCGTCCCGTCGCCTCCGCCACCGTCATGTGGTGCGGCAGCATGAACACCACCGGCCGCGGCGTCATGACGTCGGAGACGCGGATCGCGTCGAGACGGAGCATGTTCGTGATGACCCGCGACTCCCGCTCGCCGAGGACGCCGGTCGACTGGCCCTCCTCGGCGAGGCTCGCCATCTCCGCCCGCGTGATCGTCGGGTGGCCGCTGCCGCCGATGACGCGGCTCATGAGCTCGAGGCAGAGGACGATCGGGTAGGTCAGGATGATGATGGTGCGGATGGCGTGGGCGGTGAAGGGGGCGAGCTTCTTGGCGTGCACCGCGCCGAGGGTCTTGGGCAGGATCTCGGAGAGGACGAGGATCAGCAGCGTGACGATCACGCTGCCCGCGGTCAGCCACGCGGCCCCGAAGATCCTCTGGATCATCGCCCCGACGCCCGCCGCCCCGAAGGTGTGCGAGACCGTGTTGAGCGTGAGGATCGCCGCGAGCGGCCGGTCCACCGACTCCTTCATCTCGTTGAGCAGCTCGCCGAAGCGGTGGCCGTGGTCGGCCATCACGCGGGCGTGGCTGCGGGGCAGCGAGAGGAAGCCCGCCTCGAGCAGCGAGCAGAGGAAGCTCACGCACAGGGCGAGAGCGAGGTAGAACAGCAGCAGGAACCAGTCGCCCGCGGTGGCCGGGCCCGCGGGGCCGTCGTCCCCGCCGCCGCCGATCGGACCGGCGGCGATGAGGCGGGCGGGCAGCACCGAGGCCTCGAGCAGGGCGGGGGGGAGCCCGGCGAGGCCGAGGGAGCCGAAGGAGGCGAAGGAGCCGAGGAATGGAATGCAGGCGGCGGTCATCTCGGTGAGCGTACCCCGGCCGGGAGCCGGACGACGGACGGCGGTCCCGACCGGCGTCGTCACGGCGCCCCGGGTCGGCCGATCGTCGCGCGGCGGGACCGGCGGACGCGGAGCGTTCGGAGACGTCGGTCTGGCGGGCGCGGCGGGCGGTCCCGGCGCGGCGGGCGGTCCCGGCGCGGCGGGCGGTCCCGGCGCGGCGGGCGGTCCCGGCG
>CAYLNM010000011.1:23990-26979 GCA_964385045.1 uncultured Isosphaeraceae bacterium
GCGGCGGGCGGTCCCGGCGCGGCGGGCGGTCCCGGCGCGGCGGGCGGTCCCGGCGTGGCGGGCGGTCCCGGCGCGGCGGCGGCGCCGGCGTGGCCGCGGCGGGGCGAGGAGCGGTCCGGTGGGTGAGTTCCGGCGGCCGAGGGCATCCGTGACGGTCGAGATCGACAAGACGAAGGGCTCGCGGTTCATCGCCGACGTCGCCCCGGCCGGGGACGAGGTGCAGGCGGAGGCCGCGATCGGCCGCGTTCGTTCCCGCGAGCCGGACGCGACGCACCACTGCTTCGCGTGGCGGATCGGTCCCGACCGCACGCGGGCGGCCGACGACGGGGAGCCGTCGGGCACCGCGGGGCCGCCGATCCTCCGGCGGATCGACGCGAGTGGGCTCGACCGCGTGGTGGTCGTGGTGACGCGGTACTACGGCGGCACGAAGCTCGGGACCGGCGGACTCGTGCGCGCGTACGGCGCCGCGGCGGAGGCCGGGCTCGCGGCGGTGCCGGTGGAGCGCGGCGTCGTCACGCGGTCCCTGCGGATCGAGCACGACTACGAGCTGTCCGCCCCGGTGGCGGGCGCGCTCGCGGCGCACGAGGCGGTGACGCTCGAGTCGGAATACGCGATGAAGGTGGTCCTGCGGGTCGCGGTGCCGGAGGAGCGGGCGGAGGCGTTCGCCGCCGCGCTGCGGGAGGCGACGGCGGGCCGTGCGAGGGTCCGGCCGGCATGACGGCGTCCGCGACCGACGCGCGTCGTCCGAATGTCGGTAGGCTCGGGCAGTGAGTCCGCCGCGCCGCACCGCCGCCGACACCGCATCCACGAGCTCCGCCGGCTCCGCGGCCCCGCCGCTCGTCGGCGTCGCCCGGCGGCTGCGTCGCGCGGTCGACCGCCTCGACTTCGGGCCGCCGGTGACGCACGTCTACGACCCGCTCGGCTACGCGCGGGCCTCCGCCGAGACCTACCTCGAGCGGTACGGTCGCGTGCCGGACGGCGGCTCGCGCGAGGTGCTGCTGCTGGGCATGAACCCGGGGCCGTGGGGCATGGCCCAGACCGGCGTGCCCTTCGGCGAGATCGCGGCGGTGCGGGACTTCCTCGGCATCGAGGCGCCGGTGCGCCGTCCCCGCGCGGAGCATCCGAAACGGCCGATCGAGGGCTTCGAGTGCGGCCGGAGCGAGGTGTCGGGACGGCGGCTCTGGGGCTGGGTGGCCGCGCGGTTCGGGACGGCGGAGACCTTCTTCCAGCGGTTCTTCGTCTGGAACTACTGCCCGCTGGTCTTCATGGAGCAGAGCGGCCGCAATCGCACGCCGGACAAGCTGCCGGTCGAGGAGCGGGAGCCGCTGTTCCGGCACTGCGACCGAGCGTTGCTCGACGTGGTGCGCGCCCTCGGGCCGCGATGGGCGATCGGCGTCGGCGGTTTCGCCGAGCGGCGGCTGCGAGCGGTGCTGGAGCCGGGCGGATCGCCCGCTCCGGAGCTCGAGTCGGCGCCACGAATCGGGACCGTGCTGCATCCTTCGCCGGCAAGCCCCCTCGCCAACCGCGGGTGGGCCGAGCGAGCGGAGCAGCAGCTGTCGGACCTGGGGGTGCCGCTGCCCTGAGCGGGGAGGCATGACCGGCTCGCGGCCGCCTCGGCGCCGGGGCCGGCCGACCGGCAGGCACAACGGAGCGAACCGGCGCACGGCGAGGCGGCCCGGCCCGAGGTCGGACGGGCCCGCCGGAGCGCGGCGCGATCGGCGGCTGGCGGCTGGCGGCCGGCGGCCGCGCCGCATCCCGGCGGTGGGTCGCGGCCGCGCGCCGGGTCGCCCGTGCCCCTGCGCGTGCCCATGCCATCGCCGATGCCGAATCGGAAGGTCCGTGCCACGCGTTGCTTGCGTGCGGCGGCCGAGGGAGGCCCGGCCGGGCCGCCGCCGCCGCCGTCCGCACCCGACCCGCACGACCCGCTCGCGACACCCGCGTCCTGCCGCGGCGATCTGGACGCCACGCCCGTCGAATCTGTGCGCAAGTTGTGCAGTGGATGGCGGAACGTCGACCCGCCCATCGGCGATGCTGTCGCCCTGGGACGTGCCGATCGGCTCCCCGGGGTTCGAGCGAGGACCCGAGGGAGCGTGGACGTTCGTGGCGGTGAGCCCCGAGGGCCACCGCTCGCGGGCGGACCGACCGGGTCCGAGCCCGACGCCTCGCCACGGCACGACCCACCTGGAGGAATAGAAGGTCATGCGCATCACCACCATCGCGGCTGCGGCCGCCCTGGCCGTCTCGGCCGCCGCGTCCGCGGAGATCGTCACCGTCAACGTCGACGGCGTGCAGTCCTGGGACGCCTTCGGCGATCCCGACAACGTCTTCGTCGAGCTCGACCTCGCCGCCGCCCTCGGCCTCCCCGCGGGCAGCGACGTCGTCATCGACGGGGTCGGCTGGGACGTCACCATCGATACCGTCGGCGACTCGTGGCTCAGCGAGGCGGTCGTGGGCCTCGACGACGGCGACGGCACCTACGACCTGTTCCTGAACCCGTCCGCGGGGGACGACTTCCCGGGCAACGCGTCGTACAGCTCCGGCGGCATCCTCGACCTCGAGGACGACCTCGGTCTCGGCGACGTGCTCGTGTCCGGCGGCATCCTGACGCTGCAGGTCTACGAGAGCTTCGACGACGTGGCCGACGAGGTCGACGCGGTCTGGGCCGGCGAGTTCCAGCTCAACGTGATCCCGGGCCCGGGCGCCCTCGCCCTGCTCGGCCTCGCCGGTCTCGCAGGCTCGCGGCGCCGCCGCGGCTGAGCCCGTCCGGTCGCGCCCGCGACCGACATGTGAACGCTCGCACCGCGGGGCCCCGTCGATCGGCGGGGCCCCGCGTGCGTCGGGGGAGGCGAGACACCCGGCGGCGGGGATGGCCCGTCCGGCGAGCGGTTCATGGCCCGGACGCAGCGCCTGGATCCTCGCGGGGCTCGCTCATCCGCGCGGCGATTCGCCCGCTCGCGCCCGCCGCGCGCCGGCCCGCCTCCGGCCCGCC
>CAYLNM010000011.1:27079-55036 GCA_964385045.1 uncultured Isosphaeraceae bacterium
CCGGCCCGCCTCCGGCCCGCCCCCGGCATCATCGTCGGCGACCGGACGCCGCTCGATCCGCTCCGCATCCGCGCCAGCGGGCGGGGGCGTCGAGGTGCGCGCACGTCGGTGCCGCGCGGCACGGCCGGCGGCGACGTCCGGGAGCGGCCGCGGACGCACTTCTCGGACGCCCGGGACGATCGTGCGACCGGATAAGCGGCCTTCCTGGCCGTGAAATGGCCGCGTGCTGCGCGAACGCTTGCCCCTGCGCCGCATCGGCGCACGGTTTCGGAACGCCTCGAACCTCCGGGGTCGCGAGCCGCCCGAGCGATGCCGCCCGGGCGCGGGACTTCGGGCACGCCGCGGCGGCAAGGAAACAGGAGAGAGAAGATGCGCAGCTTCGTGATGGCGGCCGCGGCCGCCGGCTTCGTCGCCTCGGCGGCGTCGGCCGAGATCGTGACCGTGGACCTGACCAACGTGAACTCGTGGGACGGGCTCGGCGATGCGGACAACGACGTCCTGTCGCTCGACCTCGCGGCCGCGATCGGCCTGCCCTCGGGCTCGGAGGTCGTGGTCGACGCGATCGGGTGGGACGTCACGATCGAGACCATCGGTGGCTCGTGGCTCAGCGAGGCCCGGATCGCCTACGACGACTCCGGCGACGGCACGCCCGAGATCTTCCTGACGCCCGGCTTCGGCGACGACTTCGCCGGCAGCGACGCGTACTCGTCGGGCGGTCTGCTCGTCCTCGCCGACGCGGCGATCCCGGACCTGGTCCTCGCCGACGGCGTCCTCACCCTCGAGTTCTACGAGGGCTTCGACGACGTCGCGGACGAGATCGACGCGATCTGGGGCGGCGAGCTCGCCCTGAACGTGGTGCCCGCCCCGGGCGCGCTCGCGCTGCTCGGTCTCGCCGGCGCCGCCGGCACCCGTCGCCGTCGCGCCTGACCGCGGCCGGGAGACGCGGCCCGCGCCGCGTCCCCGCATGACGATCCCCACGCGGGGCCTCGCCTTCGGGCGGGGCCCCGCGTTCGCGCGCCCGCGTGGCCGGGCGTCGCGCGATGGCCGGCGCGAGCGCGCCCGGCGGCTCGACCGACCGGCGGCGACCGTTCAGGCGAACTCGATCCCCATCGTCTGCAGCGACACCATGCGCTCGTACCGGCCGCCGAGGGCGACGAGCTCCGCGTGCGTGCCCGACTCCACGATCCGGCCGTCGTCGAGCACCACGATGTGATCGGCGTTGGCGACGGTGGAGAGGCGGTGGGCGATCACGAAGCAGGTGCGACCGCGCATCAGCTCCTCGAGGCTCGCCTGGATCGCCCGCTCGGTCTCGGTGTCGAGGCTGCTGGTGGCCTCGTCGAGCAGCAGGATCACCGGGTCGGCGAGGATCGCCCGCGCGATCGCGAGCCGCTGTCGCTGTCCGCCCGAGAGCTTGACGCCCCGCTCGCCGATCACGGTGTCGAAGCCCCGCTCGAGCCGCTCGATGAACTCGATGGCGTGGGCCCGCTCGGCCGCCCGCCGGACCTCCGCGGGCTCCGCCCCGTGGCGGCCGTAGGCGATGTTCTCGCCGATGGTGCCGTCGAAGAGGAACACGTCCTGCTCGACCATCCCGAGCAGCCGCCGGTACTGCTCCACGTCGATCTCGCGCAGGTCGCGGCCGTCCACCGTGATGCGGCCCGTGGTCGGGTCGAAGAAGCGGGCGACGAGGTTCACGAGCGTGCTCTTGCCCGCGCCGCTCGCCCCCACGATGGCGACCGTGGTGCCCGCGGGCACGTCGAGGTCGATGGTGTCGAGCACCGGCGTGCTCGTCCGCGGGTACGTGAACGAGACGCCCTCGAGGCGGACGTGGCCGTCGGTCGCGAGCCGGGAGATCGGTCCGCGCTCGGTCTGCTCCTCGAACTCCAGCGGCTCGTCGAGGACGTCGAGCACCCGGTCGAGGGCGGCGAGGTTGTTCTGGAACGAGGTCGCGCTCGAGGCGAGCATCGCCAGCGGCTCGAGCAGCATCGCGAGGTAGAACAGGAACATCACGAGGTCGCCGACGGTCAGCGCCTCGGTGGCGGCGAGCGTGCCGGCCGCCAGCTCGGCTCGGTCCTCGAGGATCCGCGAGCCGCCGTACCAGAGCAGCAGGGCGGAGGCGAGCGGCACCAGCACCGACCACGCGATGTCGACCGAGCGCGACCACCACCACGCCAGCAGCTCCTGCCGGATCATGAGGTGGTTGTTGCGGATGAAGCGGCCGGTCTCGGCCCGCTGGCGGCCGAAGGACCGCACCACCCGCATGCCGCCGAAGGCCTCGGCCGCGTGCCCGTCGACCTCCTGCCGCGCGGCCCGGATGTCGCGCCACAGCGGGCGGATCCGGCTGATCCACGTCTTGTGCGTCATGTAGACGATGGGCACGACGAGCAGCGAGCCGAGCAGGAGCCGCCAGTCGATCCACGCGAGGATCGTGAACGTCGCGAGCAGCTGCACCACCGCCCGCCACGGGTTGTAGATCATCGAGAACAGCAGCTCGCCGATGCCGCCCGCGTCCTCGCGGAGGACGCTCGCGACGCCGCCGCTCTTGAGCTCGGTGATGCGGTGCAGCGGCAGGCGGACCGCGTGGGAGAAGACGCGGCGGCGGACCTCGCTCTGGATCTGCTTGGTGTTGCGGGTGTTGAGCCAGCGGCCGCTCATGCCGATGGCGACCGCGAGCACCGCGACGATCACGAGCGCCGCCCCCGTCCACGCCAGCAGCGGCCGGGGGTCCTCGGGCAGCCCGAGCAGTCCGACCCACGCCGGCATCGGCTGGTCGCCCAGCACGCTGTCGAGCACGAAGCCGGTGGCGGCGGGGGGGATCAGCTTCAGGCCGGTGGCGATCGTGACCGTCAGCAGCGAGATGATCACCCCCGTGCGGTGGGGCCGGATCATCCCGAGGAACGAGCGGAACAGCTGCCAGGACGAGCGGGCCCGGCGCCGCTTGCGGCCGGTGATGCCGGCGTCGCCGGGGGTGCCGGGGGCGCCGGGGGCGCCGTTCGACGGCTCGGACGCGCCGTCCTTGCGGGCCTTCTTGTGGGCGGCCGCGGTGAGACGGCTGCCCTCGGTGCGGTGGTGCTTGAGGTCCTCGCGGTACTGCGCGTATCGGCGGCGGCTGGTCGGCGGGCGGAAGGCCATGGGGCGATGGTAGGGCTGGGGCGACTCGGGGGCGTGCCGATGCCGAGGAGGGGGACGGCCCCGGTCGCGGCGGAGCGGCGACCCGCGGCGGCGGGCACGACGGGCACGCTCCCGGATCGTCCGGATCGAGACCGTCCCGGACACGTCGCGACCCGCGCAGCGTCGGTACGCTGCATTCGTCGGGAGACGGTGCGGCGACGCCGGCGGCGCCGTCCGCTCCCGGGCTCCGGAGCTCATGGATCATGCTGAAGAAGATCGCCATCGTCGCCTTCGTCGCCATCGTGCTGCTGGTCGGCGGGGTGCTGTACGTGCTCTCGCAGGCCGACGCGTTCGTGCGGCGCGGCATCGAGCGGGGCGGGACGTACGTCCTGGAGGTGCCCGTCACCGTGGACGCGGCGACGCTGGACATCGGCGAGGGCCGGCTCGGGGTGACGGGGCTGCGGGTCGCCAACCCCGAGGGCTTCGGCACCGCCGACGAGCGGTTCGTCCGCCTCGGCGACGGCGACGTGCAGGTCAGCTACGACACGAGCGACCAGGAGGTGGTCCGCCTCCCGCGACTCGCCCTGAGCGACCTGGAGATGCTGCTCATCAAGGGCGCCGAGGACTCGAACTACGGGCGGATCCTCGACAGCGTGAAGCGGTTCGAGGACGACACGCCGCCGCCGGCCGACCCGCCGGCCGGGGCCGAGGCGACGCAGACGCGGGTGGTGATCGACGAGGTCGTGCTGAGCGACCTGATGGTGCGGATCCGCTACGCCAGCGGCGTGCCGGGGGCCGACGCCCTGACCACCCTCGACGTGCCGATCGACGAGATCCGGCTCGAGAACGTGGGCGAGGATCCCGACAACCCGGTCGACGTCGCCGACACCGTCTCGATCATTCTCAAGGCGGTGCTCGCGGCGGTGATCGAGGAGGCGGGCGGCGTGCTGCCGCCGGACCTCGCCGAGGACCTCGAGACCAGCCTCGCCGAGCTCGCGAGCCTCGGCGACATGGGCGTGGGCATGGCCACCGAGCTCGGCGAGGGGGCCCGGCAGCAGCTCGAGGAGGTCGGCCGGCAGGTCGAGCAGGCGATCGGCGAGGTCGGGGGCTCGCTCGGCGAGGCCCTCGAGGGCGCCGGGCAGCAGGCGGGCGACGCGGCCGAGCGGGCGGGCGAGGAGCTCCGCCGCGGCATCGGCGGGCTCATGCAGGGCGGTGGCTCCGGGGACGGCTCCGGGGGCGGCCCCGGCGACGGCAACGGGGGGGGCGGCTCGATCGGCGGCGACGGGGGCGGCGGGGGCGGCGGCTGACTCGCGGTGACCGCGGTCTCGGACGGACGGGCCGAATGGCGACGCGTGCCGCTCGCGGGCCTCACCTTCTTCGGGGTGGTGCTCGCGAGCGGCGTCGCGCTGGGGGTGGTCCGGGAGCTGCTGCTCGCTCCCTCCATCGGTGCCCGCGTCGCCGAGCTCGCCGAGTATCCGGTGATGCTGGCGATCGTGGTGCTCGCCGGTCGCTGGCGGGCGCGGGCCCATCGCCTCGCCGCGCGGGGTGCGCGGCTCGCGGCGGGCGGGCTCGCGGCGGCGTGCATGCTCGCGATGGAGCAGGTGATGATCGTCGTCGTTCGCGACGTCTCGCCCGCCACCTTCTACGCCGGCCGCCCGTGGTGGCTCACCGCGATGTTCCTCGGCGCGATGGGCGTGATGGCGGTGGCGCCCCTCGCGGCCGGGCGGACCGATTCCCGGACCTGAGCCCACGCGGCCGAGCGAGCCGTCGTCCCTTCCGGGCCCGACCGAGGGGTCGAATCGCGGGGTGCGTTTTCCTACCGTGTACGACCGTCCCACGGAGGAGAGGAAGACACGATGATCACCCGCACCCGTACCCGCACGCCGCGCCGCGGCGTCCCGGCCGCCGCCGCCCTCGGTCTCGCGGCCGCCGGCACCGCCCTCGCGAGCCCTGACGGAGCCGGTCAGGCCCTTCGCCTCAACGGCGACGGCGCCGAGGCCCGGGCCGTCGTCCCGATGGAGCTGGACGCGTTCACCGTCGAGGGCTGGCTTCGCGTGGACAGCCTGACCGATCGGATCACCGACGGCGGCTCGCTCATGACCCACGGCATCGGCTCGGACCAGAGCTTCAGCGTCTGGACCTTCGACGAGTCGAACGACGACGTCGAGCAGTACGCCCTCGGCTTCCAGATCAACTTCGGCAACGGCGTGCCCGAGCTCGTCTCGGTGCCCCCGGAGTTCTTCGTGCCGTTCGGCACGTGGGCCCACCTGGCGGTGACCTACGACGGCGTGACGGCGGCGCTGTACGTCGACGGCCAGCTGGCGATCGAGGAGGTCTTCGACCGCGAGATCAACTGGGTCGAGGGCGGCGAGCTCTCGATCGGCCACGAGTTCCCCGGCGCGTCCGAGTGGATCGGCGGCGACATCGACGAGGTCCGCGTCTGGTCGCGGGTGCGCACGCCGGCCGAGATCGCCGAGACGATCGGCGATGCGCTGTGCGGCAACGAGCCCGACCTGTGGGCGCTGTACCAGTTCGAGGACGGCAGCGGCGTGGACGGGACGGGGCAGGGGCGGGACCTGGCCCTGATCCTCGGCGCCGAGACCGCGGTCTCGGGGGCGCCGATCACCTCGGTCGACTGCGGCACCTGCCCCGCGGACTTCGTCGTCAACGGCGCGGTCGACTTCGACGACCTGCTCAGCCTGCTGTCGGCCTGGGGCCCGTGCCCGGGCGGCGGCGATCCCTGCGTGCAGGACCTCGACGGCAACGGCGACGTGGGCTTCGACGACCTGCTCGCCACGCTCTCGGCGTGGGGCCCCTGTCCGTGAACTCGCGCGGCGGCGGCGAGCCCCGGCTTCGGGCCGGGGCCGCGGCCGTCCGCGTCGGCCGCCGCGTCTCGGCCCGGCCCGCCGCGGCGCGCCGGCAGGAGGGGCCACTCCGGGCCCCGGGACGGGTATGATCCGGGGACCGCGGGCGTAGCTCAGTTGGTAGAGCGTCAGCCTTCCAAGCTGAATGTCGCCGGTTCGAGTCCGGTCGCCCGCTTGATCGCAGATGGTGTCGAAGATCGCCTTCGGGCCTGGGCCCGGCGCCGCCTTCGGCCCCGGCGCCGCCCCCCCGGGGCGGCAGCCGGCCACTGCCCGCGCCGGGCACGTCGGTGAGCGGTCTCCGGGCACTGCTCCTGCGCCCCGCATCCACGACCTCCGGACCCTCGAGCCGACGATCCGGCCGAACCGTCTCCGCGCGTCCATCCAGCATCCGGACGGCCCGGACGACCGCGGTGCGGATCGACGGCCGCCGCCGGCGGATCGACCCTGGCGCACCGGGCGTGGGAGTCGACGTCGCCGCCCGGCGAGGTGCGCCGTGCCGAGCACCGGGGTCGATCCCGCGGCCCGCGGCCATGAGCCCGCGGCCATGAGCCCGCAGGCCGGGCGGGGAGACCCCGCACCCGAACAGCCGCGAGACGAGAAGAAATCGCCGCCGGCGTGATGGGGCCGCCGGGCCGTTTCCGGATTGGACCCGGGGTCCGCGGGCCGCCGCCGACGGGGTGGCGGCCCCGCGGCCGCGCCTTCCGACCCGGAGACTCCGTCATGACCCCTCGTCCGCCCCTACGCCCTGCTCGGCCGCTCCTTCGGCCTGCCGTCGCCGCGGCCGCCCTGCTCGCGGCCCCGCTCGCCGCCGGCGACGCGTGCGACCCCGCCTTCGTCACGGGCCTCGGGGACCTCGGCGGCATCGACTTCGACATCGCCGGCGACCTTCTGATCGAGGGCCGCGCGGACTCGGGCCTCGCCATCCACACGCTCGCGGCCCCCGGCTCGCCGGAGTCGCCGCTGCTGATCGCCACGCTCGACATGCCGCTGGAGGGCTTCGCGAACTTCGTGGCGGCGGACGGGAACCTGGCGCTCGTCTCGACCTACCCCGCCGGCTTCCTGGTGGACCTGAGCAGCCCGTCGAGCCCCTTCGTCGCCGCGCAGGTGTCGGTGAGCCAACCGGTCGCGATGGCGATCGAGGACGATCTCGCGCTGATCGTGAGTCCCGGTCAGGGAACACGGATCCTCGACCTCACCGATCCCGGCGCCGTGCAGGATCACGTCCTTCAGCCGCAGATGGCCGAAGGCCTGGGACTCGACGGAGGCATCGGCTACGTCGTCACCGATGGCGTCCTGCGCTCCTACGACCTGACCGATCCCGCGACGCCGATGCTGCTGGACGAGCTCGCGGGCATGGGCCAGTGGACCTTCCGGCCCCAGATGGCGTTCGCGAACGGCCGGATGTACTACGCCAGCCGGGACGACGGCATCTTCGTGGTGGACGTGAGCGATCCGTCGAACCTCGGGCTGCTCGCCCACGTGCTCATGCCCGGCGTGTGGGACATCGACGTCGAGGGCCACCTCGCGTACGTGGCGAACGCCACCGCGGAGGCCTTTCAGGTGCTGGACCTGAACGATCCCGCCCCGACCGTGCCGGTGCTCGGGTCGGTGACGGCCCCGTTGCCGCGTTCGATCCGGTACGAAGGTGGCCTGATCTACACGAAGACCGGCTCCAGCGCGCTGGCGATCCACGACGTCACCGCGTGTCCCGTCCCCCCGATCGTGACCACCGCGCCGGCGAGCGCCCTCGCCGAGGCCGGCGGGCCGGCCGCCTCGTTCGAGGTCGATGCCACCTACGCGCTCGCCTACCAGTGGCGCCGCAACGGCGTGCCGATCCTCGACGGGGCGGACTTCGACGGCACCACGACCGCGGTCCTGACCGTGCTGCCTTCGGCGGCGACCGAGGGGATCTACGACGTCGTCGTCACGAACGCCCAGGGCGCGGTGACGAGCGACCCGGCCGTGCTCGGCGTGGTGGAGGGCGGCGGCGCCTGCCCGAGCGACCTCGACGGCTCGGGAGCAGTGGACTTCGCGGACCTGCTCGAGCTCCTCGTCGACTTCGGCCCCTGCGGCTGACGCGGCGAGTCCCGTTCGCCCGGGCCGCGGGCGACCGCCGACGTCGATCCGGCCGAGATCGGCGCGGCCGCTCCCGGCGGCAGCATCGCGGTCCGGAGGATCGGGGGGGGGCGCCCCGCGGGTGGCGCGAGCGGTGCATCGTCCGGGCCGCATCGCGACGAGCGCCGGCGGCCGACCGGCGTCGCGGGAACGCGGCGCCTCGGCGACCGCGATCCACGTCGCGTCGCCGGGGCACGCGGTACGGGGATCCCGCACGAGCCCATCGGCGATGCACCGCTCGAATCTGCGCGGTCGCCGAAAGTCGCGCGTTCGTGCGTCCTCGGAGCCGGGATCGCGCCCCGCGATCGCGTGCCCGTCCATAGCCTTCGTCGTTCACGCCGTGCGCCCGGCGCCGCGGAGCGACGTCGACGGACTCGACCTTCGCACACGGGCACGCACGGCCGAGGAGTCGAGCCGACCGATGGGCGACGGCGATCAGGATGAGCGGGCCGAGGCGGTGCCGGAGGAGGCGGACGACGGCTCGTCGCGAAGCCGGCGGCGGCTGATCCTTCGAGTCCTCGCGGCGATCGCCGTCATCACGCTCGTGCTCGCGTGGCAGGCCGATCTCTTCGCCGATCGCGTGAGGCCCGGCGAGGTCGAGCGTCGGACGCACCGGCTGGGCGACCGTGCGACCGCCAGCGTGGAGGCCGCCGCGGTCGGCCGTCGGCGGGAGCTCTCGGGATCGCTGCGGGCCCGCACCACCGTGCGGCTGGCTCCGCGGGTGAGCGGCCGGGTGGTCGAGCTGCTCGCCGAGGCGGGTGAACGCGTCGAGCGCGGGCAGGTGGTGGCGCAGCTCGAGCGGGAGGCCCTGCGGGCGGCGGTCGGCGAGGCCGATGCGGTGGTCGCGGCGCGCGAGGCGGATCTGCGCGGGGCGGAGGAGGCCCTCGATCGCATCGAGGCGGGCTTCGAGGACGCGGTCGCGAGCGAGCTGCGGCTCGTGCAGGCGAGCAGCCGGCGCGACGCGGCCGCGGCCGCGCTCGAGCGGGCCCGCGAGGCGCTCGCGAACGCGGAGAGCCGGCTCGGCTGGACGACGCTCCGCAGCCCGATCGACGGCGTCGTCATCGACACCGCGGTCGACCCGGGGGATCTCGCGATGCCGGGAAGCACGTTGCTCACGATGTTCGACCCCGGCACGCTGGAAGCGCAGGTGAGCGTGCCGGCCTCGCTGCTCGGGCGCTTCGAGGAAGGCGAGCGATTCCCGGTCGCCGTCGAGGCCGCCGGATTCGAAGGCGTCGCGGTCGTCCGGACGCGAGTCCGGCGGACCGACCCCGGCACCCGGTCCACGCTCGTCCGGCTCCGCATCCCGGCTCCGGAGAGCGCCTTGCCCGGGATGTACGTCCGCCTGTTCGTCGAGACGGGCGTCCGGGACGCGCTGCTGCTGCCCGAGTCGGCGATCGGCCGGGTTCGCCAGCTCGCCTTCGTCTGGCGCGTGACGCCGGACGGCGTCCTTCGCCGGCGGCTCGTCCGGACCGGAGCCCGGCGTCCCGGCGGACGGATCGAGATCCTCGCCGGACTCGACGCCGGTGATCGCGTGCTCGCCGCGTGGACCTCGGACCCCGGCGCGACGGGGGCGCCCGAGGCCACGGCGAGCGAGGCGACGGAGGCGGACGAGGCGGGGGGAGGCGCACGGCCATGAGCGTCGAGCCCAAGGGAGCCGCGGCCGACGCCGACGAGCCCTCGTCGGACGGGTCATCGTCGGACGGGCCGGGCGGGCGGGGAGGGATCCTCGATGCGTGGCTGCGCTCCGGGCTCGCGGCCATGCTCGTGGCGCTGGCGCTCGCGGGTGGGGGCGTCGCCCTGGTGCTGACGCCGCGCGAGGAGGAGCCGCAGATCGACGTTCCGCTCATCGACGTCTTCGTCGAGGCGCCCGGACTGTCGGCCGAGGCGGTGGAGCGTCGGGTGACCTGGCCGATCGAGCAGAGCCTCTTCGGGGCCGAGGGCGTCGAGCATCTCTACTCCACCAGCCTGCCCGGGCGGGCGGTCGTGACCGCGCGGTTCTACGTCGGGGAGGACCCGTACGCCGCGCAGGTCCGGGTCCGCAACCGGATGGAGCGAAACCGTCATCGATTCCCGCCCGCCCTGCGCAGGTACCAGATCCGGCCGGTCCACGTCGACGACGTGCCGTTCATGACGCTCACGCTGCACGGCGACACGACGGCCCCGGCGGAGCTGCTGTCGCTGGGCGAGGAGATGCTCCGCGAGCTGACGAGCATCGAGGGCGTGGGCCTGGTGTTCATCGCCGGGGGTCGGAACCTCGAGGCCGCGATCGACCTCGATCCGCAGCGGATGACGGCCCACGGGGTCACCCTCCGAGACCTCGAGGACGCCGTCCACGGGGCGAACGTGTTCCTCCCGGCCGGGTCGATCGACGCGTTCGGGCGGAGGGTCGCCGTCGACGTCGGGGAGCCGCTGAAGGAGGTCGAGCGCCTGCGCGCGCTCGTGGTCTCGACGATCGACGGCCGCGCGGTCGCGCTCGAGGACGTCGCCGAGGTCCGTCTGGCACCCGCCGAGTCGCGCACGCACGTGGAGTTCGCCCGGGGGCCGGCGTCGGAGGAGCCGGCGGACGCCGACGCCCCGCCCGGGTCGCCGCTCGGTCGCAGTGCCGTGACGCTCGCGCTGGCCAAGCGAGCGGAAGCCAACGCGGTCACGGTGAGCGAGCGGGTGCGCCGGCTCGTGGACGAGCTGCGCCCGGCCCTGATGCCCGACGACGTCGAGCTGACGATCACCCGCGACTACGGAAGGTCGGCGGACGAGGCCGTCGACTGGCTGGTCTACTCGCTGCTCGCCGCGTCGATGGTCGTCATCGCCCTGCTCGCGGTCAGCCTCGGGATGCGCGAGGCCCTGATCGTGGCGGTGAGCGTGCCGACCACGTTCGCCACGACGCTGCTGGTGAACGAGCTGGCCGGATACACGCTCAACCGGGTGACGCTCTTCGCGCTGATCGTCGCCCTCGGACTCATCGTCGACGACTCGATCGTCAGCATCGACAACATCCATCGATGGCTGCACACCAGTGCCGGTGCCGGCCTCGATCGCCTCGGCCGCATCACGGGCGCGGTGCGCGAGGTCGTGCCGCCGATGGTGCTCACGAGCATCGTCGTCGTCGTCGCCTTCGTGCCGCTCGCGTTCGTGACCGGCCTCATGGGGCCGTACATGGCACCGATGGCCCTCGCGGTGCCGGTGGCGATGGTCGCGTCCACCACCGTCGCCGTCCTCGTGGTGCCCTGGCTGGCATTGGTCGTGTTCGCGGACGCCGCGGGCGAGGGGCGGCGAGGGCCGGGCGAGGGCCGCCGGGCCCGCAGTCGAGCCGGTGGGCGGGATCGGGCGGACGAGGGCGACGACGTCGAGCGGACCCTGCGATACCGTCTGTACGCCCGTGCGGTCACGCCGTTCCTCGATCGTCGCCGGTACGGCCTCGGACTGGTGGTCGCGGCCGCGGTGCTGCTGGCGGGAGCCCTCGCGCTCCCCGTCCTCGGCCTCATCCCGCTCAAGCTCCTTCCGTACGACGACACCGAGAAGCTCCAGTTCGTCATCGACATGCCGGAGGGCACGCCGGTCGAGCGGACCGCGTCGGTGGCGGCGGACCTCGCCGAGCTCGCGCTGGCGCAGCGCGAGGTCGTGGACGTGACGACGTACGCCGGGCGGCCCAGTCCGGTCGACTTCAACGGACTCGTGCGGGGCCACTACCTTCGTCGCGGCGAGCACGTCGGCGACGTGCGGGTGAACATGCTGAAGTACGACCGGCGTCACGCCGGCAGCCATGAGATCGCGCTCCGCATGCGCGACCGCGCCGAGCGGATCGCCGAGCGTCACGGGGCGTCGGTCACGATCGTGGAGCGGCCGCCGGGCCCTCCGGTGCTCGCGCCGATCGTCGCGGAGGTGCGAGGGCCCCGGGAGATGCCCTACGAGCAGCTTCTCGCCGGGGGGCGCCGGATCGAGCGACTCGTCCGCGAGCAGGCCGGCGTCGTCGACGTCGACACGTCGATCGAGGCGTCGGCCCCGAGACTCGTCTACGAGATCGATCAGCGGGAGGCGGCCCTGGTCGGGGTGTCCGCGCGGGACGTCGGACGGCTCATGTCGGCCGCGCTCGCGGGGGTCGACGTGGACGTGCTGCGCGACGACGTCGAGATGCGGCCGAGGCCGATCCGGCTTCGGCTGCCGGCCGCCGAGCGGGTCGATCGCGCGACGCTCGAGTCGCTCCCGCTCGCGCGGGTCGGGGACCGCGTCCTGACCGCGGGCGAGCTGGGGGGGTTCCGGGAGACGACGATCGAGCAGTCGATCGAGCGGAAGGATCTCGATCGGGTGGTGTACGTGAAGGCGTCGCTCGCGGGTCGGACGCCCATCGACGCGGTGATGGCGATCGACGAGGCGTTGACGCGGCTCGAGGCCGCGGGCGGGATCGATCCGCGCATCGACGTGCGACTCGACGGCGAGGGGGAGTGGTTCATCACGCGGCGGGTCTTCCGCGACCTCGGCGTGGCGCTCGGCGTGGCCGTGATCGCCATCTTCGCGCTGCTCGTGTACCAGACGGGAAGCTACCTCGTCGCGGTCGTCCTGCTCACGTCGATCCCGTTGACCGTGATCGGCATCATGCCCGGATTCTGGCTGCTCGACGTCGTGCTGTCCGGGTCGTCCGGCGGCTACCGCACCAACGTCCACTTCACGGCCACCGCGATGATCGGGATCGTCGCCCTCGCGGGCATCGCGGTCCGGAACGCGATCCTCCTGATCGACTTCACGCGGAACGAGCAGCGACGCGGTCGCGGCGTCCGCGCGTCGATCCTGCGTGCGGGCGCGATGCGGGTCCGACCGATCCTGCTCACCGCGGGAACCGCGATGCTCGCGGTGGTGCCGATCGCGTTCGACCCGGTGTTCCTGGGACTGGCGTGGGCGCTCATCTTCGGGCTCTTCGTCTCGACCGCGTTCACGCTCGTCCTCGTGCCGACGCTGTACGGGATGATCCGGATGCCGCGGGACGGCCGGGCGACGTGACGGGAGACGGCGGGTGGGGGCGTCCGCGTCCCGCCCGTCCGCGTTCGCGGACGCTCCGGTCGTCTGTCCGGACGGGCCATCCGCCGCCGAGGGACTTGTTCAGCGAGGCGAGGGCGCCCAGCACCGACTCCCGCGTCGTCGCGGCCCGAACCTCGAGGGAGGCGAGGGCGCCCTGGGCGTCGAGCAGCGGATCGATGTCGCTCAGTCCGGACTCGTACGCGCGGCGGGCGAGGCGGACGGCGTCGCGCTGGGTCGAGACCGCCGCGGCGAGCCGCTCGTGCGCGACGCGGGCGAGCGCGTACCGGGTGAGCGACGTCTCGACGTCCGCGATCGCACCGCGGACGACCCGCTGGTACCGAAGCAGCGCGCGCTCGTGCCGCGCCTCCTCGAGCTCGATGGTCGCGCGGATCCGGCCGCCCTGGAAGATCGGCCACCGAAGGCCGGGGCCGATGGACCAGGCGACGCTCCCGGACGAGAACAGGTCGGCGAAGTCGGCCGCGGCCAGGCCGGCGCGCCCGGTCAGCGAGAAGGACGGGTAGAGCTCGGCGACCGCGACGCCGATCGCGGCGGATGCGGCCTGCACCGATCGCTCGGCCGCCCGGACGTCGGGGCGACGACGCAGCAGCTCGCCCGGCAGGCCGACGGGAACGACCAGGGGCGGCTCGGGGGTCGCCTCGGCATCGGCGAGGCGATTCCAGAGCGTCGGGCCGTCGGTCGCGGTCAGGACGGACAGCCGCAGGGTGGCGGCGACGGCGGTCGATCGCTCCGACGGGAGCCGGGCCTGCAGGGTCTCCAGCGCGCTCGTCGCGCGAAGCACGTCGGCGTCCGTGCCGAGTCCGGCGTCGCGTCGGTCCCGCGCCGCCTCGACCGTCGCGTGCTGCGACGCGATGTTCGACTCGAGGGCCGAGAGGCGGGCCTGGGCGCCGCGCAGCGCGAAGTAGTTGCGAGCGGTCTCGGCGACGACGCTCAGGAGGACGTCGTGACGCTCGGCGATCCTCGCCTCCAACGCGGCGACGGTCGACTCCACGGTCCGGCGCCGGCCGCCGAAGAGGTCGATCTCCCACGAGGCGTCGAAGCCGGCGCTGAAGAGCGACTGGTCCTCGTCGATCCGTCCCCGTTCGATGAAGTCATCGAGCACCGGGAAGTGCTCGCTCAGGCGAAGACGCTCGTACGCGGCGGCGCTGCCGAGCTGCGGCCGGAGCGCCCCCTCGGCCACCCCGACGAGCGCCCGCGCCTCCCGCACCCGCGCGGTGGCGATCTCGAGTCGCAGGTTCGACGCCACGGCGCTGCGGACGAGCCACGAGAGCTCCTCGTCGCCCAGCGCCGCCCACCAGTCGGCGTCCGGCCGCTCGCCGGGGGCGAGGGGTGCGCCGTCGGTGCCGAGGGCGGCCCAGGTCTCCGGGGTCTCGGTCGTCGGCCGCTCGTAGTCGGGCCCCACGGTGCAGGCCGGCAGCCCGAGGACCCCGGTCGCGGCCAGCGCGACGCTCGCCGCGGAGGCGGGGACGCGGCGGCGAGCGGACGGTCGGGCGCGGCGTCGCATGCACGGACGGTAGCCGGGCGGCCCGGCGGTCGATCGGGCGGCATCGGGGACTCGCCCCCCCGGCGGACGGTCAGACCCCGGAGGCGCGGCCGGCGTCACCGGTCGCGCCACCGATCGGCGGATCGACGTCCCGCGGATCGACGTCTCGCGGCTCCACGTCCGTCAGCAGCGTCGTCCCCGGGTGGGCGCTCGCCCACGCGAACCAGTAGGTGTGCATGACGATCGCATCCTCGGGCGCGGAGACGATCTCGATCCGGCGGATGGCGCCGTCCCCGCCGCGCTCGACCCCGAGCACCACCTCGCCTGCGTTGCCGCCGAGGGTCTCGCGGTACCGGCCGTCCGCGCCGGCCCGGTCGGCGACGGCCCGCAGGTCCCAGGCCCGGGCGACGTCGCCGGACCGGACGCCCACCACCGGCACCTTCGGGGGAAGCCGCTCGTCGAGTCGGCGGATCGGGAATCGCAGGGAGGGGCTCGTGGGATACTGCTCGTATGGATCGACGGTGTACGGACGCTCGCGGGGCTCGGGGAACGCGACGATCGTGGTCGGCACCCCGTCCTCGGCGGCGTGTCGCCGGACGTCCTCGAGCGTCTCGATCGCCCAGCCGTCGAGGTGGACGAGGGTGCGTCCGGCCCGCTCGCCGGAGATCGACCGGCCCTCGACCTGCGACCAGAGGCCGTCGGCGGAGCGGTCGTAGACGAGCACGTTGGAGTCGAGCAGCTGCCCGGAGACGCCGAAGGTGTCCGGCGGATCGCCGCCGGGACCGTCGTGGTCCCGCTCGACGACGCTGACCGAGTCGCACAGAGGGCAGTAGATGACCGAGAGCGGCACGTCCGCGAGGGTGTCGTTGACGATCTCGTGCCAGCGCAGGAGCCGGATGGGATAGACGCGGCGGCAGCCCTCGATCGTCACCGTCACCACGCGATCGATGCCGACGATCCCCTCCGCGAGGGCCGCGTCGAGATCGACGATGCGGGGGGCGTCGATCGCCGGGATGCCGTCCTTCGGCGGGCCGCCCATGCGGATGTCCTCGCGCTCGACGAGCATCCCGCTCAGGTCGAACGGGAAGCCGATCCGCCGCTCCTCGAGCCACAGCTCGGGACGCGGGCCGTCGGGCGGGCCCTGGATCGCGCGGCGGATCGTGCCGCCGGCGACGATGCCGCCCGCGGTCACGAGCAGCACGAGTGCGACGGCCGCCGCCGGCCGCCCGCGTCCGCCGGGGGCGGGGCGGACGGTGGGGGTGGCGGCGGCGGCGGCCGGCAAGGTGGACGGGGAGTCGGGATCGGTCGACGCGGTCGCCGGAGCGCGGGGCACGCCCGGTCCGGGAGATGGGGCGGGCTCGGACATGGACGGACTCCGGTGGTTCGGTCTCCCCGCGGGCGGCGAATCGCCGGGATCCGGCCACTATTCGCGGAAGCCGACGATTGTCCGGCCGATCGCGGGATCGGGGTCGACGTCGGGGTCGACGTCGGGGTCGACGCCGGGGTCGACGTCGGGGTCGACGCCGGGGGCGGACGCCGCTGGCCGCCGTCGGCGGGGGCCCGCCGGCCGATGGCCGCTGGTCGTACCGGACGAGGCCCGCTCCCCGGGGCGTTCGCCGGCCCGCTCGCGCCCCCCGCCGCCGCGGCCGGCCGACGGCCTCCCCGCCCGCTCCCCGGGGCGTTCGCCGGCCCGCTCGCGGGCGGCTCGCCGGCCTGCGCGCCGAGCTGTCCGCAGGGATCAGCCGGCGTGCGGCGGGCGACCGCCGTCGCGGCCCGCGGCCACCGGCACCGGCGCTCCCGCCGCGCCGCCCGGCGTCAGGCGCCGCACCACCGTCATGACGCCGCGGACGAGGGCCTCGGGCAGCAGGAGCACGAGCCCCACGAGCATGCACGAGGGGCAGCCGGCCCGGAGGAGGCCGATCGACGCCCAGCCGCTCCGGCCCGGATCGCGGCCCGATCGGCAGCGGCCGGTGGGGCAGTCCCGGGCCTCCGCCTCCCCGGCGAGCGGATCGCCGGCGGGCCCGGCGGTGGAGGGGCGGGCCTCGGGGAAGGCTTCGGGGGTGCGGTCGGTTCGCGTGGTGGTGAGGGTCTGCATGTCTCGCGAACCGCCGAGCCGCGACCGTCATTCCGGCTCGTGCGATCTTCGCCCTCGGCTCGTCCGCCGCGGGCCGACGCCGGTACGGTGCGGATGAAGCTCGGGGCGGGATCCCGAGTCTCCGAGCCCGAGCCGCCCAGTCCATCGGAGCCCCATGACCGAGCAAGCACGCGAGTCCGACGACGGCGGCTGCGGCGCGTCCGAGCGGCGCGACGATCGCGGCGCGTCGGTCGCCGCCGACTGCCCCGTCGAGCGGGCCGGTCGGCGGCTCGGTCGGACCACGGGCAGCGGGGCGGGGCGGGCCTGCGACCCGCCCGCCGCGGCGGCGACGCCGGAGCCGACGGCCGCGGCCCGGGCCGCCTACTCGGCGGCGCGAACGGCGGTGGCGGCGCAGGCCACGGTCGCCGACTGCCGGGCGGCGGTGATGGAACGGCTGCCGCCGCCCGAGCAGCCGCTGCGACGCAACCGCGCCATCACGTCGATGTACGCCGCGGCCTGCCTCGCCCATCCGGCGCTGATGAAGTGGGCCGGCATGGCGGCCTTCGCGTCCCACCACGCCCGGCTCCTGATGGTGCCGCTGCGAATGCTCGCGGACCGCGAGGGCCGGGTTCGGCTCCAACCGCGTGGGCGGCTCGCGGCGTTGGTGCTGCGGGACGTGCATCTCATCCGCCGCATCAACGCGGGCATCTTCGAGGACATCTTCTGGGCCCATCTCGTCTACGACGGCACGGCCGACGGCCTCGTGCGGCTCGAGCGACTCGCGGCCGACGAGCCGGGACTCGGCCCGATGGTCGACGGCTTCCGCCGCATCGAGGCCGGGCGCCGGACCTCCGCGGCGGGGGACGCACGGGCGGGGGCCGAGCTGGTCTGGCAGGGCAACGTCCGGCTGCTGCGACACGAGCAGGAGACGGTGGTGCAGCCGTCGTTCGAGGACTTCACCTGCGGCTTCGCCCGGGCGATGTCGATCGGCTCGTCGCTCGACTTCGAGGCCCGCGGCCTGTGCGAGCGGCTCGCGTTCTTCACCAGCTTCTACTGGCACATGCTCGTGACCCGCCGCGGCCGCGTCGGCACCCGGCGGGCCTGGCCGCGCATCGACCGACTCGAGCACCGGTGGACGTGGATCGAGGAGCGCATCGTGCCCGGCTTCCGACGCTTCGAGTCCGGTGAGGGCCGGATCCGGGCGAAGCTCGCGGAGCTGCTCGTCCCGCTCGACGGCGAGGTGGACGAGCCGCTGCCGGTTCGGCCGGCGACCGGCTCCGGCTCAGGCAGCGAGGCCGCGGCGGCGATCCCGGAGGACGGGGCGCCGGGGGCCGTCGGGGCGGGATGGGCGAGCCCGCCGGACGCGGCGGGCGGCGTGACCCCATCGTCGCCCTGAGCTCGACGATGTCTCGGGCGTCGGGGGTGTCCGGGGCGTCGCGCGATTCGACGGGCTGCGGGCGATCGCGGGGCGAGCGTGGCGCGACCGCGGGACGAGCGCGGGGCGGCCACTGGGGACATGGGGGCTCTGCGGGGGTGGACCGTCGGTACTCGCCGGGAAGTTCGCGACCATTCGCTCCAGTTCGCGTATCGGCGAGCGATCGGCGTCGCTCCGCTGGTCCGGGGAGTCCCTCCGCCGCGGCACCGGGTCGCGAGCCGGGACGCTCCCGTCGCCACCCCGACTCCCGGGAACCAGATCATGACCAGCCCTCGTCCCCGTTCGCTCGCCGCCGACCGCCGCCGGGTGGACCGATCTGGCCCCCGATCTGGCCCCCGATCGGGGGCGATCGCGACGTCGATCGCGAGCATCCTGCTCCTCTCCGGCGGCGCCCTCGCCGCGGACGCCCCCTGCAGCTGGGAGCGGCAGCTCGTCGACGGCAACGGCGTGGACCTCTTCGGGGCCGCGGACGACCTCGCCGGCGGGGTCTGGGTCGCCGGCTCGTCGCGGACGACCTCGTCGCCGTTCCGCGACCTCAACTTCATCGCCCGGTGGACCGGCTCCGGCTGGGACGCGATGGACGTGCCCCAGCCGACCGACGTGGGCGACGGGCAGCGGCTCCGCGCGATCGCCTCGCTCGGCGCCGACGACGCGATCGCGGTCGGCTCGGCGGAGCTGCCCGAGAGCCTGCCGAACGCCTCGCCGCAGTCGCTGCGCTGGGACGGCTCCTCGTGGTCGCTCCTCGAGTCGCCGACGTTCGTGGGCGGCGGGTTCTTCGCCGACGTCGCGGCGACCGGCGACACCGTCTGGGCCACCGGCGGCAAGAACGAGGCGGTCCCGAACGGCCCGCTGCTCGAGCCTCTCGCCGCCCGACTCGACGGCGACGACTGGACCACGGTCGCGATGCCGCTGTTCGACATCGTCGGCGAGCAGACCCTCGCCCGCTATCGCCTCCGGGCCGTCGGCGGCATCGCCGCGGACGACGTGTGGATGGGCGGCCGGCTGCTGGTGGTCGGGGAGCCCATCGACGACGCGGTCCTCGTGCGCTGGGACGGCTCGGACTGGACGTGGTTCGACGTGCGATCCCTGCTCTCGAGTCCCGGCGCGAGCTCGTCGATCGAGGCGATCACCGCCCTCGCCACCGACGACGTGTGGGCGGTCGGCCACGAGTTCGACGTCGCCATCGGCCGCGAGCGGGCGCTGATCCTGCACTGGGACGGCTCGGCGTGGTCGCGCGTGGCCGCGCCCGACGAGCCGGACCGCAACGTCTGGCTGCGGGACGTGGTCGCGCGGTCCGCCACCGACGTCCTCGCCGTCGGTACGAGCGTGGTGCCGGGCGCGTGGCCCGAGGGCTGCGTCCTGCACTACGACGGCGTCGCGTGGACCCGCGTCGACGACGTCGAGACCGCCGACGGCTCGCAGTTCTTCGCCGCCGCCATCGCCGGCGACGGCACGCCGTGGCTCGCGGGCCTGACCAACGAGTTCCCGGTCCTCGGCCTCGTGCAGCGCGGCATCGCCTGCGAGCCCGAGTGTCCCGCGGATCTCGACGGCACCGGGACCGTCGACTTCGACGACCTCGTGACCCTGCTCGCGGCGTTCGGCGCCTCGGACGCGGGTGACGTCGACGGCGACGGCATCACCGGATTCGACGACCTCGTCGGGCTGCTGGCGGCCTTCGGGCCCTGCCCGTGACGCTCGAATCGTGATGCCCGACTCGAACCGTCCCGGCCGCCGGACGCGCGGGATCAGTACGTCATGACGGCCCAGTCGGGTGACTTCAGGTACCCCGTCAGCGGGCGGCCCATGTACCGGACGTCGAGCCCGGCCTCGCGGAGGTCCTCGGCGATGCCGAAGGTGTCGGCGCAGGCCAGGCAGGCGACGACGGCGACGCCGGACTCCCGCAGGCGGTCGACCGCCGCTCGCACGTCCTTGTCGGCGACGACGAGCTTCTGGGAGGGGCCCCAGACGATCAGCTGCACCTCGTCGAACCAGCCCTGACGGGCGGCGGCGCCGCTGTACATCAGGGCCATGCGGTGGGCGACGTCGGCGTCGTTGCTCGTCCAGACGACCGCGAGGCGGGTGGGCTCGACGGCCGTGGCGGGCATGTCGTCGGCGGCGGGCTGGGCCCGGACGACGTCGCCGGCGACCGCCAGCCAGACGGCGACGGCGAGGATGGGGGAGGCGAGGAGCAGGGCGGACGAGGAGCGGGGGCGGGGCATGATCGGTCTCCGTGGAGGTCTTGCGGCGATGACGCGTGCTCGGCGAATCCACCGGAGCCCGCGGTCATTCCGTGAACCTCGCGGAAGACCGTCGCGGCGCCCGGTCGCGGCGGCGACCGGGCGGAACGCGGGGAGCGTCGCGGGCGGGGCGTGGGGAACGTGGGCGAGGGGACGAGGGGCGGTGGGCCGGCCGGGCGGAAGGGCCGCCGATCGACCCGTGGCCGGCGACCCCGGGACGCGACGCGCGGTCGCGGGATCCCGGGGTCGGGCGCGTCCGGCCGCGGATCAGGAGGACGCGGCGGCCGGGGTCTCGTGCGGACGGGCGGCCGGGGCACCGGCGTCGGTCGCGCCGCCCGAGCGGGCGCGACGCCAGCCGATGGCGGTCGCGGCGGCGGCGCCGACGAAGGCGACGATCGCGAGCGGGAGCATCGAGCCGAGCTCGCCCTCCATGCCCACCGGTCCGACGACGTGGCTGCCGATCGCACCGAGCATCACGACGGCGGCGAGGCCGGAGCCCACGAGTGCGGTCTTCGGGACCAGCATCAGGATCACCGCGACGACCTCGACGACGCCGATCGCGAGCGTGGCCGCGGTGCCGCCGGGCAGCTTCTCGGCGAGCATCCCGGCGCCGCCGGTGAACTTCGGGACGGCGCCCATCGCGAGGATGCCGACGGCGATCAGGCGGGTGATCCAGTGGGCGACGACGATCGGCTTCGAGTCGGTCATGGCGGGTGCTCCGTGGAGGTCGGGGATTCCCGGGCGGCGGGCCATGGAGGCTCGCGGCGGCGGGTTCCCCGGCGTGAACGCGGGGACCGGAGGCGGATATTTCGCCCCGACGACGAGAGTCGCCGCCGATGTCGACCGTCCCGCGCCGGTGGTCCTGCGCGGATCGTCTCGCGCCGGACGGCGGGCACCGCGACAGGACGGCAGCGACCCGGATTGCCCGGCGCGGACCCCCGTCGTCGAACCGGGGTCGGAGACCGTCCGTCGACGCCGGCATGATCCCGCACGGCTCCTCCCGCACGGCTGCTCGGAACTCGCCACGGGGGCCGGAGGACGGTGGCGACGGCGCTCCTCACGCCGGACGTCGGGGCGCAGGCGACCGATCGGCGGTGCCGCCCGATCGACGAGATCGGCGGGGCCGAGCACGGCGGGTCCCGGGCCTTGGTCCGCTCGACGTGGTTCCGCCCAAGGGGGCCGTCCTGCTTCCACGGACTCGCCTCGTACCTCGAGACATTCGAGCACGGGGCCGATCGCCCTCCGAGCGTCGATCACCGTCGCGGACGACGCACCGACGGGTCTCGCGACGAGCCTCGTCTGCTCGGACACGTCCGTGTGCATCGCCGGCCGCTGCCGGGCCACGGTCACCTCGACGACGACGACGATCGCGATGATGCCCGGCGAGGCCACGAGGTTCCCCGCGACATCCGGCTCGCGTTCCGGCCTGGGCGGCGATGGGCGGTGCGAGCCGTTCGTCGGGCGCGCGGAGCGGCAGCGTGCGCCGATCGCGCGGCGTCACCGCGGCGGCGCCCATTCCTGCGAGGACGGTCGGGACCCGTCGCTCGCCGCCGAGCGCCGCGACGGTGCGGGCCGAATTCACCCGTCGCCGGGTCGACACGCGGGGCCGATCGGGGTGAAGATGCCCCGCCGGCGGGCCGAGGCTCCGGAGGTTCCGGGCCCACGCGGCCGCGTCGACGGCCGCCTTGCGCGTCGCCGGGTCGGTCGATCCCTCGCCCGGCGCGAGGACGCCCCCGGACGCCCTCGGACGCCCTCGGACGGCCGCCCGCCCCTTCGTCCCTTCTTGGACCTCGTCCCATGATCACGCCCACGTCCCCGCGTCGCGGGATCGCCCTGCCTGCGGCCGTCGCTGCCCTCGCCCTCGGCGCGGCCGGCCTCGGCGTCGTCACCGCGCCGCACGCCGAGGACGTCCGCTCCCGCGCCGCCGCACCCCCGGCCGCACCCCCGGCCGCACCCCCGGCCGCTCCCCTGGCCGCACCCCCGGCCGCACCCCCGGCCGCACCCCGGACCGCTCCGCCGGCCGCCCGCGGCCCCGAGGCCGTCGCCGCCGACTTCACCCGGACGTGGTCCGGCGCCGCGTTCACCATCCGCTCCACGAGCGAGCTGGTGGTCGACGAGCGCTCGACCGGCGCCCTGCACGCGGTGGACGTCCGCCGGAGCGACGGCGCGTCCGGCGTCCGCGCGATCGACCGACTGGTCCCGGTGTTCCGGCTGGTGCAGGCCTTCGACGCCTCGGTCACCGCCGAGCAGCTCGGCGGCGTGCTGCGGGCCGACGCCGAGCAGTTCGCCGGTGCCCTCGAAGGCACGCTCGGCGGCGAGGCTCCGGGCACGCCGGTCACGCGGACCATCGCCGGCGTCGAGCGGACGGGGACCAGCCGTCCGCTCCGGCTCGAGGCCTTCGACGACCACGCGGTCGAGGTGTTCACGTGGGCCGAGCCCGACGGCGACGTCACCCGGGCGACGGGGCTCATCCTCCGCACCACCCCGGGACGGGAGGCGCTGCAGTCCGAGATCGACGCCGTGCTGGCGACGCTCGAGATCGGCCTCGTCCAGCCCACCGACACCGTGCGCACCCGGATCGCCGGCGTCCGCGTGGGACTTCCCGCGGTCTACCGGATCGTGTCGGCCAACCCGGTCGAGGCCGAGCAGGTCGGCGGCATCGACGCGAACCTCGACACGCTCGCGGGCCGGATCAGCCTGCGGGTGCTGCAGACGCCGCTCGACGCCGCCGCCGAACAGCTCGCGACGCAGTTCCTCGACGACTACGAGCAGATGATGGATCGCGATCGAACCGAGGGCGGAGGCGAGCGGCTGGCCCGCGGCCGGGCCCTCGTGCCGGTCGGCGACGGCCACCGCGAGCTCGAGTTCGAGCGGCTGGTCCTCGGCGGCAACACGCTCGTGTCGTACCGCGGCGCCCGGACCGAGGGCCGCGCGATGATCGGCTACGGCATGCTCACCACCGATCAGGCGATCGTCGCCGCGGCGAGCATGATCGCCGACCTCGCCACCGCCGGCGACGACGCGGAGGACGCGGCGCCGCCGCCGGCGGTCACCGCGTGGTGGGACGGCACGGGACTGTCGCTGCCGTTCCTCCTCGAGGCCGAGACCGGATCCGACGACACCGCCGGGCGCAGCGAGCTCTGGGGCGTGCCCGGCGGCGAGCGGTCGCTGGCCTCGCGGCTCGAGGCCGCGGTGCGCGACCGGACGGTCGTGATGCGGCAGGTCGTCGGCGCGCCCGCCGACGGCGGGGATCCCCTCGCCGTCGCCGAGGACGAGCTCGCCGCCCGCGTGGCGGAGGTTCTCGGCCTCGAGCCCGCGGCCGAGCCCGTCGTGCGCTCGGCGCCGGTGGCGGTGGGCGAGGACGACGCCCGCTCGGTCCGCACGCGGTTCGTGGGCGAGGCCGCCGAGGGCGGATCGATCGCGTGCGTGCTCAGCGTGCGGGCGGCCGACGGTCCGGGCGGCCGCCCCGTCGTGCTGCAGGTGGCCACCGCGCGCTCGGCCGAGCCGTTCGCCCGCGCCCAGCTGGGGCGGGCCCTCGCGGCGGTGGCGGGACGCGCGATGCCGGCCCGCGTCGACATGGGGCCGGGCACGCTCGCCCTGGATCCGGACCGCGACCTGCTGGTGCAGGAGCCCGCCACGGCCGGCGATGGGACCTGGCTCACCGTCCACCGCGACGGGGCGGAGCTGCAGGCGTCGGTGGAGCCGGACCGAGACGGCACGTTCGGCACGCTGGGGATGCGCCGACTCGCCGTCCGCGTGCTCGAGCTCTCGGACGAGCCCGAGGCCGAGGCGCGGCTGGAGCCGATCGAGATCGCCGGGCGTCCCGCCATGATGCTGCCGGGCGCGGAGCCCTTCACGTTCGGCGACCGGGCGGTGCTCCGCGTCCGCGCCGTCACGCGCGACGAGCGGGGCCGCGTCTGGCGGCTGCTGGTGGCGGTCGACGGCGACATGGAGACCGCGGTCGACCGGGCGCGGGCGATCCTCACGGCGATCGAGGCGCGCTGACGTGGGTGAGCGGCGCGCGGGACGCGGGACGCGGAACACCGGTCGCGGCGGGCGACGATGGGCGAGCGGCGAGGGAGCGGCGAGGGAGCGGCGTCGGTGTTCGCCTGCCGATGCCCTCCTGACGCTGGCCGTGGCCCGGAGGCCGAGCCCGGCGGGCTTCGCGGCCGGTTCGGAGCGGCTCCGGCCCGCGTTCCCGGCCGAGGGGTGAATCCCGCGGTCCTCCCGGCGCGAACCACTCCCGGCTCCCGCGTCAGGAGCCGCGTCACGACCCGGAATGCACCATGCTTCGTCACCCCTCCTCGTGCTCGCCCCGCCGCGCGCGTCACCGTCCTCGTGTCCTCGCCGCCGCTGCCGTCGCGGCCGGCGCCGTCGCCCTCGCCGGCACCGCCGCCGAGCTGATCATCAGTGATCCGATCGAGGTCCCGATCGTCGCGACCTTCACCGGCACGTCGTTCAACGTGCTCACCGGCGAGACCGGCGACAACCCGCCGCAGGACGACGACGCCGACGTCATCTTCTTCAAGCTCAGCGGCGAGTGGCGACTCGCCAATCTCGACTGGTTCGAGGGCGGTGGCCTCATCGGCGCCGCGACCGGGGACCGCGTCAAGCTGCTCGAGCCGGGCGACACGGTCGAGATCACGTCCGAGCAGCCGCTGCTCGAGGGTGGCGGGCAGCGGACCTTCGGCGACTTCGACGACGTCGAGCGGGCGTACGTCGGCCTCTACTTCGAGAACGAGGACGGCGGCACCCTGCACTACGGCTGGGTCGAGGTGACGCTGCCCGGATCGGGCAACGGGGTCATCACCGGCTACGGCTTCGAGCTGACGCCGGACACGCCGGTCACGATCCCGGACCCGTGCCCGGCCGACGTGGACGGCAGCGGCACCGTCGACTTCGACGACCTGCTCGGCCTGCTGGGCGCGTTCGGGGAGTGCCCCTTCAACGCGCCGTGCCCGGCCGACGTCGATGCGAACCACGTCGTCGACTTCGACGACCTCCTCGGTCTTCTCTCATCCTGGGGTCCCTGCCCCGGATGACGGCCCGGCCCGCGTCCCGCCGTCGTGACGGGACGCACCGGCCGCGGCCAACGGCGCGGGCGTCGGCCTCCGGGTCGGCGCCCGCGTCGCGCTCGGCGAGGCCGCCGCGCACACCCGTCAGCCGGCGCTCGCGCCCGCGCCGCCCGCGCCGCGCGGCCCCCGTCGGCCGCCGCCGCGACCCGACCCCCGCGACGGATCCGCGAGCCTCAGCCCGGGCAGGGGCCCCACGCCGCGAGCACGGCGAGCAGGTCGTCGAAGTCGACGATGCCGCTGCCGTCCACGTCGCCCGGGCATCCTCCGAGCGGCGGGCAGGCGCCCCACGCCGCGGCCGCGGCGAGCAGGTCGTCGAAGTCGACGGTGCCGCTCGCGTCCACGTCCGCCGGGCAGGGGGGATCGACCGGATGCGACCACATGGACGCCGGCACCACCTGGCGCACGAGGCCGCCGCCCTCGATCCGCACGATGCACCCCGCGCCACCGCCGCGCTCGAAGAACTCCACGCGGACGGCGTGCCGGCCCGGCAGCAGGGCCGCCTCGGCCGACACCTCGACCATGCCGTGCAGCCCGTCGTTGTCCACGATCAGGGCGTCGCCGAGGTACAGCTTCGAGCCGTCGTCGCTCTCGACCGACAGGACGTACTCGGCGGCCGACGGCACCTCGATGAAGCCCTCGAAGACCGCCCCGACGTCGTCGGACCGTCCGCTGGTGGCGAACTCGCCGTTGGTCGACGCGAAGCCGACCTCGGGCACGACGTCGACGCGATACGACGTCAGCTGCTCGAAGTCGGGCAGGACCTCGGGCTCGAAGAGGACGTAGTACGCCGCGGTGGCGCCGGGGGCGGTGGCGAGCGGCTGGTCCGGGGCCCGGAAGCCGGCCGGGTCGAGCACCTCGACCGTGACCGTCGCGCTCGTCGTCCCGTCCGCGTCGCCCGCGGCGTAGCTGAACGTGTCCATCCCGACCGCCGCCGGGGGGACGTAGCGGAGGACGTCGCGGCCGCCGGGGCCGGCCCCGGGCTCGATCTCGACCGTCCCGCCGAGGGCGGTGGTGGCGTCGACCGAGGCGATCGTGACCGGGTCGAGGTTCAGGTCGTAGTCGTTGGCCAGGACGTCGACCTGCACCTCGTATCCGGTGGCGGTGACGGCCGCGTCGTCGATCGCGACCGGCGGCTGCGGCGTGCCGAGGCCGGCGGCGACCTCGGCCGCGCGGCCGAGGTCGATGCGGCCCCAGCCCCAGAAGGCGTCGTTGCCCGGCTCGCCCTTGTCCTCGGCGGTGAGGGAGAGGATCTGCTCGACCTCGAGGCTCGTGAGCGTCGGGTCGATCGACCACAGCAGGCCGAGCGCGCCGTTGGCGATGGGCGTCGCGAAGCTCGTTCCGCTCACGTCGCCGTAGCCGCCGCCGTTGGTGGTGGTGCGGATGGCGACGCCGGGGGCGAAGAGGTCGACGCCGAGGCCGAAGCTCGAGAAGCCTGCCATGCCGTCGGAGGGATCCGTGGCCCCGACGACCACCACGTCCGGCCAGTCGAAGCCGGCGTGATCCTCGGCGTTGTTGTTCCCGGCGTAGAGGAAGATGCCGCCGAGGGACCGGATGTACGCGCCGGTGTCCTGCACCGCCGCCGCCTGCACGCCGGTGTAGCTCGCGCTCGCGGCCCGCGCCCCCTGCTCGATCGCCCACTCGGCGCCCTGCAGGATGTTGCTCAGCGCCGCCCCGCCGCCGGGGGCGTTGGACGTCTTGATCGGCATCAGGCCGAAGGACCAGCCGACGCCCGCCACGCCGATGCCATTGTCGCCGATCGCCCCGAGGCTGCCGCCCACCGCGGTCCCGTGCCCGTTGACGTCGCTCACGTCGCCGCCGGCGGCCTGCGGCAGGTCGTCCACCGAGTTGAAGCCGGGCACGAGCAGGGGGGCGAGGTCGGGGTGGTCGAGGTCGACGCCGGTGTCGACGAACGCGAGGACGACGTCGGGCGAGCCGGTGCCGATCGCCCAGGCTCCCTCGGAGTCCATCGTCTGGTGGTGCCACTGCTGGTCGTACTGCGGGTCGTTCGGGGCCTCGGCCGGGAAGCAGCGCCAGTCGGGGTGGACATAGGCGTAGTCGCCGGTGGCGAGCAGCTCGGCCGCGACGTCCTCCTCGGTGCGGCCGGGCGGCACCGCGATCACCCAGCGATCCGGCCCGGGCACGTGCTCGACGAGCATCGGCAGCAGCCGGGCGCGGGCCACCGCGTCGCGCCGGGCGTGGGCGTCCGGATCCGCCTCGAGGCCCGCGGCGGCGGCGTCGTCGCCGTCGAGGGTCGCCGTGCGCTCCGCGGCCGTCTTCGGCCGCACGATCAGGCGGCCGGTGAGCTCGAGCTCGCCGGGCCGCTCGACGAAGCGCGGTGCGGCCGGCGTGGCGGCCGGGGCCGGGGCGCCGGCGGCCCCGGCGGCGGCCGGGGCGAGCGGTCCGACCGGCAGGGGCCGGGCCGGGACCGAGGCCGGGGCGAGCAGCGCGAGGCAGGCGAGACCGGCGGCCGAGGCGAGCGGCGCGATCGCGGCGGGCATGGGGCGTCTCCGGGGCGGGGGCGTGGGGGCGTGAGGGCGT
>CAYLNM010000012.1:0-54427 GCA_964385045.1 uncultured Isosphaeraceae bacterium
TGCTTCAGGTCGCCCGGATCGTCGACCAGGCAGGCCAGATGGCCGGGCCCGGCGCGGCGCGGCGGGCGTGCGGCACGCGGGGGCCGCGAGGTCGCGATGCGGGCCGGGCGCAGCGCGGCGCGGCCGGACCCGGCCGGGCGCGGCGTGGCCCGGCCGGGCCGCAGGCTCAGGCGAGGACGTCGAGGAGTCGGCCGACGCGGACGGGCTGCGGGGGGTGCACCACCTGCGGGGCGCGGCCCGGGGGCCGGTCGAGGACGTACGCGTCGCCGGGCGGACGGCCGAGGGCCTCCTCGAGCGCGGTGGCGAGGCGGGCGTGGCGCGCGGCGACGCGGTGGGCCAGCTCGGCGAGGCGGCTCTCGGTGCCCGGCCCGTCCGCGTCGTCGGCGGCGCCGGCGGAGATCAGGCGATCGGCCATGGGCTCCGACGGGACGGCGCCGAACGGACCGCGGGGACGCGACACCGCGTCCGGCTCGCGGTCGCGGGGGACGCCGCACCGGTTCGTGCACGCGGGCTCGCGGCCGACGGGATCGGCGCTGCGGCGGCCGTGGGCGGGATCGTGGCCGGCGTCCCCGGGCAGCGGCGGCGCGACGGGCGACACGCCGCCCCCGCCGCCCAGACCGTGGCCGGTCGGCGGCGTGGACGCGGGCGGGATGGGCAGCAGCGCCTCGAGCACGCCGGGGGGACGCACGCGGCGTGCCGGAGCCGGCCCGGCGTGGTCGGCGACGGCGCCAGGTCCGAGAGGGTCGCGCGACCCGGGCGAAGGAGGGCGATCGGCGGCGGCGACCGGCGCGGGCGCGAAGCCGGGGCGCGGCTGACGGTCGTGCGGCGGCGCCGCCCGGGGACCACGCGGGCGTCGCGCGACGGCCACGCCGGGGGCGGCGGAGCAGCGGCGGGCGGCGTGGCGGCGCCCGCGGGCGCGGCCGGCGCCGCGCTCCGCCACCCGGCGTCCCGAGCGCCGCGCCGGGCCCCCGCTCCGCCGGCGTCAGTCGGCCGTGTCGGCGACTCCGGTCGCCCGGACGAGGGCGGCGCGGACCTCCTCGATCGGCCGCCCGTCGAGGCTGCAGCGCTCGGGCCCGAGCCCGGGCGTCCACCGCCCGCGCAGCTCGAGGATCACCGCGTCGCCGACCTCGCCCCGCGCGGTCCACGCCTCGACGCGGCCCCGCTCCCACCGGCGCCGCGGCCGCCCCCGGGCCCACAGCTCCACGCTCCCGGCCGGATCGATCACCACGCCGGTCGGCTTGATCACGCGCCGCATCAGGATCAACGGCAGGATCGGCAGGACGCCGGCCGCGGCGACGCCGAGCAGCAGCATGAGGGCGAAGGCCACCGGCCAGCGGGTTCCGGCACCCGACTGCAGCAGCCCCGCGGCGAAGGCGGCCGAGAGCACGAAGAGCCCGACGATCACGCCGAGCACGACCGCCAGCGACCGTCGGGGGAACCAGGGCGCCTGCGTCGCCGGCTCGAGGCGAAGCAAGACCGCCTCGTCGGGGAGGACGAGTCCGCACTCGGGACACCGCCATCCCCCGCCCGGCGGCACCACGACGTGCCGGCACCGCGGACACGGCGCCGCCGCCCGCGGGGGGCGCGCCTCGGCGTCCAGAACGCCCGGCGGCCCGGGCGGCGCGGCCGGCACGGACGACCCCCGCCGCGACCGGGCGTCGCGATCCCACCGCCGGGCGCGGAGCGTCTCGATCAGCGATCGGCCCACGGCAGTCGCTCCGGCAGCCGGCGGTCGAGCATCGCCCGGATCCGCGCGGCGGTGGCGTCGTCGGTCAGCAGCTCGGCGCGGTCGAAGCCGCGGCCCCGCGGATGGCCGAGCAGCAGCAGCGGCCGGCGCCCGAGCCGCGGGCTGAGGCGGAAGCTCGTCAGGTCGTCGAGGTCGATGGTGCGGTGCCGCCGCCCCCCCGACCACGCCTCGATCCGCGCCGGCGTGATCACGAGTCCGGCCGGCATCGATCGCGGCCGCCAGCCCGGCAGCGCGATCGCGACCAGGAGGAGCACCGGGCCCGCCGTCACCCCGAGCACCCACTCGACCCGGAACAGCAGGGCCGCGAGGCCGATCGCGACCGCGATCTGGATCCACCACGAGCGGCGGCGGCGATCGGTGGGCCCGGCCATGCCCCGCGTCCGCACCACCACGCCGTCGGCCGGCCACCCGTGGCCGCACTCGGCGCAGCGGCGGTCCTCGTCCCCGGGCACGAGCGTCTGGTGGCCACACGCGAGGCAGACCTCGGAGGACGACCGCGGCGTGATCACGGGCGGGCCGGGGCGGTCGCGTTGGCGGCGGTGGTCGCGGCGCGGGTGCCGGTCGCGGCCGCGGCACCGGCGGCCCCCGCACCCGCGCCAGCCGGGGCCGCATCGCCGGACGCCCCCGCCGCAGCCCCATAGAACCGGTCGAACACCGCCCGCCAGTCGTCCACCGACGAGCAGGCGATGAAGGCCTTCCGCACCGTCTCCGCCTCGGGGTGGTGCCGCGAGAACTTGATCCCGAACTTCCGCATCATCCGCGAGGCGTGCTTGCCGCCGTGCAGGCTCACCGCGAGCTCGAAGTGCTGCCGGAGGGCGTCCGCCTGCTCGGCGAGCGTCGGCGCGGTGGCCGGCTCGCCGGCCATGAGCTGCCGGGCCTGCCGGAAGATCCACGGGTTGCCGATGCACCCGCGGGCCACGCTCACCGCGTGCACGCCGGTGAGCTCGAGCATCCGGAAGATGTCGGCCGCCTCCCAGACGTCGCCCGAGCCGAGGATGACGCGGTCGTCGTAGCGGCGGGTGAGCTCGCGGAGGAACGGCCACCGGCCGGGTCCGTTGTACCGCTGCTCCACGGTGCGGCAGTGCACCGTGGCCCACGCGTAGCCGAGCTCGTACGCGGCCTCGAAGATCCGCTCGAAGCGGCGGGCCATCTCCGGCGTGTCGTCCCAGGCCCGGCGGAGCTTGACCGTGGTCGGGATCGACGGCGGGGTCGCCTCCCGCACCGCCCGCAGCACCGCGATCGCGTCCTCGGGGTGGGCGAGGAAGTGCCCCCCACGGTTCCGCCGGCGGATCTTCTTCACCGGGCACGCCAGGTTGACGTCGATCACCTCGTAGCCGAAGTCGACCAGGATCGCCGTGCCCGCGGCCATCTCGTCGGGATGCGTGCCCATGATCTGCCCGGCGATCGGGTGGTCGTCGAGCCCGGCGGCGCGGTTCTCGTCGGGGTCGCCGGTGCCGCACTCCTCGGCCAGGAGGTCGGGGTCCTCCTTGGTGCGGCCCTTGCCGCCGTTGACGAGCGTCCGGTCGAGCAGGGCCTCGGTGACGCAGAACGGGCAGCCGTGCCGGCGGGCGACGAGCCGCATGGGGGCGTCGGAGTACCCGGCGAGCCCGGCCTGGAAGAACGGCGCGTCGAACCCCGGGACCGCCGCGGGGATCCGCGGGTCCAGCACGTGGGTGCGGGCGATCTCGGCGATCGGCCGCTCGGTGCGGCGCTCGGGGACGCCGTCGGGGACCAGGGAGACGCTCATGAAGCGGATTCTACGGATCGCCCTGCCGCGGCCGCGGGCCCCCATCGGGGATCGGCCCCCCGGCGGCCTCCGCAGGTGGATCGGGGTGACGCGAGGTGGAGCCGGCCCGCTCGGCCCCGGGCTGCAGGGCGCCGTGCGGTGGCGGACGGTCGCGGGGTGGTCTCGTCCGCGGCCGGCGGCGGGTGCACGGCGACGGGCGGCGTCGGACGGACGCCGGGGCGGAGCGAGCGGTCCGAGACGGCCGGGCGATGGCGTGATGCGGCCGACTGGACGCGAATCCGATGGCGGTGACCTCGGCGATTCGTGCCGGGATCCACCGCCGCCCCGCGTATCACCACGGCGAGGCCACCGCATCCGGACGGCCGGCCGCCGGCGGGAAGGCGGCCCGAAACTTCCGGTGCCCTCGCGCCCGGCCCGATCACTTCCTCCTCGCCCCGAGGCACCCTTCGATGTCCGCGCTCGCTCCCGGCCGGCTGCTCGCGATCGGCGACGTGCACGGTCAGGCCAACCATCTCGAGTCGCTGGTCGACGCCGTGGCCCCGGCGGCCGGGGACCGCCTGATCCTGCTCGGCGACTACGTGGACGGCGGCCCCGACGCGGCCCGCACGCTCGATCTCGTGGCCCGGCTGCAGGCCGAGCATGGTGCGGTCGCGCTCCGCGGCAACCACGACGACGCGTTGGCCGGGGTGCTCGAGCGACCGGACGTCTTTCCGGACTGGGCGGCCGGAATGGGCCGACGGACGGCGGCGTCGTACGGGGGCGACGCCTCCGATCTGCGGGACCGGATCGCCGACCGCCACGGGGCTCTGCTCGACTCGCTCGCCGACTGGCACGAGGAGCCCGAGGCGATCTTCGTGCATGCGGCCGTCGACCCCACCCGCCCGATGCCGCAGCAGTCGCGTCCCACCCTGCTGTGGACCAAGGTCCATGTCCCCCCGCCCATGCACGAGAGCGGTCGCGTGGTCGTGTGCGGGCACACCGCCCAGCGGGACGGTCTCCCCCGTGATCTCGGCACGACGGTGCTGCTCGACACCGACGCCAAGCGCGGCGGCTGGCTCACGTGCCTCGACGTCACGAGTCGCTGGTGCTGGCAGTCCGACGGCCGGACGGTGCGGGAGCTGCCGCTCGGGGGCACGCCAAGCCGGGCGGAGCCCGCGAGCCGCATCAGGGAGCGACCGCCGTATCCAGCATCATGAGGAGCTCGGTCGCCCCATCGCGGAGGAGCGGCTCGCGCAGCCGTTCGATCGCCGCATGGATCGATTCCAGTCCCCCACGCCGTCGCGCTTCGTCGACCGCCGCCAGTGCGATCTCCACCGCAGCCGGACCGTCGCCGCACTCGGCCAACACGACGGACTCGAACAGCTGCAGCCGAGGCCACAGGTCGTGCTCCTCTCCGGCGGTCGCGCGAAAGCCGTCCAACGCCTCACGGACCCGGTCGGCCGCCTCGTCGCAGCGGCCGAGGCGCGCGAGCACCTGCGACAGATCGAACCCGACCCATGCCGCTCGAAGCCGGTCCGGCACGGGCATGGCCGCAAGATCCGCTGCGATCGCCTCGAGCATGGTGGCTGCTTCCTCGTACCGCCCCTCGTTCGCCGAGATCCGGGCGAGCAGCCTCCGCGTCGCCTGCAGCTCGAAATGACCCGCCGGCAGGCGCTCGCGCTGGATCAGCAGGGCCGCCTCGGCGTGCCGGCGGACTTCGGCGACCGGCGCATCCGAGTCCTCGAGTGCTCGCGCCAGGTTGAACTGCGCGGTCGCGACCGTGGTGCTGTCGGCGTCGAATGCAGCACGTGCTGCCGACAGCGCTCGCCGGCACTGTTCCGCCGCCTCGGGCCGCGCGGCGTGGATGAGATCGACGCCGTAGTTCATCTCCAGTGTCACGACGACGGGATGCCGGGGTGGCAGGACTCTTCTCGCCGAGACGAGGAGTGCCTCGTACTCGGCGAATGCCTCCTCGTATCGCCCCGCGGAGCCGAGCGCCATCGCGAGTCCTTGGCCGCTCGCCAGCGTGTCCGGGTGCAGCGGCCCCTTCACGTCGCGGTTGATCGCCACGACGTCCTGCATGATCGCGATCGCCTCGCGCGAGCGGCCCGCGATGTCGAGGGCGACCGCGTGATTGAACCGCGCCACGAGCGTCTCGTCCGCATCGCGACCGAGCAAGCGCGCCCGTCGGCGGGCGATCCGCTCCCACTCGGTGATCGCCGCCGGATCCTCCTGTCGCACCAGAAGCTCGGCGTCGAGGGCGTCGGCCTGAAGCCGCTCGATCTCCGATCCGGCGAACGACCGAACCTCGTCCGCGAGTCGACGGGCACGTTCGAGATCGCCCTGCTGCAGGGCGAGCGTCGACCGGCGCAGCAGCAGCGTGGCCAGGCGGTCCGGGTCATTCCGCCGGGCGAGATCGATGGCCGCGTCGAGCTGCCGCGCCGCCGTCTCCGGCTCACCCAGCGCAGCCGCCGTCAGACCGACGAGCCCGCGGACATCGAGCTCGTGCAGCTGCGATCGACGGGCGTCGAACTCGGCACGATCCGAGAGCGTGCGCACGAGTTCCTCCACGGATCCCGCTTCGCCGGACCTCGTCATCGCCACCAGCGCGTCGTCGAGGAAGACCAGCAGCTCGTTCGCACGCCGCTCCGCCGTCCTCGCTCGTTCGGCCGCCATCGTGCTGACGGCCGTCGAGACGCTGAGCACGAGAAGCACCGCGGCGAGGACGGAGACGGCCGCCCGGTGCCGCCGGGCGCCGGTTGCCGCTCGGTACGTCCAGCCGCCTGGATATTCGGAAGCGGCGAGCGGTCGCGACTCGGCCAAGCGTCGCAGCTCGTCCCGAAAGGTGGCCGCCGACGCGGGCCGATCCGCCGGTCGCGTCGCCATCGCTCGGCGGAGCAGCCATGCCACGTCGGCCGGCACGCGAGCGTCGGCTCCATCCAGTCGCGCCATCCGGCCGGACGTGATCGCCTCCTCGACCTCCCGGGCCCGCACGCACGGGCGCCCCTCCGGGGTTCGCCACGGGAGGCGCCCGTCGATCAGCTCGTGCGCAAGCACCCCGAGGGCGAAGACGTCCTGCAGCTCCGGACGCGCGTCCAGCTCGCCCGCGTCCCGCGCCCCGAGGCATTCGGGCGGCAGGTAGGGAAGCGTCCCCGCGACCGCCGCTCGTCTCCGACGTCGATCGCCGGATCGGCCGTCCTCCATCTCCTCGGTGGGGCGCTCGTCGGTGTCGCCGCCACCCACGCGGCCTCGGCGTTCTGCGTGCGACCCCGGCGTCGCACCCTCGCCGGCATGCGTCCCCGAGCCCTCGACAGCCAGTGCGACGCCGAAGTCCACCAGCATCGGGGCATCGGATGCCGTCAGGAGGACGTTCGAAGGCTTGATGTCGCGGTGCACGATGCCGAACGCATGGGCTGCCGCGACGGCATCGGCGACCGTCGCGAGGATCGACAGCCGCCGTCGCAGCGCCGCCTCTCGACCGCGACCGGTCGGCAGCGCACCCATCGCCGTGATCGGCCGGCCCCCGGAGACGAGCTCCATCGCCAGCCACGGCACGACCTGCCCATCGCGCTCCGTGACGCCTGCGTCGTGCACGGTGGCGATCGCCGGGTGGCGGAGTCGCCCCAGCAGACGGGCTTCCTCGACGAGCCGGGACGCGCCGTCACGCTCGGCCGCTGGCCCGGTCAACAGCTTGACCGCGACCGCACCTCCGGTCACGACGTGCTCCGCGCGGTGGACGCGTCCGAACGCACCGGCACCGATTCGTTCATGGAGGCGATAAGGCCCGACATCCGCGGCCCGCTCTGGCCGATCGTCTGCAGCAGCACGCAGCGGAACGCCGTGATCCCGTTCGTACGCGAGGTCGACGAGTTGCCGCAGGCGTTCGTAGCGGACCCCGTCGTGGCCGCAGCTCGCCCGCAGCTCGACGAGGCGGTCCTCGATCGGCCGGGTGGAGAGGATCGACAGCAGACCCTCGTCGTCCGCACGAAGGGGCAGCGGATCGTTCATGGCAGACACTCCTCGGAGGGCGCAGCCTCGCGTCTCGACCGAGCGACGTCCAGTGTCGAGGCGGACGTCGGCGGCCTCGACACGGGCTCCTCCGGCGGGAGGGATCTCTCCGGGACGACGGCGACGTCGACCTCGACGATCGGCCGCTCCGGCCGGGCACCCGGAGTGGGACGGGAGCGGCGGACGGGCTCGAGGGCGACCCCGCCCCTCGGTCCTCGTCCCCCGCTCGCTGCCGGGTCGGCCCGTGCGGAACGCGGCGGCCTCATTCCGCCACACACATTCTGCGCAATGAGGTCGAGCAGGGTCCGGACTCCACCGTCGTCGCGCGGCCATCGTCGCCGGCCGATCCCGCAGCTCGCCCGCGACCATCGTCCGCTCGGCTCCCCGCCACGGACCGAGGGGATGGCGGAGCTCGTCCGGAATCAGCACACGAGATTCGCGCACCGCGGAGGCGGCGATCCGAGCGCCGCCGAGTACAGTCGATCCGGTCGGCGGACCGCGGGGTCGCTCGCGTGCGACCACCGTCCCGTCAGCGTCGGGCACCTCGCCGACGCGGCGGCGACCGCGAGTCGCGGCGGCCGTCCCCCCGGGGGGAGCGGCCCGCGGTCGGCCTCGGCTCGCTGATTCAGGGGCCGGGGGCATCCACGTACGCACCTCGATCGCATCACGACCGTTCTCGCTCTCCTGCTCTCGTCCGCCCCGGCGGCGGCCATCACCGTCGCGTGGGACGGCGGCGCCGAGACGACAGGCAGCGACCCGCTCGCGCCGCGTCGCGCTTGGACGCCTCGTCCGCGAGCTCCGCGGCGACCTCGGCCACGTCGTCCGCCGATGCGTCGCCGCTGGAGCGAGGTGACCAGTACCCGTCCGTCTCCGACCTGCTCGGCGACCTGCAGCGGCTCCGGACCGGCGAGGTGCCGCTGGCCGCCCCGGTCACCCCGCGGCGGACGCTTCGCATCCTGCGGCGGCGGCATCCGGTGCTGACGCCCACCACGACGACCGCCGCGCTGGTGGTCGTGCTCGATCTCGAGCTTCGGCTCGACCGGCTCCGCGGCCTGCCGGTGATGTCCCGGCGGGAGGCATGGCGGCGGTGGGCGGTAGAGGTCGCCGGGCAGGACCTGCTCGAGTGGGCCCGCGGGGCCTCGGCCCGCAGCCGCATGCGCGTGGTCCGCATGCTGCTGGCCGCGGGCGCCCTCGGGGATGCGGGCTCGCTCCTCGAGGATCCGGCGTTCGACCGTCGGATCCGCGCGTTCTTGCTCGACCCGGCCCGCCGCCGCAACGAGATCCTGCTTCGCGAGCTCCGTGCACGGAATCGGCTCCGTCTCGCGCACCTCGCTGCGACGAGCAACGAGGAGGCGGTGCGGCTGGGCGAAGAGATGCTTCGCCGCCAGGCCGAGGAAGCGCCCGATGCCGCGGCCGAGCGGTCCCGCGTGCTCGAACTGCTGGTCCTCGCGACGCGTTCGGACGACCCGAGGCGGGCCGCGTGGATCGCCGACGGCCTCGAGGCATGTCGCCGCGCAGCGCTCGCCGACGGACCGGACTCGCATCCGCGGCTGCGATTCTTCCGGCGCCTCGACCGCGGCTGAGGCGTCACCGCGCACACGACTCGCTCACCCCGACGCGTCGATCGGCGACCCGAACCCGACCGACCCGCACTCGAGCCGCCGCGCGGTCGCCCGATTCGGGGCGGAGCTCGCCGGCGGACCGCGAACGCTCCGCGGGAGCCGGTTCTCCGCTCGGAGCCGGGGGCCGACCACGCAGCGAAGCGCGGCGGCAATCGGCGTGGCTCCGGAGCCGCCTCGCCTCAGTCGGGAAGGAACGATCCGTCCTCGTAGATCTCGAGCGCCTTCCCTCGTACCCGCGAGATCATGGAGTAGAAGGTCCCCTCGCGCTCGATGCCGAGCTGCTCCATGACGGCCGGGCCCGACAGGCCCCGGAGCACGTGCAGCTCGAACGCGAGCCATGCCCGCTCGTTCGTGATCCGAGGCTTGAGCGAACGGAGGACCTCGCGAAGCTCGTCCTCGATCAGGAGGCGGTGCACCGCGCGATCCTCGTACGGGACCGGGAGATCCGACGGGTCGATCCCCACGCCGCGGCCGTCCCGCTGCGACCGGCGGATGAGCTCCCGCACGAACACGGTCCGGAAGAGTGCGCGGAAGCTGCCGCGAGCGGGGTCGAAGTAGTGGCCGCCCTTGCGCCGGAACGCTCCGACGAGCTTCATGACCGCCTCGTGGGTCGCATCCTCCGCCTGCTCCTGCGTTGCCCCGGTACGCTCCCGGGCGAAGCGGGCGTAGCGGGCGGCGAGACGCATGCATCGTTCCGCCAGACGTTCCTCACCCCGCCCGCGCACCGAGACGTCGGCGTGATCGACCGCGGCGAAGTCGGCGATGCGGGTCCGCCACTCGTCGAGGGCGACGGTCGCGAAGTCGTCCGCGTCGCCGAGGTCCTCGGCGGCCACCGCGTCTCCGGCAGTCGCGGCCGTGACCCGGGGTGCCTCGAAGGCGGGCAGCGGATCCTCCTCGTCGCCGAGCATGGCGGTGAACGCGATCGCGCCGAACTCGACGATCACGCCCGAGGGGACGGGGGAGGACTCTTCGGGTCCGAGCGGCATGAGATTGACGAAGGTGCCGTTCTTCGACCGCAGATGGACGAGCGTCCATCCGCGCTCGCCGGGCTCGAGGCGGGCGTGGGGGCGAGAGACGGTCGGGTCCGGCACGACGACGTCGTGGCCGTGCCCGCGGCCGAGCGTGCGTGGACCACCGTCGGGATCGAGGCGGATGGCGTCGATCTCGAGACTCGACACGAGTGGGTGGAGCGTGAGGGGGATCGCGGTCATGAATCGGCCTCCGGCTGAGCGATGATCCGGCGAATGGGAGGACGACGGACGAGAATCGCCGGTCGCTCCTCGCGGGCCATGATCGCACGAAACCTCATCTCGAGGCGATGAACGTCCCCGTCCGGATCCCTCACGGCGGGCACGGCTCCCGATGCCCGGGCCGCCGGCGTGGCCGTCCTCGGCCGACCCGCACCGGGCCGCCGGGAGTGCAGTGGCATGACGGCGTGCTCGAGGAAGGCGTCCCATGCCCGGGGCTCGAGCTCGGCACGCAGTCGCCGCAGCTCGCCAACCGCCCGGCCGCGGCGCGCGGCTGCGCGACAGCGCGGCACCCTGACGTCGGCGGCGTCCGGAGCGAGCCCCGTCGGATCCTCCGCCGGGATGATCATGAGCCACCAGGCCGCCATCTCGATCAGGGCCCCCACGGGCAGCGTTCGACGCAACGCTGGCGGCACGGCGACGAGGTCGAGGTAGACACGGTTCACCGACTCGAGGTCGATCAGCCACGTTCCGCCCGGATCCTGCCCGATGATCGCGTGCTGCCGGCTGACCCCTGAGTCGGGCAGCCGGAGCGTGGCGGTCCGTGAACGTCCCACCAGAAGCCGGCGGCCGGGGGCGAGCCTGACGCGTTGCACGAAGCTGCCGCACCACGCGACGAGCACGAGCGGGGCGGCCGGATGCCCGTGTCCCGCCCGGGCGGGGCTGGGAAGCGAGCGCCGTCGCGGACCGTCGCCGCGTCGGGGGACGTGCACCGCCGGCTCGGTGCGGCCGAGCCGAGAGTGCCGCGTGGGGGCCGCCCCCCCGTCCTCCGCCGGGCCGCCGGGCCATGCGCTGCCGGCGCGGGACCATCGGCCGGCCTCGAGGCGGGGCCCCCCGCCCGGGGCGAAGCGAGGCCTCACGCGCGTATCGCCGTTCGGGAGGGGAGCCGCCGATGGTCGGCCGGCGGCGCCGCGAGACGACGGTCCGTGGTCCGAAACCACGCCATCGACCTCGTCTGCCGACCGGACGCGGGGTGAGGAGCGGGCACGGCATGGCTCCCGAGGAAGGTGACACTGGCAGGAGGACCGACTCCGAATCGACCCTCGCGACTCCGATACCCGCGGTACCCGCAGCCCTTGCGAGCCCGCGGCGAGAATTCGGCCTCGACCGCTCGGGGCGCCGCCGACCGCACTTCCGCTAGGCTCCCGCCCATGGAAGCCGCTTCCCCCCCTCGCACCCGTCGTGCCTCGATCGCCGGCCCGACCCGGCCCGCAGTCCCCCGCCGGCTGCGCGCCGTGCCGGTCCTCATCACACTCGCGGGCCTGATGCTCCCGGCCGCCTGCGCCCCCCGCGGCTACGACCCCGCCCGCGCCGCCGATCCGTACCCCGAGTCCCGGCACGTCGCCGAGTCGGTCGACATCCAGCTCTTTCGCGACGGACCGTCCGCCCGCATCGTCAACGCGACGGTCGACAGCTACCGCGACGTCCGGCTCTGGCTGAACCAGCGGTGGGTGCGCGAGATCCCGGACCTGCCCGCGGGCGGCATCGTCGAGATCTCGCTGGACGAGTTCCGCGACGAGCGGGGCGAGCGACTCGTCGCCGGCGGCTTCTTCCGCACCGAGCGGACCACGCCCATCGTGCTCGCCCAGCTCGAGCGGCGGGACGACCCCGGGTCGCCGCTCGTCGGCCTGCGGGTGATCGGCCCGGTGTTCGAGGCGCGGTGACTCGCGCGCCGGCGGACGAGCCGGCCCCGCCCCGCCCCCTTCACGCCCGCTCGTACACCCGGAAGGTGAACGCGTGCGCGTGCCGCTCGTCGGCCGGGTGCGCCTCCTCGGACACCAGCCGCCAGTCGCGCGGCGACCACGCCGGGAACCCGGCGTCGCCCTCGAGCTCGGCGTGCACGATCGTCAGGTCGAGCCGGTCGGCGATCTCGAGGGCCTGGGCGTAGATCTCGCCGCCGCCGATCACGAAGACCGGCTCCTCGTCGCCCGCCTGCTCCGAGGCCCGCCGGATCGCCTCCTCGAGCGTCCGCACCACCTCCGCCCCCTCGGCCGCGTAGTCCGCCTGCCGGGTGAGCACGATGTTGCGGCGGTCCTTCAGCGGTCCGTCCATCGACTCCCAGGTGCGGCGGCCCATGATCACGGTGTGCCCGCGGGTCGTTCGCATGAAGTGCCGCATGTCGTCCGGGAGCCGCCACGGCAGGCCGCCGTCCCGGCCGATGACGCGGTTCTCGGACATGGCGGCGATGAGGGTGAGGACCATGCCGGCATGATCCCGGCCCGCCGGCCCGGAGCCGGCCGTGCGTGCCCGGGATTGTCCCGAGGGCGGACGCGGATCGGGGCGACCACCCCACCACCCGGGCCCGCCCAGCCCGCCCGGCCCGCAGCGGCGACCGCGAACCGATCCGCCGAACCGCCTCGGGACGGTGGCGAGGCCGGACTTCGTGCTACCATTCACAACCGTGGTCGGGGTCGTCACCCCGCCCGCGGCACCGACGGCCCGCCCCCTCCGAGTCCTACAATGGACGCGGATCGAGGACGGCCGTCGGCGTCGTCTCCGCCTCGGGCGGCTCCCCGGAGCCGGCGCGGACCCGAGGCGCTGATCATCAGACCCGCGCATGACGTGCCCCCACGGGGTCGGCATGGGCGCCGCCGCGGCGCTCGTCCCCCGCCCCCGCCACGCACCGCGACCCGACGCGCCGCCCGCGGCGCCGACGGCCCGCCGGAACGGAGATCTCGCCGTGTCCACCGCGACCCCCGCCGCCAAGCCGGACCTCAGCAAGCAGCTCAAGAACGTCTCCGAGAAGGATCGGAAGCAGATCGAGCAGGCCGAGGAGATGCTCGGCCCCGATCCGGACACGATGGGCTTCATCAAGCACCTGTTCTGGGGCAAGTTCCGGGAGGATCTCGTCTTCCCGTACCCCGAGGTCTCGGCCGACGAGGTCGCGCGCTGCGACCAGCTGCTGGCCGAGCTCGACGCCTACCTGAAGAACGAGCACCCCACGGTCGAGGTCGACCAGACGCAGGAGATTCCGAAGTGGGCGATCCAGCGCCTCTTCGACCTCGGCGTCATGGGCATGATCATCCCCCGCGAGTATGGCGGCGGCGGCTTCTCGATCACGAGCTACAACCGCGTGCTGTCGCGGATCGGCGAGACCTGCGGCTCGACCGCGGTGCTGGTCTCGGCCCACCAGTCGATCGGCTGCGGCGCCCTGAACCTCTTCGGCACCGACGAGCAGAAGAAGCGCTTCCTGCCGCGGATGGCCACCGACACCCTCTCGGCCTTCTGCCTCTCCGAGCCCAACGTCGGCTGCGACGCGGGTGGTCAGGAGACCCGCTTCGAGAAGAACGACGACGGCTCGTTCACCATCGTGAGCGGCGAGAAGAAGTGGGCCACCTCGGGTGCCCTCTCCGGCCTGTTCACGGTGATGGGCAAGCAGAAGATCGTCGATCCGAAGACCGGCAAGGAGAAGGACAAGGTCACCGCGCTGATCGTCACGCCCGACATGGAGGGCGTCGACATCTTCTCCCGCAACCGAAGCAAGTGCACCATCCGCGGCACGTGGCAGGCCCGCATCCGGTTCAACAACGTGCGGGTGCCGGCGGAGAACCTCCTGCACAAGGAGGGCAAGGGCCTCAACGTCGCCCTCACCTGCCTCAACTACGGCCGCTGCACCCTGTCGGCGGGCATGGTCGGCGCCGCCAAGCGGGCCTTCGAGCAGGGCACGAAGTGGGCCCTCACCCGGCACCAGTTCGACCGCCCGATCGGCGAGTTCGACCTGGTGCAGGACAACGTCGCGAAGATGCAGGCCTACCTGTACGCGACCGAGGCCATGCTCTACATGACGACCGGCATGGTCGACCGCGGCGACCCCGACATCATGCTCGAGACCGCCATCTGCAAGGTCTTCTGCTCGCACTTCGGCTTCCTCGGCCCCGACGCCGCCATGCAGATCATGGGCGGCGAGGGCTTCATGACCGAGAACGAGATGGAGCGGGTCTGGCGGGACAGCCGGATCAACACCGTCGTCGAGGGCGCCAACGAGGTCATGCACTCGTTCGTCTTCGCGTACGGCTCCAAGCAGCTCGGCGAGGCGATGCTGGCGGTCAAGGAGGCCCCGCACAAGTATCCGGTCGAGGCGATGAAGATCGGCGCCCAGCTGTTCCTCGGCCTCAAGCCCGGCGCCCCCGAGATCCACACGCTGTCGCCGCAGCTCTTCGAGCACGGCCGCCGGCTCTCGAAGCTGACCCAGCGGTTCAGCCACGAGGTCAAGATGAGCTTCAAGCGCCACGAGGAGAAGCTCATCGCCGACCAGATGACCCAGCGTCGTCTGTCGTGGGCGGCGATCCATCTCCACGCGATGGCGTGCGTGCTGAGCCGCGTCGACGGGACCATCCGCAAGGGCATCAACGGCCAGGTCCTCGCCGACGAGATGGCGATCGTCAACTACTGCTGCGACTGGTTCGAGTCGGAGATCGACGAGAACCTCCGCGGCCTGACGAAGAACTACGACCAGAGCATGCGGAAGGCCGCCGAGGTCGCGATGCGGCACGTCGGCGATCTCGAGAACCGCTGGTACGCCATCCCGGAGAAGACCCCGGACACGGAGGCCCTCGGCAGCGGCAAGCCGCTCGCCGAGGATCACGTGCAGCAGTTCGGTGGCGGCTCGATGTTCACCGAGTGGGGCATGGAGAAGGTCTGACCCCTTCGCGGTCGGCGCGCCCCTGACCCGGCGCCCCCGCTTCCAGGACGGGGAATCGCCCGGTGGCGGTCCGCCCTCGCCTCCCTCATCATCTCCGGCGACGTGGACGAGTCGTCACGAGGCATCCCGCGGCGGGCTCGCCGGTTCACCCCGTGCGATCATCCCCGTCGCGAACCCCCGGAGCGGTCGAAGGAACGCCCCCGCCCCGGGTCTCCTACGCGGAAGGACGAACATGAACACCCTCGAGCAGATGAGCGAGTTCGGGCACGAGCTGGTCTCGTTCCATCAGGATCCCGAGACCGGACTGCGGGCGATCGCCGCGGTCCACGACAGCACGCTCGGCCCGGGCTTCGGCGGCTGCCGCCGCTGGTACTACGCGACCGAGGCGGACGCCCTGCACGACGTGCTGCGTCTGTCCGAGGGCATGACGTACAAGAACGCGATCGCCGGCCTGCCGGTGGGCGGCGGCAAGAGCGTGATCCTCACGAAGGAGCCCGGGGCCAAGGCCACCGAGGCCGAGGCCCGGGCGATGGGCCGCTTCATCGATCGGCTCGGCGGCAGCTACATCTCGGCCGAGGACGTCGGCGTCACCACCCAGTTCGTCGACTGGATGGCGGGCGAGACCAAGTACGTCTGCGGCGGGGTCGAGGTCTCGGCCGGCGGCGATCCCTCGCCGCACACCGCCCAGGGCGTCGTCAACGCGATGAAGGCGGCCCTGGCCTACACCGGTCGTCCGTCGAGCTTCGAGAACGTGCACGTGGCGATCCAGGGCGCCGGCAACGTCGGCCGCAACATCGCCCGCATCGTGACCGGCCTCGGGGCCCGCGTGACCATCGCCGACATCGACGCGGGCGCGGTCGAGACCGTGGTCGAGGAGTCCGGCGCCACCGCGGTCGGCCCGGACGAGATCCTCTCGGTCGAGTGCGACATCCTCTCGCCCTGCGCCCTCGGCGGCGTGATCAACGCCCGCACGATCTCGCAGCTCCGCTGCCCGATCCTCTGCCCCGGCGCGAACAACCTGCTCGAGGACTACGACGCCGACGGCCGCCGCCTCAAGGACGCCGGCATCGTCTACGTCCCGGACTTCGTCGCCAACGCCGGCGGCGTCATCGAGCTCGCCGGCTTCTACGTCGGCCTCGACGAGAGCGTCCGCAAGCAGAAGCTCGCCGCCATCGAGTCGACCGCCCTCGAGCTGCTGAAGATGAGCGAGCGCGAGCCCAACACCTACTTCGCCGCGGTGGCGCTGGCCCGGAAGCGCATCCGCGAGGCGAAGGAGGCGGCCAAGGCCGAGGCGACGACCTCGGCGTGAGGCCGGCGACGCGGCGTCGTCCCACGGGCCGGCGGTGCGTTCCCGAAGCACCTGGAAGCACGTGACGACGCCTCGCAGCGCCGGCTGCGAGGCGTCGTCGCGCATCCGTCGATCTCCGCGGTGCGGCGCGTCGAATCACACGCGCGGCCCCACGGCACGCGCCGGCGTCGATGACGGGCGGTCCCTCCGAGGATCATCGAGCATCATCCGAAGGCGATCGCGGCGGCGGTCGCGGGCAGCAGGATCACCGCCAGCCCGATCCCGAGCATCACCAGCCACACGCCGAGCGCCCGTGCCACCGAAGTCTCGAGCCGCCACGCGAGCACGCCCACCCCGCCCACCGGCGCCGCGAGGATCACGATCCCCGCACCGATGATCTCCGGCACGGTGACGGCCTCGGGACTGGAGATCGCCGCCGGCGTGAGCCGGCGATCATCCAGCCCCCGAGCGCGATCACGCCCGAGCAGACGCACATGAGGAGGGCCGTCGGCGAGGCCTCGGAGAAGGAAAGCCGCTGCTTCACGACGATCGCGGCCGCCGCGCGGAGCAGGATGGCGGTGAAGCCCACGTGGACCAGCGCGCCGAGCACGCCGGCGACGAGAACGATCGGATCCATGACGAGTCTCCCTCACCCGGGCCTCCCGTCGCGCGATGCGCGGCGACGGCTCATCGGCGGCCCCCGCCCGAGGAGACGCATGCCGCCGGCGATTCCGGTCACGCTCGCACACGATTCCCGCGGCCGGGGGCCCCCTCCGGATGGCGGCGTCGTACGCTGCCGACGTGCCGGGCGCCGCGCCCCACGGCCCCGGCGCAACCGGGCGACACGACGCCCGGTCGCGCACCGCCTCGTCCACGTCGCGCGGAGGCCCGCCCGCCGAGTCCGGCGGAAATGCGTGCCGGCCGTCCACTCCGACCCGACTCAGAAGTCGTCACGACCATGCTCCATCTCGTACGCGTCCGCGATGAGGGCCACGTGCAGCACGTGGGCGCGGAGCTCCTCGATCTCCATCGTCTCCACGATCTGGCTCGACTGGACGACCAGGACATCCTCGTCCTCGAATCGCTGGAGCGCGAAGTTCCCGAACGGAAGCGCCGCGTTGCGCCGCAGCAGGTCGATTGCCCGGCGACCGCCGAAGCTGTCGCCGATCGAGAGTCGGCGCCGGCGCCGCGACATGCACGGCGACATGAAGCTGACGCAGTGGCTGCCGTCCTCGGACTGTCCGACGTAGCGGACGAAGACCGACTGTCGGCGGCCGTTGCCGAGCTCGAAGCCGGCGACCAGCGTCTCGTCGTCCTCGGGATGCCGCCCCATCGTGATGTCGGCCATCGCCGCCAGCTCGACGACCTGGTCCAGCACCTTGCCCACCCCCTGCGTGTCGTTGACGGTCTGCATGACCCGCCTCCCTGGTCTCGAGGCTGCCGGCCTCGTTCGGGGCGCGGGTCGCGGCATTCGTTCGCCGCCGCCCGCGCCGGATTCGTGGTCGCCTCGGCGCGATCGCGCCGGGCCTCGTCAGTCGGCGGGGGCGGCGTCGGCGCCGGCCTCGTCGATGATCCTGGTGACATATCCGTCGGCGACGCCCAGCGACTCGGCGGCCCGGCGAACCTCCGCGACCCGGCACGCCCGCTCCGGCGAGTCCTCGTCGCTCCCGCGGACCGCGACCTCGGCGGCCGCGAGCAGGATGCGGCGGAGCTCCACCGCGCTCAGCGGCCGCGTGCGGTCGCGTCGGACGGCCGCGAATCGGGCCCGGCACGTGTCGACGGGCGGCGGTCCACCGGCGAGCTCGCGCTCGAGCCGTCCGGCGCCGACCATCCGGCCGATCCGTGCGAGATCGTCGGCGTGCGCTCCCCCGCCGGACGCCGCCACCGCGAGGGAGGCGTGGAGTACGTGCTCGCGGAGCATCGGATCGACCGTTCCGCCGCCGGTTCCGTCCTCACGGGCGAGGGGGTCGATGATCCCCAGCATGTCCTCGATCAGACGGTCCGCCTGCGCGAGCAGACGCCGGTCATCGCCGAGCATGCTCTCGTGGAAGGCCACCATCGCCCGCATCCGCAGCGGCGGAAACGGATGGCTCACCCGCCAGAAGTCGGTGCGACCGTCGCGAACCAGCTCCGCCGCGAGCTCGTCCCACTGGTCCGCGAGCTCCCGCGGGTCCACCCCGATCACGTCGCCCCCGAGCCCGCTCACGATCTTGAACATCGCCGAGGCGGCCGACGCGAGCGAGCCGCAGCACGCGAGGCCCGCGCGGTCGGCCGCGATCTCGGCCCGCCGCCGCCATCCCATCAGGCGCATCGCCAGCCGCGGCTCGAGCCCGGCCTCCTCCGCGAGCACCGCCTCCGCGGGAAGCTCGACGTGATCGAAGACGGCGTGACCGAGCTCGTGCCCGACCACGAAGTCGAGCTCGGGGCGGTCGAGCCGCTCGATCGCGGCACTGCTGAGGAACACCATGATCCGGTCGCGGCCGGGCAGCACCGCCGCGTTCACCATCGGATTCGCGCCGACGTAGGTCTCGAACGGCGTGTCGAGCCCCGCCCGCTCGGCGACCTCGGCGAGGCACCTCGCGACCTCAGGCAGGATGCGCTCGTTCACGCGGACCGCGTCGGCGAGCAACGCTCGACGCAGCGGGGCGGCGCCGTGGCGGCGGCGGGCCCGCTCGATCGGCGTACGGAGCGAGTCCTCCTGCTCGAGCTCGGTGCGGCATCGCACCTCGGGCTCGTAGCGGGCCATCGTCAGGCCCCGGGGGATCTCGATCGTCGACTCGCTGCGGACCATGGCGACCTCCACGAGGGGATACCCTGTCAGCCGAGGTCACTTGCACGAATGTTCCTGCCTCTCCCCATCCAGCCCGGGGCCTCCCCGCCGATCGCGGCTTATCCCGGAAGGCGGGGTCTGCGACCGATGGACTCGCCCCAGGCCAACTACTCCGACCGCGCCCATTCCTGAGCAGTAGGAGGTCGAGTTCGTGCGCTCCGAAGTCCACCACGCCATGGTCGGACTCGACGCTGACTCCCTTGACATGCCGCGGGCCGCCGATCATCGTGCTCGTGGTCGCGGCGATGTCGTCCCGAGTCGACCCTCGCACTCAGCTGACCCAGCGAAGTCGTGGTTTCCCACCAGGACGGCACCGCCAGAACGAACACTTCGGCGGGGCGTTGATGCGCTTCGGGCGACTGCCGACTCGCACCCGAGACGTCTGGAGCCACCCGATGGATCGCGACCGAGTCACCGACGTCTTCTTGGAGACGTTGCAACTCCCGGCGGACGAACGAGCCGCACGCCTGAGCCGACTGTGCGAAGACCCAGCGGTCGTCGATAGCGTCCTGAAGCTGCTCAGTTCCGATGAAACCTCTGCCCCGAGTACGAGCCGAGAACCGCGATTGAGCGCGATCGGCTCCGCGGCTACCGATCCCGAGATCCCCTTCGTGATCGATCGCTTCCAGTGCGTCGAGGAGATCGGCGCCGGTGGCTTCGGCGTCGTCTACCGCGCTGTTCAGGACCGCCCTGTCCGGCGTGAGGTTGCGATCAAGGTCATCAAGCGCGGCATGGACACCCGCGAGGTCATCCTTCGCTTCCAGCGCGAGCGACAGGCCCTCGCCCTCATGGATCACCCCTCGCTCGCAACCATCTTCGACGGCGGAGTGACACCGGACGGGCGGCCCTACTTCGTCATGGAGCTCGTCGAGGGATGCTCAATCACGAAATACGTCGAGCGTCACGAGCTCGACCTCGAGGAACGCCTGCGCTTGTTCCTCGAGGTCTGCGACGCCGTCCAGCACGCCCACGCGAAGGGAATCATCCACCGTGACATCAAGCCTGAGAACGTCCTCGTCACGGACGTCTCCGGCCGTCCGGTGCCCAAGGTGATCGACTTCGGGATCGCGAAGGCCCTCGATCCGGCGGAGACCGACACGGAGACGATCGCCACTCGACGCGGCTCGCTGATCGGGACACCTATCTACATGAGCCCCGAGCAATGCGGCGCGGTCGAGCATGACGTGGACATTCGCACGGACGTTCATGCACTCGGTACGATCCTGTACGAGCTACTGACCGGTACCCGACCATTCGATCCCAGGAGTGGCGAGCGGCAGTCGTCAGAGGACCTGCTCGCACGGATTCGATTCGAGTCGCCGGATCCACCGAGCCGCCGCCTCGCCAGCTCGTCGGCATCGACTGACACTGCTCGGCCTCGACTCGCGTCGGAGGCCCGGCGGGCATTCGCCGCCGCGCTCCGTCGCGAGCTGGACTGGCTGGTCCTGCATTGCCTCGAGAAGGACCCGGAGCGGCGATATCCCACGGTCGCCGCACTCGCCGCCGACCTTCGTCGCTTCCTGGCCCACGAGCCGCTCTCCGCCCGCCCTCCGTCCCGCACGTATCAGGCGCAACGCTTCGTGCGGAGGCATCGGGCGGCCGTTGTCGGATCCGCTGCTGCTGCCATCTTCCTGGTGGCGACCACCGCGGTGAGTCTCCGGTTCGCGATCCTCGCCGAGCGGCAGCGCGATCGAGCCGCGACGGCGCTGGTGGAACGAGACCAGGCCCTCGAGCGGGAGCGGGCCGGGCGCCAGGAAGCGGTCGCAGCGCAAGAGCTCGCGGAGGAACGGAACGCCGTCCTCGATCAGCTCGTCGACTACATGACCGTAGACCTGTTCGAGGCGGCAGCCCCTTCGACTCGCGAAGGCCAAGGCATCGAGGTCACGCTCGTCGAAGCCGTGGTGGCCGGAGCGGAACGGCTTCGTGCCCGAGAAGACCTCGACCCGGCGGTCCGACTCGAGCTCCTTCTCGCGCTCGGCACGACTCTGGAGTCACTCTCGCTGTTCGACGAGAGCACGCCCCTGCTCGAGGATGCGTTCGAGATTTCAAGCGGACTATTCGGCCCAACCGACTCGCGCACGCTGACGGTGCTCGCGAACCTCCTGAAAGTCTACTTCGCGACCGCCCGCTACGACGAGTCCATCGATATCGCGGAGGCCTTTCTGCAGGAGCATGAGGCATCGCTCGGCCCCTCCGGGCACTTCATTCTGCATCGCTATCTTGCGATGAACCACGAGATGAAACTTGATTATGACCTCGCCGTCCGCGAGTATGAGATTGCGGATCGGTTCTCGGAGTCCGCCGACATCTCGAGAGCGTCTCGTCTTCGATTCATGAACGATCGAGCAATCCTGCACCGGAAGATGGGTGAGCTTGACGTGGCGGAGCAGATCCAGCGCGACGTGCTTCGGATTCGAGAGGACGAACTCGGCCCGTACCACAGGGACAGCATCGCGACGCTGAACAACCTCGCTAATACCTTGCTCAGCCGTGGCACGTCCGGCGAAGACCTCCCGGGCTCGGATCGCACCGCGATTCTGCGGGAGGCCGTGGAGCTGTTCCACGAGTGCCTGGACCGACTCGACGTTGCCTTCCCACCAATTCATCGCGAACGCGTCTTTCCGCTTATCAACATCGCAATCAGCTATCGAGAGCTCGGCGACCCGAGGGCCGAGACCGCTTTCGAGGCGGCGATCGCGATGGCCGACGAGCTCTATGCCGATGCCCACTGGTTCCCAGCCGCGTTCCGGCATGAATTCGCGCTGCTGCTTCGGGACTCGGGGCGGACCGACGATGCATTGGAGGTCACGCGGGCATCCGAACGCATCGCACTCGCGGTACTCGGACCCGAGGATGACCGGTCGCTGGCCATCTCAAAGCTGCGAGCCGAGCTTGAAGCCGGCATAGGTGCGGTGTCGGAATCCGGTGTGGACGGCGACTGACGCAGACTTCGAGGCTGACATCGCTCGTGCCCGAATCGACAACCTGTCTCTGGGCAATGCGGGCCGTGTCCGCCCGGCGTCAACTCGCCACTTCGAGCGTCCGGCCCTCGGCTCGGCTCTTCCACGACGCCAGTCCGCCTCCGTCGCATGATGTTGCCCAGGACCCCGCTCGCATCGACGACGCAACTACCGCCGAGCGGTCGCGAAACGCAATCAAGGTGGTTCCGATGCGACGCTTGCGTCGCTATCGTGGAACTCGATCAGTTCGCGTACGCTGACTGAGGAGATCCGTAATGCCTCGCCTCCTGATCCACCTGGTCGCCGGATCGATCGCGTCCCTGACGCCACTGACCGAGCTCTTGCCCAGCGCGCTGGCTGCCAACGGACCGAACGCCGTCCATGCCGACGCCGCCGCTCCCTCCGCGCAGGTCACGCTCTGGGACGGCGTGCAGCCGGTCGACGCCGCCCGCCTCGGCCGCGGCGCGGCGAGCGAGGAGCCCGGCCGGGCGCCGGGCGGCCCCGCCGAGGGCATCCCCGTCGTCGACGTCTCGATCGAGGACGCCCCCGACGGCGACATGCCGCGCGAGGTCCGCTGGCGGCCCGACGGCAGCGCGTACGTCGTCGTCAACCGCGACACAGACAACCTCACCATCCACGACCCGGCCACCGGCCTGGCCACCGCCGTCGTGCCGGTCGGCCTCGCCCCGGTGGACGTTGCGGTGACGCCCGACGGCGCCCGCGCCGTCACCGCGAACCTGCTCGGCGACTCGGTGACCGTCGTCGACCTCGCCGCGCAGACGGTCGAGACCACGATCCCGGTCTCGGGCGCGCAGCCCTTCCGCGTGCTCGTGACGGACGACGGAGCGTACGCGGTGGTCGCGGTGATCAACACCGGCCCCGACTCCGTGTTCTCGATCATCGACCTCGCGAGCCTGAGCGAGGTCGCCACCGTGCCCGCCGGCGGCATGGGCGCGATCGGCTTCTCCTTCGCGGTCGAGACGGGCGAGGTCAAGAACCTCTTCACCGACTTCACCCTCGCCGGGGACGTCGCCGCGATGTACGACCGGGCCGGCGACCTCGTGCGGCTCGTCGACGTGCCCACCGCCAGCCTGCTCGCCGAGATTCCCGTGCCGGAGGGCCCGGACTCGATCGCCGCGAGCCCGAATGGCGACACCGTCGTCGTCGGCTGCGAGACGGCGGACGAGATCGCGGTGATCGACGTGGCCGGACCGTCGCTCGCGAGCTCGTTCGTCGTGCCCGACCTCGGCGACCGCCTCGTGCGGGTGACGCCCGACGGCCAGGAGGTGGTCTGCTGGTCGGGGAACCTGCTGAGCTTCCACGACCTCTCGACCGGCATCGTCCAGGGCTTCGTCGACCACGGCAACTTCGTGATCGGCGACCTGGCCTTCACCTCGGACGGCTCGACGCTGCTCGTCGGCAGCGCCCGGCTGCGGGTGATCGACGTGGCGAGCCGCTCGCTCCTCACCACCCTCGTCCTGCCGCCCACCTACGAGATCGCGACCGAGCCGGGCGGCGATCGCGTGGTCGGCCTCGACAACGTGTTCGGGCAGGAGCTGCAGCGGGCGGTGATCGACGGCGCGGCGAGCCAGTACCTCGGCGAGGTGCCGGCCGGCGTCCCGGCCGAGGGCGACAACGCGTTCTCGGTCGCGTGGACGCCCGACGGCGGGACGCTGCTGGTCGCCAACGTGTGGAGCGGCAACGTCACCGTGATCGACCGGGCCACCGGCACCGCCACCGACTGGCTCGACGTCGGCCTCCGCACCCGCGAGGTCCGGATGAGCCCCGACGGCACCACCGCGATCGCGACCGCCGCCGACGAGGCCCTCGCCGCCGTGATCGACGTCGCCTCGGCCCAGGTGACGGACGTGCTCTTCCCGGGCACGCGGCCGGGGCCGGTGCGCTTCGCGCCCGACTCGAGCGCCGCGTACATCCTCAACATCGCGGGCACCGACCGGGTGTCGTTCGTCGACCTGACCGGCCCGTCGCCGCAGATCACGGCCCAGCTGCCGGTCGGCCAGGCCGGGGCCGCCAGCGGCCCGACCTTCACCGAGTGGAGCGGCATGGAGCTGAGCCCCGACGGGGCGACGCTGGTGGTCTGCGACTCCTTCAACGACCAGCTCCGCGTCTTCGACACCGCCACCCGCGCGGAGGTCGCGACCGTGCCCACCGGGGACTTCCCGCTGCGGGTCGCCTTCGGGCCGAACAGCGACCGCGCCTACGTCGTGAACCACTTCGGCGACGACCTCACGATCGTCGACATCGCGGGCGCCGCGTCGCAGGCGATCGGCACCGTGTCGGGGCTCGCGCGGTTCCCGCTCGTGGTGGTGGCCGACGAGGACGACCGCCACGTGTACGTGGGCACGCGGGCGCTCGGCAGCGACGGCGTGGACGGTCTGCAGGTGGTCGACACGCTGACGCAGGGCGTGGTCGCCACGCTCGAGACGCTCGACGGATACCCGCGCGACGCGGTGCTCGAGCCGGGCGGCGAGCTGCTGCTCGCCCTCACCGGCGGCGGCGTGGGCGTCGTGGTGCCGGACGGCCCGTCGAGCATCCTGCTCGGCGCGGTCGAGCTGCCCGGCAGCCCGCGGCAGATCGCCTTCGATCCGGTCACCCGGTCGGTGGCGGCGGCGATGCCGTCCCTCGACGCGGTCACGATCGTCGACCTGCCCGGCGGCGAGGACCCGCCGGCCCCGTGCCCGGCCGACGTCGACGGCAGCGGCGCGGTCGGCTTCGACGACCTGCTGACCGTCCTCGGGGCATTCGGCGACGCCGGCGGCCCGGCCGACGTCGACGACAGCGGACTGGTGGACTTCGACGACCTGCTCACGCTGCTCGGGGCGTGGGGGCCGTGCCCGGGGTGACGCCGCCGGCCCGCCGGCCCGCCGCGACCCCGACGCCGGCCCCCGCACAACCCCCGCCGCACCCCGCTGGCCCGCCACCGGCTCCCGGCGAGCCCCCGCGCCGGCCGCGCGACATCCCCGGCTTCATCACACGACGCCCCGCGGCTCGGCTCCGCGGGGCGTCGTCGCGTTCGACCCGGCGGCGCCGCGGCGGCGGCCCGAGCCGTCGCCCACCGGACGTCCGGTTCGCCCGCCATCAGTATCGTTCAAGACGTTCACCCGACCCCCGGCGACACCTCTGAATGCACGAACAGACCGACGAATCGTCCGAAGCGTCCGCACTCGATGACCGATTCCGGCCGAGACAGCCTCGGAGGAAACCGATGGTCTTCCTGTCGGGATGGGGTTCACGGGTCCGGTCGGCGGCGACGTCGACCGGCTCCCTTCCGCCGCCGGGCTCGCCGCCCGCGGCACGTCCAGCGTGTGTTTGGTTCGCGTCTCGAATCCGCCCCCTCGGACGCGAGCCTGCGTGTACGCCGGGGCCGGCTTGCCGGTCCCGGCGCACGCACGCGCGGACACCCGACCATCGACAGAACTTCCGCCTCCCGCACCGGGCACCCCCGCTGGGAGCGGCTACAATGACCGTCCCGATCGGGACCCCGCGACGCGTCGTCCGAGGCCCGGTCGCGGCGGCCGGACCGCCTCGCGGTCCCGTCGAGGGTGGCCGCGCCGCAGGCGCCAACTCGGGATGCGATCGACGCCGTCGGGCCGCTCGCCCGGGGCCCGGCGTGACCCGTGCCGACCGGCTCCGACCCGACCCGACGCGGCCCGCGCCGGGGGGCGGGACACGCACCCTCGTCGCCTCGCCGCCCCGCCCCGCGGTCCGGAACGGTTCCGGCCGCCCCGCCCACGGCCCGCCCCGGGCCCTTCGGACGCATCCCATGCCCAACAAGAGCGTCTACAAGGCCGAGATCAAGCACACGAGCATCCTCGACGAGTCGGGGAAGTTCGACGCCCGCATGGGCAAGGACCTGATCCCGGACGACGACCTTCTGAAGCTCTACGAGCACATGCTGACCTGCCGCGTGCTCGACGAGGTCGCCTTCAAGCTCCAGCGCTCCGGCCGCATGGGCACGTATCCGCAGAACATGGGCCAGGAGGCGACCAGCCTCGGCGCGGCGTACGTCCTCGACCGGAAGGACTGGCTCGTCACCTGCTACCGCGAGAACGCCGGCCTCTTCTGGCACGGCGTGCCCATGACCCACGTGCTCCTGCACTGGATGGGCGACGAGCGCGGCAACTACATCCCCGACGACGTGCACGCCACGCCGCTGTCGATCCCGATCGGCACGCAGATGCTGCACGCCACCGGCCTCGCGTGGGCCGCCAAGTACCGCCAGACCGGCGAGATCGCGTGCACCTTCTTCGGCGACGGCGCCACGAGCGAGGGCGACTTCCACGAGGCCGCCAACTTCGCCGCGAACCTCGACATCCCGGTCGTCTTCTTCTGCCAGAACAACGGCTGGTCGATCAGCGTGCCCGCGAAGATCCAGTCCTCGGCCGAGACCTTCGCCCAGCGCGGCCTCGCCTACGGCATGGACTGCTACCAGGTCGACGGCAACGACCTCTTCGCGGTCGTCAAGGTGATGAAGCAGGCGGTGGAGACGGCCCGCACGAAGAACCGCCCGGTCTTCATCGAGGGCGTGACCTACCGGCTCGGCGACCACACCACCGCCGACGACGCGCGGCGCTACCGCGACGCGGAGGAGCTCGAGGCCTGGAAGAAGAAGGACCCGCTGCTCCGGCTCAACAAGCACCTGACCGATCGCCTGGGCATCTGGGACGACGCGAAGGAGGAGGCGGCCCGCGCCGCGGCCCAGGAGCGGGTCGAGGCGATCATCAAGGAGGCCGAGACCATCGCCGCCCCGAGCAAGGACGACTTCTTCGACCACATGTACGGCGAGCTCCCGCCGGACCTCGCCCGGCAGCGGGACACGATGCGGACCAGCGGCATCGGCCAGGATCCCTCGCAGATCGCGGATCCCGCCACCGCCGGCTGACCGCCCGCGTCGCGTCCGGCGTTCGCCCTCCGCGGCCACCCGGCACCGCCGGCCGGCCCCTCCCGGCCCCTCCCGACCACCCCGCCGCCCGCGCGGCGTTCACGAGACCCGCGGCCTCGGCCGCCTCCCGGAACCCCCATCCATGGCCAACCTGACCCTCGTGCAGGCCATCAACCTCGCCCTCATCCAGGAGATGGAGGCGGACGAGCGGGTGCTCCTGCTCGGCGAGGACATCGGCAAGAACGGCGGCGTGTTCCGCGTCACCGAAGGCCTCTGGCAGCGCTTCGGCGGCGACCGCGTCGTCGACACCCCGCTCGCCGAGTCCGGCATCATCGGCACCTCGATCGGCCTGGCCATGAACGGCCTGGTCCCGGTGTCGGAGATCCAGTTCGACGGCTTCCTCGGCCCGGCGTACGACCAGCTCTGCTCGCACGCGGCCCGCATGCGGACCCGCACCCGCGGCCGCTTCCCGGTCGGCATCACGGTGCGGGTGCCCGTCGGCGGCGGCATCCACGCCCCCGAGCTGCACAGCGACTCGCCCGAGGCGATCTACGTCCACCAGCCCGGCATCAAGGTCGTCATGCCCTCGTCGCCCTACGACGCCAAGGGCCTGCTGATCTCCTCGATCCGCGACCCCGATCCGGTGATCTTCTTCGAGCCCAAGCGGATCTACCGCGCGTTCCGCGAGGAGGTCCCGGAGGACGAGTACACCATCCCGCTCGGCAAGGCCCGCGTCTGCAGCGAGGGCGAGGAGCTCACGGTGGTCTCGTGGGGCGCCTCGGTCGTGCAGTGCATGAACGCCATCGAGGCGAGCGGCCGCTCGATCGAGCTCGTCGACCTCCGCACCCTGTACCCGATGGACATGGACGCGGTGCTCGAGAGCGTCCGCAAGACCGGCCGCTGCGTGGTCGTCCACGAGGCGCCCAAGACCGCCGGCCTCGGGGCCGAGATCTGCGCCCGGATCATGGAGGAGGCGTTCCTCCACCTCGAGGCCCCGGTGCAGCGCGTGTGCGGCTTCGACACGATCATGCCGTACTACAAGCTCGAGCTCGAGTACATGCCCGACGCGGACCGCGTGAAGAAGGCGATCGACGAGACGCTCGCCTACTGATCCCGTCGCCGCGGTCGTCGACCGCCCGGCGGCGACCGGCCCGCTTCGGCGAGCCCCGCGACGCCGGCCCGGCCGCGGCCCCCCGCTTCCCCGACCGACCCCCGCCCTTCGGACCCCGGACCCGCCATGGCCACCAAGCAACCCGAGGACAAGTCGTACTTCATCCTGCCCGACCTGGGCGAGGGCGTGCACGAGGCCGAGCTCATCAAGTGGCGCGTCGCGCCCGGCGACTCGGTCGAGGAGCACCAGGTCCTCGCCGAGATGGAGACGGACAAGGCGCTCGTCGAGGTGCCGAGTCCGTGGGCCGGCACGATCAAGGAGCTCTGCGGCCAGGAGGGCGACGTGATGAACGTCGGCAAGCCGCTCGTGACGTACGACGTCGCGGGCGGCGGCGGCTCGACGGTGGCGGCTCCCGCCGCGTCGGCCAGCGCCGCGGGCTCCGGCACCCCCAACGGCCAGGGCGGCGGCGCGGCCACCGGCACCGCCGAGGCGGATGCCGCGACCGGGGGCGGCGACGAGGAGCGCGAGGACGCCGGCACCGTGGTCGGCTCGGTGGGCGGCTCGCTCACGATCAGCGACCGCTTCGCCCGGCGCCCCGAGGAGCCGGCCGACGCCGGCCGCGGCGGCAAGGCCCTCGCCACCCCCGCGGTGCGCCGCGTCGCCCGCGAGCTCGGCGTCGACATCAACCGCGTCCCCGGCAGCGGCCGCGGCGGCCGCGTGACCGCCAGCGACGTGCAGGCCTACGCCGAGGGGCGCGTCCCCGCCGGCCGGCCCGCGGGCGGCGCCGCGGCGGCCGAGGACGCGGTCCCCGTCGCCGCGACGCGGGCCCCGGCGGCCCCCGCGGCGTCCGCCCCGCCGGTGTCGGTCCCCGCCGACGGCGTGGCCGAGCGCGTCCCCTTCCGCGGCGTCCGCCGCACCATCGCCGACGCCCTGCACCGCTCGGTGCAGACCGCGGTCCACTTCACCGTGGTCGACGAGGCGGACGTCACCGCCCTCGACGCCAAGCGGAAGGAGTACGCGGGCGTCCTCGGGCGGAAGATGAGCTTCCTGCCGTTCGTGATGACCGCGGTCTGCCGGGCCCTCCGCCAGCACCCGGACCTCAACGCCCTCGTCGACGACGAGGCGAGCGAGATCCTCAAGAAGGCCGTCATCCACCTCGGCATCGCGGTGGACACCGACCACGGCCTGATGGTCCCGGTCGTCCGCGACGCGGACCGGCTCACGCTCGGCGAGATGGGCGAGGCGGTCGGCCGCGTGGCCGCCGGCTGCCGCGACCGCTCGATCGCCCGCGAGGACCTCTCCGGCTCGACGTTCACGATCTCGAACGTCGGCAGCTACGGCGGCATGTTCGCGACGCCGATCATCAACTACCCCGAGGTCGCGATCCTCGCGGTCGGACGGGCCTACGAGAAGGCGATGGTCCGCTCCGGCGGGTTCTACGCCGGCACCGTGATGCCGCTGAGCCTCTCGTGCGACCACCGCGTGGTGGACGGCGCCGAGGGCGCCCGCTTCCTGAACACGGTGAAGCGGCTGCTCGAGGACCCCGGGACGCTGCTCGGGCTGGACTGACGCGGCGGGCGGGCCGTCGCCCCGCCGCCGCGCGCGAGCGGCGGACACGATGCCCGCGCGCGGCCGGCGGCCGGTGGCCGTCGCCCCGCCGCCGCGCGCGAGCGGCGGACGCGATGCCCGTGCGCGGCCGGCGGCCGGTGGCCCCCGGAACGGCCTGGCCGGTCCGGTCCGCTCGCCGTCGTCGTTGCAGGTCCCGCGCGCGGCACCGCGACGGCCCCCTCGGCATCCGGAACCTCCTGACCGGGGACGAACGTCGCGGGCTCTCGCCCCGTCCACGGACGGCCCCGCCCGCACCGGCGCCGATGCTCGCGACGCTCGCGGCACCCGGTACGCGGCACCCGGTACGCGGCACCCGGTACCTCCGGCGGGTCCCGAACGGACGGCGATCCCATACGATCAGGGCCGCCCGAGCCCGTCTCCCCTCGCCGAGGAGCCCGTCCGTGTCGACCGCCGCGCCCGACGTCATCCCCGCCACCGGACCCGCCGCCGACCTGGACGGCCGGATCCGCGACCGCACCGCGACGGTCGGCATCGTCGGGCTCGGCTATGTCGGCCTGCCGCTCGCGCGGGCCGTGCACAACGCCGGCTTTCCCGTCCTCGGCTACGACGTCGACCCCGAGAAGATCCGCGCCCTCGAGTCGGGCCACACCTACCTCGAGCATCTCGGCGCCGAGCTCGCCCGGGAGCTCGCGAACTCGGACCGCTTCGAGGCCACGAGCGACGACGGACGTCTCGGCGAGGCGGACGTCATCCTCCTCTGCGTGCCGACGCCCCTCGGCACCCACAACGAGCCGGACCTCCGGTACGTGCTCGAGTCGACGCGAATGTGCGCCCGGACGCTGCGGCCCGGCCAGCTGATCGTCCTCGAGTCCACGACCTACCCGGGCACCACCCGCGACGAGATGACGCCCATCCTCGAGGCCGGTGGGCTGCAGGCGGGCACCGACTTCTTCGTCGCCTACTCGCCCGAGCGGGAGGATCCGGGCCGCGTCGGCACCACCACCGAGACGATCCCGAAGCTCGTCGGCGGCACCGACCCCGTCAGCGGCGAGCTCGCCCACCGCTTCTACGAGTCGTGCATCGCCCAGGTGCACCCCGTCGCCTCGGCCGAGATCGCCGAGGCGGCCAAGCTGCTCGAGAACATCTACCGCGCGGTCAACATCGCCCTCGTCAACGAGCTCAAGGTCGTGCTGGCCGACCTCGACATCGACGTCTGGCAGGTGATCGAGGCGGCCAAGACCAAGCCCTTCGGCTTCCAGGCGTTCTACCCCGGTCCCGGCCTCGGCGGGCACTGCATCCCGATCGACCCCTTCTACCTCACCTGGAAGGCCAAGGAGATCGGCCGCACCACCAAGTTCATCGAGCTCGCGGGCGAGATCAACCGCGACATGCCACGCTACGTGGTGGGCAGGCTGATCAGCGCGCTGAACGAGGATGGTCGGGCGCTCCACGGGGCGAACGTCCTCATCCTCGGCGTCGCGTACAAGCCCGACATCGACGACATGCGCGAGAGCCCCGCGGCCGAGATCATCGACCTGCTCGAGGCGGGCGGCGCCGACGTCTCCTACCACGACCCGCACGTGCCGGCGTTCCCCCGGATGCGGCGGCACTCGATCGACCTGACGTCCGCGCCGCTCGACCCCGATCGCCTCGCGGCCGCCGACTGCGTGCTGATCGTGACCGACCACCGCGCGATCGACTACGAGCTGGTGGGGCGGCACGCCCGCCTCGTGGTCGACTCGCGCAACGCGATGGCGGCCGTCGCCGACCCCGCGGCCCGCATCGTGAAGGCCTGACGCGGGGCAGCCCGCCGCGGAGCGGCCGGGCCCGCTGCGACGCGGCCCTGCACCCGCCCCACGATCGGCGGCACCCCGGCCTCGGCCGCGCCCGGTCTCCGCCCCGTGCGGACGCCTCGGACCCGCTCGCCGGCTGCCGCATTCGCTCCGCTCCCGCTCCCGCTCCCGGAACCGCCCCACGATGACCTGGCGATGCACCGTCCTCCGCGCCGGCTCCTTCCGCCTCGACGGCGGCGGCATGTTCGGCGTGGTGCCCAAGGCCCTCTGGTCCCGCATGACCGACGTGGCCGAGGACAACACCATCCCGCTGCAGACCAACTGCCTGCTGCTGGAGGACGGCGACCGCCGCGTCCTCGTCGAGACCGGCAACGGCGAGAAGTGGTCGGACAAGGAGCGGGCGATCTACCACCTCGAGCGCCGCACCGTGCTCGACGCGCTCGCCGAGCGGGACGTCGACCCGGGGTCGATCTCCGACGTCATCGTCACCCACCTGCACTTCGACCACGCCGGCGGCCTGACGCGGTACGCCCCCGACGGCACGACGCCCATCCCCGCCTTCCCCAACGCCCGCATCCACGTGCAGGAGCAGGAGTGGCGGGACGCCGACGCGAACCGGGCGGTCATGACGCGGACCTACCTCCGCTCGCACCTCGACCCGGTCGCCGCCGCCACCGAGCTCGTCGACGGCGACGCGACGATCCTCGACGGCATCCGCGTGCTGCCGGTGCCCGGCCACACCTGGGGCCAGCAGGCGGTGATCGTCGAGACCACCGCGGGCACGATCTGCTTCCCGGGCGACGTGATGCCGACCGTGAACCACGCCGGCGACGCGTTCAACATGGGCTACGACATCGAGCCCTACACCAACATGCGCACCAAGCGGTCCCTGCTGGAGCGGGCGGCGGGCGAGGGCTGGACGATCGTGCTCGACCACGAGCCCGGCGAGCCGGCGGTGCGGGTGCGCGAGGATCCGGATCGGCCGGGACGCTACCGGCTGGAGCCGGCGCCGCTGGGCGGCTGAGTCGAACGAGGCTCCGAGGCAGCGAAGCCACGCAGCGTGGAGGGCCGCACTGGTCCTCCTGGCGGCTCGGGGGGCTCGAGGCGGCCCGAGCGTCACTCCGGGCCGGCCGACTTGGCCGTGTCGGGCACGGCGATGCGGAGGTCGAACGTCGGAGACCCCGTGCCGGAGCTGCCGCCCGTCGTCGCAACCACCCGGTGCGAGCGGCCTGTCGCCCCCGAGGCCGGCGCGCGCGACCGGGCCCCCGCCGCACGTCGGCGACGGAGGCCCGGGACTGGTCACGAGGAGCCTGCCGGGGACGCGGGCACAGCCGCCCGATCCGTCAGCTCACCGCCAGCCGGGTGCCGGTGGCGAGCGCCCGGTCGACCGGGTCGAGCCGGTCGAGGCCGTCCCACTCCCGCACGATCCGGGTGCGATGGCTCGTGAAGCTCCGGCGCACCTCGGTGCGGGAGCGCAGGACGGAGAAGCCCGCCCACGCCACCGCCGGGGTGGCGACCTCGCCCGTCGGGCCGGAGACCTGCGACGCCGGCTCGCCGGCCGGACGCGCAACGTCTCCCCCGGCGAAGGAGAGCTCCGCGGGACCGATTCCGATCGCGACCACCGCCGCGATCACCGCCTGGGCCTTGTAGCGCATTGTCGTTCCGTCCGGGCGCCCCTCCCCATCCTCGGGGAGCCGCCATGTGGGAACCGTGCCCCGACGCGTCGCCCCGTCGGCGGGCGCCTGCACGCTCCGATCGTCGCATTCCGCCGGCGGGAGGAGGAACGGCGGTGCTCCACCGCGTCCGCCGAGGGGTGCGGTCGTGCGGGTCGCACCGGCCGCCGTGCCCCGCGGCGAATCCGCGCGTCCGCGCGGCTCGCGGAGGCGCCCGGCGATTCCGCACGCACGCCGCGGTCGCGCCGCCCCGCGGCGATCCCGCGTGCCCGCTCCGTTCGCGCCGCCCCGCGGCGATCACGCGAACCAGCTCCGGTCGCGCCGCCCCGCGGCGATCCCGCGGGTGTGCTCCGGTCGCGCCGCCGCGCAGCGATCCCGCCCGTGTGCTCCGGTCGCGCCGCCCCGCGGCGATCCCGCGGGTACGCTCCGGTCGCGCCGCCGCGCAGCGATCCCGCCCGTGTGCTCCGGTCGCGCCGCCCCGCAGCGATCACGCGAACCAGCTCCGGTCGCGCCGCCCCGCGACGATCCCGCGGGTACGCTCCGGTCGCGTCGCCGCGCAGCGATCCCGCCTCCCCGCGTCGACAGCCTCGCGCCGCCGCACGACCGAGCCACGGCCCCGACGATCCGCCGCAGCCGATCCGCCCGCCCGATCAGCCGGTCATGCTCACTCGGGCACGCGCTCGATCGCCTCGGCGAGCCGCTCGAGCCCCGCCACGAGGCTCTCCTCGGCTTCGTTCGCGTAGCCGTCGGCCGACGCGGACCACGCGCGGTTGAACGACCGCTCGGCCCCCGCGAAGGCGTCCATCACCCGGGCGTAGCCGGTCATGCCGCCCGCGGCGAGCATCGCCGGCCGCCGCTCGACGAACGGCTCGAAGCACGACGTCCGCACCGCGTCGAGCTCGTCGATGATCCGCTGCCGACGGTCCGGCCCCCCCGAGCCCTCGGACGCGAGCCGCGCGATCCGCTGGTGCGCCTCCTCGAGGATGCCCCGCGGGGTGCGATCCGGCGCGCCCCCCGTCGCGGCGCCGGTGCTCGCGGCGGTGGCCCCGGGGCTGGCCGGCTGCATCGCCGCCACCGCCCGCCGCGCGTCCCAGCGGATCACGCCCGCCCCCGCGATCAGGGCGACGGCGCTCGCGCCGAAGAGCCACGCGAGATCCCAGCGGCCCAGCGCGAACTCCTTGACCTTCACGCGGTCGACCGGCGGATCGGCCGCGGCGAGACGGTCGAGCACGTCGCCGGTGAGCCGGGTGCCGGCGGGCACCAGCGGCCGGTCCCCGTCCTCGGCCCCGGGGTCGATCCCCGCCGGGGCCGCGAGCGTGAGCGCCGCGTCCTCGGCGCCCTCGGCCGGGCGGGGCACGGCGTCGAGCCGCGGCAGGTACGCGGTGGAGGCGGCGACCGTCCCCACGGCGAGGCCGCCGGCCACGAGCACGAACGAGATCACTTTCGTCAGCACGTCGGACTCCCCGCCTCAGCCGCTGGCCAGCACGATGATGTTGATGGTGAGCTGCAGCAGCGACTCGCCCACGATGAGGCCGGCCGCCAGCGGCACGCCCCACTCCTCGGCCCACGAGCGGCCCTTCACCTTCGCCACGAGCATGTTCAGCAGGCAGCCGATGCCGTAGGTCGAGATGAAGAGGAACGGCAGGTACATGGACAGGCCCACGAGCACGCCGAGGCCCGCGAACGAGCCGAGCCCGAGCAGCATGCCGAGGCCGGCCCCGAGGCCGTAGAGGGCGTAGGGCATGTCGCCGCCCTGCACGCCGGTGATGACCGCCTGCAGCGCCTGGGCCTGCGGGGCGGTGGTGGCGGTGCCCGGGCCCATCGCGATGCCGGTCTGCTTGAGGTTGACGGCCGCGATCAGGGTCAGGGTGAGCATGCACACGAGCGGACCGATCGCCACCGCGACCATCTCCACCGTCTGCTGCCGCCGGGGCTTGGACCCGACGAGGTAGCCCGTCTTGAGGTCGGCCATCATGTCGGCCGCGAGCGTGATCGCCACGCAGAGCGTCGCCCCGATCAGGACCGCCCCCACGACCGCGCCGGTGCCGGCGAGGATCATGACGAGCACCACGGTGAGCAGGGCCATGCCCGAGATCGGCGACCAGTCGGTCATGCCGGTGCACTGGGCGATGATGATGCCCGCGAACCAGATCCAGAGCCCGCCCACGAGGGCGATGATCGCCGCCCGCAGGTGCAGCGGCAGGCCGCTGAGCAGGCCGCGCCGGGCGTCGATCGACGCGAGGAAGGCGTCCTTGCGCTCGTCCGCCCACGACTCCCACTCGTCCGCGGCGTCGGCGGAGGCGACCGCGATCGCGTAGCCGCCGTACCGCACCCGCTCGATGGACGAGGCCGGGGCCTCGCCCGCGTCCGCCTCCCGGGCGGCCTCGGGGATCGCGCCGGTGCCGACGATCTGCTGCGTCACCGGGCACGCGGCGTTGATCGCCTTGTCGCCCACGATGTCGGTGGCGACGAAGAGGAAGACCATGCCCAGGGCGGCGACGATCGCCAGCGGCTTGACGCTCAGCTCGTCGCCGCCGCCCCGCACCGCTCCCGCGGCCGCGATCGACTTGAGGGCCTCGCGGATCGCCGGCAGCGAGACGAGGACGCCCATCAGGGCCCCGCCGAGCAGCAGGCCGATCCCGAGCGGCCGGTTCACCGCCCCGAAGAGGAACCCCGGGGCCTCGTGGGCCTGCACCGTCGCCGGGGTCCAGCCGAGGCCGAAGGCGACCGGGTTGATGACGAAGAACGCGAGGATGCCGCCGGCGAGGACGAAGAGCCCCGCCCGGCCCGTGATGTAGCCGGCCCCGAGGGCGAACGGCGCGATCGCGAAGACCAGCTCGAACTGATCCGGCAGGCCGATCGCCCGGCCCACGTCGATCGCGTTGTCGGTCACCAGCAGGTCGGGGCGGCCGTCCTGGTCGCGGTCCACCTCGACCGCCAGCCGGGTGTCGGGCCGGCCGTCCCCGTCGAGATCGGCCGGCTCGTCGGGCTGCGTCTCGGCCGGCGTGGCGGGCAGCCGGATCCCGAGGCTGCCGTACCCGAACCACGGCTTGCCGGCCCAGCCGAGGGCCGGGTCGCGGAGCTGCGGCCACTCGAGCTCGCCGGCCTCGGCCTGCGCGGCGGCCATCGCCAGCTCCGGCGTGAGGCCGGGGACGTCCGTCCGGGCCTCGGCGAGCATGTCCTCGGCGTCGCCCGCGAGGCCGGCCGCCGACGCGTCGCCGGGCCGCCCGTCCTCGGCCGCCTCGGTCGCCTCCGCCTCCGCCTCGGCCGCCGCGAGCAGCGCGGCCCCGGCGGTCGTGACCGACTCGGGGGCGTCACCGGCGGTGATCCAGTCGTCGACCGTGCGGGTGAGGACCCGCGTCTCGTGCGAGATCACGCCGCGGTCGAAGAGCGCGTCGAGCTCGCCCACGTCCGCCGCCCGCGCCGGCAGCCCCGGCAGGCCCGCCGGCAGATAGATCAGGGCCCCGACGAGCATGCCCGCGAGCAGGACGATCGCCTTGGCCGCCCCCGCCCCCGGCGACTTGAGGATCATCGCCACGCCCGTCGCGCTGGGGAACCGCAGCCGCTCGATGTCGAGCATCTGCTTGCGGAGGGGCACGATGAACGCCGCCCCCATGATCCCGCCCCCGATGCAGGCGAGGGTGACGAGCCAGAAGTCCGTCTCGTTGACGCTGAGGGTGTACCCGAGCAGGAAGAGCACCGGCACCGTGAAGATGATGCCGGAGTTCGAGCTGTTGACCGCCGAGGCGACGGTCTGGGCGATGTTGGTCTCGAGGATGGAGCCCCGGCGGAGGACGCCGCGGAGGACGCCGAAGCCGAGGACGGCGGCGATGGCCGACCCGGTCAGCGTGAAGCCGATCTTCAGACCGGCGTAGGTGATCGCCGCGTTCATCACCACGCCGATGATCACCGCGAAGACGAGGGCGGTGACCGTGACCTCGGGGTACCGCCGCTGGAACAGGTCGCCGAGGAAGCCCTCGGGCTCGCGGCGGCCGAGCGGCGGTCCGTCCCCGTCGAAGGGCGGCAGCGGCCGTACCGAGGCTCCGCCCGAGCGGCCGCCGCGGGCGGCGCCCTGCGGGGCCGGGCCGCCCGCGCCCGCGCCGCCGCCACCGCTCCCCCCGCCATCGCTGCCCCCACCACCGCTGGCGGGGCCGGAGCCGGAGCCGGAGCCGGAGGTCGGTCCCCCCGCGGCGCCGCCGCCGGACGAGGGGCCGGGCGGCGGACCGGACGGAGGTCCGGGGGGCGTCGAGTCGGTCATCGCGGGCGCTCCATGGGCCGGCCGCCGCCGGCGCCGCCGATGGCGGCACGGGCGGCGGCGTCCGGCCATGGTGACCGCCACGGCGCAGACGTGCAATGCGGTCGGGAGCGGCCCGCGGGAGGCGACGTCGGACGACGGCCGGCGAGGCTCCGGCCGCCCGGACGAGGCCTGCACGGCGCGGGACGGCCCCGGTCGAGGCCCGGACGGCCGCGAGGCCGACGCCGGCGAGGCCCGGACCGTGGCAGACCGCCCGGAACGACGCGAGGCGGCCTCGGACGTTTCCGGGCGGACTCAGGCGGCCTCGATCACCGTGCCGTCCGTGTCGTCGTCGCTCCCGATGCGCGGCGAGCCGGTGAAGCCGGCCTCGGCCCACGTGAAGTTCGGTCGCCAGGCGCGGCTCCAGGGTCGTCCGCTCGGGTCGAGCCGGGTGCCGTGGGCCTCGTCGTCGGTGCGGACGTCGCCGTCCACCTCGTAGCGGAAGAGGTACTCCCCCGGCGGCACGTCCAGCTCGAGGTGCCAGCGGCCGTCGGGATCCCGTTCCATGGGCAGCCGTTCCACGTGCCAGCCGCGGAACGCGCCGAGCAGCAGCACCTCCCGGGCATCCGGAGCGTCGAGCGAGAAGACGAGCCGACCATCGGGCTCGAGCTGCACCATGGAGTCCACCTCCCGGGGAGAGCGCCGCCGATCGCGGCCGGATCCCGGCTGCGGGTACCATCGCCCGCACGCCCGTCCAGCCCTTCGTCTGCGGCGCATGCCCACCGACACGTTCCCATCGACGCGCCGCGGCCACCCCTTGAACCGGGTGATGGTCGCCGCGTGGCATGGGCTATCGGTCCTTCGTGATTCACGCGGACGTGGTTCGCGCTCGCGTCCCGAGCCGGAGCCGGGCGAGGCGGTGGAGTGGACCGCGCCCTGGGCGGCTGGGGCGACGGCGACGGCGACGGCGAGGGCGACGACGGCGGCGGGAGCGGCGACCGCGCCGGCGGCGGTGGCGGCACGCACGGCCCGGGGCGTCGGCACGGTCCTCGCGCTCCTCGTGGCCCTCGCCGGGGCGGCGACGACCGTGGACGCGGCGCCGCGGTCCACCCCCCAGCCGGTGCCCGCGGGCGATGCGGACGCCTCGGCGGACCGCGACGGGCCGACCCCGCCCGCCGCCGGCGAGCTCCGTCCGCTGGTCCGCGGCCCTCTCCTGGCCCCGCGCGGAGGCGTGCTCGGCATCCCCGTCGCCGCCGCCTCGCGGCCCGCGGATGCCGCGGCGTCCGGATCTCCCCCGGAGGCCTCCCGGTTCGCCGGAGGCCCGCGAGATGCCTTCGGCCTCGCCGGCCTGCCCGACGCCGCCGTGGTGCGGCTCGCCGACGGCCGCGAGCTGGACGGCCTGGTCGCGGTGCTCGCCCCGCCCACCGTCACCGACCTCCGCGACCTCCGCCGGACGGCGTGGCCCGCCGCGTGGACCCGTGGCCGCACGCGGCTGTCGGTGCTCGCCCCGTCGGTCGCCCGCGGGCTCGGGCGACCCGGGCCCGCGGTGCTCCTGGTGAGGACACCGGCCGACGCGGGAGGAGCGATCGAGGTCGCCGGGCGACGGATTCCGGTGACATGGGCGGATCCGGCGGCGGCCTATGCGGGGGTGGCGCTCCCGGGCGCCGACCGTCCCCGGCTCGCCCTCGAGGCCCGGCCGGACCGCCCGGACCCCGAGGATCCGCTCGACTGGTGGCGCTGGGTGCTGCTGGCGGACGAGCTCGACCGTCGCCCCCCGCCGCTTCCCCCGGGCGACGAGCGGTCGCGGCGGGTGGCCGAGCAGCGGGCGGACCACTGGCGGCTCGCGCTCGGTCGCCTCGGCGCCCGGCACCCCGGCGTCGCGTCGACGCTGCGCGACGCCCTGACCCTCACGCTGCCGGCCGAGGACGCGATCGTCACTGCCGGCGGCATCCTGCCCCTCGGGCCATCGGGCCCTGCGCGACCGGCTGCCGGGCGGGACGCGGGGCCGGCGACGCGACCGGCTCCGGAAGCGGGCTCCAGTCGTGGCGGTGCCGCCGCGGCCGCCGGTGCCGCGACCCCCGGCCCCGCCGCGCCCCTGCCTCCGGCGATCGCCGCGTGGCGGACCGCGAGCCCCGAGGTGGATCGAATCCTCGCGGGGCTGCTCGACCCCGATCGACCGGTGAGCCGCATCGCGGCCGAGATCGTCGCGTGGTCCGACGCGACCCCGGCGGTCCTCGCGTGGCGGGCCTCCGGCGACGACCCGAGCCCCGAGCGCGTGCGCCTGATGGTCGCCAACCGCTCGATCGAGCCACGGCGGCTGCGGCTGGCCTGGGAGGGCCGCGGCCCGTCGGCGGCCCGTGAGGCCATGATCCCGGGTCGGCAGGCCCTGCGGCTGGAGCTGCCGCGGCCGCCGCGGACGGCCTCCGCCGAGCCCGGCCGACGCGCGATCGGACTCGGCCCCGACCGGCGCGAGGGGGCCGCCGACGACGGTCGGCCCGACGTGCTGCTGCTCACCACGCCGGGCGCGCGCACCACCCGCCTCGCCTGGCCGCCGCCCGTCGTGCCGGTGCGGCCTCCGGGCATCGACCTGCGGCCGGTGCCGCGGCTCACGCTCGCCGTGATCGAGGAGGGGACGCTTCGCGACCCGGCCGCGGTGGCCGACGTCACCGCCACCGCCCGCGTGCGGCGGCGAGCCGGACGGTGGGAAGTGTTCATCGAGTGCGAGCGACCACCGGGGACCGAGGGCGACGTGGTGGAGCTGCTCCTCGGCCCGGCCGGGGACGCCCGCGTGCTCCGCATCCCGGAGGACGGCCCGGTCACCTGGCGCCGCCCCGCGGCGGTGGCCGCCGAGGCCGGGAGGCGCGACGCGCCGAGAGGGACCGATGCAGCCGCGGGGCCCGATGCGGCGGGGCCGACGCCGCGCGTCGACCGCCGGTCGTGGCGGGACCGGTGGTACGCCCGCGTGACGCTGCCGCCGCGGTGGGTCCGGGGCGGGACCCTCGACCTCGGCCTGCGCCGCGGCATCGACGGCGATCCGATCGCGGGAACCGCAACCGCGCCTGGTCCAGCCGAGCCGTGGGCCCACGATCCCGGACGCGTGCGACTGGATCTTCGGGGCTGGGACGGCACCTGAGCCGCAGCCGCGTGGCGGCGGCACGGCGGAGAGGACGCGGCGGACATGCGGCGGCGCGGCCGGGAGGCGGCGGCGGCACGGCTCGGCCATCCGCCGTCACCCGGCGGCAGCACCGCCGCCCCGTGCGGTCCGACCCGACCCCACCGGCCCGGTCCTCGGCTCCGGCTCCGGCCCTGGCCCCGGCGGCATCGTCAGAAGCGGATGCTCAGCCGCGCCCCGAGCGAGAGGGCCTCGTCGTAGTCGTCCTCGGCGAGCCGGTCGCCGTCCGCGTCGGACAGCCGGACCTCGGGCTCGAGGGCGTAGCCGACGCTCGCGGTGACCTCGACGTCGTCGTCGATCGCCCACGTGCCGCGCAGGTAGAGCCAGCGGCCCTCCTCGCGGGCGACCGCGTCCGCGATCGCACCGTCGTCGTCGAGGCGGAAGCGGGGCCGATGATTCAGCAGCAGGCCCGCGGCGACCTCGAAGCTGCGGTCCGCCTGCCAGGCGAGCTGGAACTCGGTGCCGCCGGTGTTGAACGAGACCGGCGTCGAGCGGAGCCGCCAGTCGGGGACGAACTCCCAGTCGAGCTGGACGATCGGGAAGAAGCGGGCGCTGTCCTCGATCTCCTCGACCACGGCGAGGCCGAGGCCGACCGTCACGTCCGGCGACGGCTCCCACCGCACGCCGGCGAAGCCGCCGAGGGTGTACGAGTCGCTGAGGCTGGCCCCCGACTCACCGGCGTACCGGACGATGGGGCCGCCGTAGAGGTCCCAGTCGTTGTCGAGCTCGAGGGCGAAGGTCGCGCTGAGCGCCAGCTGGTGGATCTCCTCCCACTCCTCCGCGAACTGCGTCTCGCCCTTGAAGTCCCAGACGTCGAGGTCGTACTCCAGTCCGAGGGCGACCGAGAGCGAGCTGCCGAGGTCCGCCTCGTAGGCGGCATCGAGGCTGGCCCGCTGGATCCCGACCCGGCCGGGTCCGACCAGCGGCGAGTCGTCCTGCCACTCGTAGCCGATGCCGAGGCGGAAGCCGGGCTCGTCCGCCACCAGGCTGGAGACGGGCGGCAGGTCCGAGGTCATGGGAGACGTGGGCTCGCCGTCGGCCTCGGGCGTGGTCGGCGCCGCGGGGGGCTCGGAGGACGCGGCCTCGTCCTGGGCGTGGGTCGCGGTCGTCGCCCCGCCGAGGACGGCGACGGCGAGCGCCGCGGCGAGGGTGGACGGCGCGGCGGGAGTGGACGGGCGACGGGCGTCGAGCATGGGGACCTCCTCGGATCCGGTCGCGGTCGCCTCGGGCGAACGCGCGGCCGGGCGACGGCGAGCGGGTGCGGCCCGTGCGAAACGGGCCCGCAAGGCCGGCATCTTGGCGGGGCGAGAGGTGCGCGGCAAGCGGCGGCCCGCGCCGGGTCGCCGCCGCGGGCCGCGGGGCGCGAGGCCCGCGGGGCGTGCGGCGTACGGCCTCAGCCCCGCACCATCCGGGCGTACAGCAGCCACTCCACCATCGCCAGCACTCCCGCCGCGGCGACGAACCACGGCCAGAGATCCCGCGGGGCCTCCGCCCGGGCCACGCCCGAGCGGGTCTCGCGGGCGCGGACGGAGTCGACCGGCCGCGGTCGCAGGTCGGTCTCCACCGCGCTGGCGAGGTTGACCGCGACCACGTCGTCCGGCGGCACCGCGGCGTCCACCGCGTAGGTGCCGACGAGCGGCAGCGCGGGCAGCAGCAGGTCCGGCGAGGAGCCGGCCTCCACCGTCGTGGTCAGCGGGCCCTCGACCCGGACCGGATCGCCCGCCTCGACGTCCGGCCGCAGGCGGACGGTGACCGGCTCTCCCGGCTGGACCGATCGACCGGGCTGACCCCGCCCCGTCGCGGCGAGGTGGGCGATCGCGTTCTGGACGAACACCGCGAAGCCGACGTCGGCGGTCCAGTTGGTCCGGTCGAGGGCGAATCCCACGAGCACGTGCCGGGTGCCGGCCGCGGGGACCTCCATGATCACGGGCCCGTCCGCGTCACGGGCGAGCACCTCGGCGCGCGGTGGCTCGCGGAAGGCGTCGAAGCCCGCGAACGCGACCTCGTCCAGCGCGACGTACCGCATGACGGGATGCGAGCGCCGCCACGAGAGGATCCGCCGGCCGCGGTCCTCGTCGGGCGGCGGCGAAGAGGCCGCGGCGACGTCGTCGTCTTCTTCGTTGGCCTCGCTGGCCTCGCCGGCCTCGGGCGGCGAGCCGCCCTCCGCGTCCGCCGCGTCCGCCGCGTCCACGGTGGCCTCCGGGCCTGCCGCCACGTCCGCACCGCCCTCGCCCTCGTCCCCCGCGGCAGCGTCGTCCGGCCGCGGGTCGGAGACCCGCTCGACGCCCGGCGGCCACGCCCCGAACCACAGGCTCGGCACCGCCGGGAGGGCCGGTCCGCGGGCGCGGTCGAAGACGACGAGGTCCACCTCGTCCGCGGGCCCGGCCTCGGCGAGCCGGCGCCACCCGGCCTCGTCGAGCCGCCGGAGCTCGGTCGGCCCGGTGGCCTCGAGCAGCGCCGCGAGGGCGCCGAAGGGCCGTGCGTCCGGGGCGACGACCGCGATCCGCGGGCTCGCGGCGGGCGGGAGCCGCACCGCGGCGACGTCGTCGGCCGCGAGCTGATCCGCCGACGCGGCATCGCTCGCGCCCGGGCCCGGCAGCACGCGGGTGACGGCGACGCGGAGCAGCGCCGGATCGGGGGCCCGCACGTCGACGGCCAGCGTCTGCTCGCCCATCGGGCCGTCGGGCTCGGCCGCCGGGATCGTCAGCCGCTCGGTGGTCACGGCCGCGTCGTCGCGGTCGATGCGGACGTCGACGATCACCGGCTCCGGTCCCGCGTTGGCGAGCCGCACGAAGAGCCGCGCGACCTCCGGCTCCTCGTCACCGCGGCGGGCGGTGCACGCGACGATGCCGACGTTGCGGATCGCGGCGGCGGCCTCGGCGCGGGCCGCGTCGCCGTCCCCGCCCGCGCCCGCCCCCGCCACCGGCGACCGCACGTCGAGGGCGGCGCGGGCGAGCAGGATCGGCCCGCGGCCCCGGGGCGGCGCGGTGCCGCCGTCGGTGAGCAGCAGGACCTCGGGCACGTCGTCGCCGCCCTCGTCGCCGGTGACGACGAATGCGGAGGCGAGCTGCATCGCCGCCTCGAGGTCCGCCTCGCCGTCGCTCGGCCCGATCGTCCGCAGGGCGTCGAGCAGCGGGCCCGGGCGGCGCTCGAAGCCGCGGACGACGGTCGGCCGCGCGTCGAAGGCGATGAGCATGAGCTCGCCCGGATCCCGCCCGCCGCGGCCCGCGGTCCGGCGATCGATCTCGGCCGCCGCCGCCTCCAGTGCGACGGCGAGCCGCGTCGGCCCGTCCGGCACCGTGGGATCCGCCGGGGCGGACATCGACGCGCTGCGGTCCACCAGCACGATGGTGCGGCCCCGCGGCTCGGGGCCGGCGTCGATCACCGGCTCGCCCAGGGCCGCCGCGAGCAGGAGCACCGCGAGCATCTGCAGCAGCAGCAGCGGCGTCACGCGGAGGCGGCGGAAGGGCGTGTTGACCTCCAGGTCCTCCCGCACGCCGGGCCAGAGCATGGTGCTCGGGATCCGGACGACGCGCCGCCGCAGCCGCAGCACGTAGAGCAGCAGCAACACCGAGGCGCCGATGGCCCCGGCGAGGGCGGCGGAGAGCGGGCTGAGGAAGGTCACGGGAGGATCATTCGCCCGCCGCCGCCGGGTCGCCAGCCGCCGGCCTCGACCCGTCCGCCCCGACGGGATCGCCGCCGTCGCCGGCCGCGGCGGCCCGCAGCGGGATCGGCTCCAGCTTGACGTCGTCGTCGTCGTCCCCGTCCCCGAGCCGCAGCCGCAGCAGGCCCGCCTCGGGATGCAGGACGAGCAGGTCGAGATCGCCCGGCTCGGCGAGCGGATGCCGGATCGCGATGGTGCCGGTGGCCCGCGGTCCGCTGATCGCCGGTCGCAGCCGCGGGTCGGCCGCCGGGTCGATCACCGCCCGTCGCTCGCCGCCCGGGCCGTGCACGAGCAGGGCGGGCCACTCGATCCGGCCGTCGGCCGGGAACGACTCGAAGAGCGCCCAGTCGGGACCGCCACCGCGGAACCTCGGGTAGGTCCAGTCCGCGTCGCCGGGACCGAAGACCTCGGCGTCGCCCACCCGCACCGTGACCGAGGCCGGGAAGCCTCCCGCCACCACCGGCCGATCCCCGGCGAAGCCCTCGAGCCGCTCCCCCCGGGCCAGTGCCGGCCCGTCCGCCGACTCGACCCGCAGCCCACGGATCCGCGCGTCGCCGGCGGCCTCGGCGCCATCGGCTCCGGTGGCGATGAGCCGGTGGTACGTCATGCCGCCAGCCTCGAGGTCGTCCACCGCGACCCACGCACGGCGCGCGGACTCCCACCGCCAGTGGGCGAGCATGCGGTTGCTCCCCAGCTCCAGGTCGCCCGCGAGACAGGCGCCGTCCTCGAGGTCCAGCATCCCCAGCCGCGATGCCAACCAATCGTCGCCGTCGCCCGCCGCCACCAGCACCAGGCGGCCGTCGGGCGACACTCGGTCGCTGCGGCTGCCGTCGATCGCGTGGAACGGGAGCCGGTCGACCCCGTCGCCGCCGCGGCCGACGAACAGCGGTACCGCGGGGCCGAGATCCAGACGGTCGCGCTCCGGGGCGCGGATCCGCAGCCGGCCCCCGTTCTCCGCCGCCACGAGGACTCGTCCGTCGGGCAGCGGCGCCACCAGGCCCGGCTCCCGCCGGAACGACCGCGGCGGGTCGCCCGCCGGCGGCTCGATCCGCCGCACGCGGCCGGTGCCGAGGTCGACCGCCCGCACCACGGTGCGGCTCAGCGTGCCGCCGTAGCCGTGCTGCACGAAGACCACCGGTTCTCCGGGCCGCGCGTGCAGGCCCACGAAGCGGTCCTCGCCCGCCACCCACGGTCCGATGGGGTCCGCCGCCGCGATCGCCCGCAGCGGCGGCAGGTCGTCCGCGGCGACCGCGATCGCGCCCGCGACGGGCTCGCCGCCGGCCGGCTCGCCTCCGCCGTCGCCCGGCTCCTCGGCTCCCCCGCCGCCGCAGCCGGCGTTCAGTCCCGCCGCGACCAGGCACGCGAGCCCCGCGAGGACGGCGGCGCGATTACCACGGCCGTCGCGCCCGCCGCGTCCCCCGCGGGCGCGGTCAGCCAACCGGCACCTCCGCCGGCAGGGTGTCGACGATGTTCTGCACGAGCTCGTCCGTGGTCAGGCCCTCGGCCTCGCCCTCGAAGTTGAGGAGGACGCGGTGGCGGAGCGCGGGTAACGCGGCGGCCCGGACGTCCTCCACCGAGACGTTGGCCCGGCCGTCGAGCAGCGCCGTGACCTTGCCCGCGAGCACCAGCGTCTGCGCGGCGCGGGGCGAGGCCCCGAACCGCAGGTACTGGTTCACCTTGGGCGTCGCGAGCTCGCCGCCCGGGTGCGTGGCGAGCACCATCCGCACCGCGTAGTCCTGCACGTGGGAGGCGATCACCACCCGCCGCACGAGGTCCTGGTACCGCACGATGCTCTCGGCGTCGAGCACCCGCTCGATGGCGGGCGCGTGGCCGGTGGTGGTGCGCTCGAGGATCTCGGCGAGCTCGGCGCGGGTGGAGTAGCCGACCTCGAGCTTGAAGAAGAAGCGGTCGAGCTGGGCCTCGGGCAGCGGGTAGGTGCCCTCCTGCTCGATCGGGTTCTGCGTCGCCATCACGAAGAACGGCCGCTCGAGCCGGTGCGTGGTGCCGCCCACGGTGATGCTCTTCTCCTGCATCGCCTCGAGCAGCGCCGACTGGGTCTTCGGCGTGGCGCGATTGATCTCGTCGGCGAGGACGATCTGCGCGAACAGCGGCCCCTTGCGGAACTGGAAGTCGCGCCCGTGCTCGGTCTCGATCACGATCGTGGTGCCGGTGATGTCCGCCGGCATCAGGTCCGGCGTGAACTGGATCCGGCTGAAGTCGAGGTCGAGCGCCTCGCTGAGCGAGCGGATCAGCAGCGTCTTGCCCAGTCCGGGCACTCCCTCGAGCAACGCGTGGCCGCCGGCGAACAGGCAGGTGAGCACGCCGTCGACGATCTCGTCGTGCCCGACCACCGCCTTGCGGATCTCGGTCCGCGTGCGCTCGTAGTCCTCGCGGAACCGGGAGGCGGCGGCCTCCACCTCGGCGACGTCGGTCGTGGCCATGTGCGTGATGCCTCCTCGTCCCCGGCCCGGCGCCGCCGTCGTCGCGATCACGCGCGACGGGTCCGGCGGCCCGCGGGTCCGCGTTCCTCACGGTGCGATCCGATGGTAGCGGCGGCCACCCGAGCGGATCCCGCCCGCGGCGAAAGGGCGGCGATCCGGGCGAGCGACGCGGCAGACGAGGCGGCGACGGCCGGCCGGCACCCCGCCGCGTCCGTCCGTCCTGATGATCACGTGCGGGGACGCCGGAGGGTCCGGCGATCCGGGGCCGCGGTCAGTCCCGCGGGACCAGGCCGGCGTCGGTCCGCTCGGCCTCGTTGGACCAGAAGCGCATGTCCCGCAGCGCCGGCTCCGAGAGCACCCCCACGTGGCCGTCCACGAACGCGGCCACCGCCTTGCCGTGGAAGCGCGGCGAGCAGAAGCCGAGGCCCTCGGGCGGCGTGCTCGAGCGGTAGGCGTCCGTCCACCGCGAGCCCGCCGACTCCAGCAGGACCGGCGACCGCACGCGGAAGTGTCCCTCCACGACGCCGGAGCTGGTCACGAAGTCCTCGCCGCGGGCGCTGGCGAAGACCAGCAGACGCGAGGGCTTGCGCACCTGCGTCCGCCGCGTCACGACGAAGTTGCCGAAGATCGACTGCAGCTCCGGGTCGAAGCCGAGCTCGTTCTCGTCGCCGCCCACCCACGTCGCGTTGATGCCGAGGGACGGGGCGAGGCTGACGAAGTAGTTGAAGCTGTCGCCGGTCGTCTGCTCGAGGTCCTCGACGATCTGCTCCCGCTCGCCCGTGTAGAGGAAGCGAAGATCGCGGCCGAGGTACGGCAGGATCCGGAAGACGTACCGCCGGGCGAGGATCGCGTCGGCCCCGTCGGTGAGGTACGTCCCGTCGAGGTCGTAGGCGTCGAGGCCGGACTTGTAGCCCGGCAGCACCCGGCCCTCGTGATCGTCCGCGTAGAGGTGCCACGCGGCCATCAGGTCGCGGGCCGCGGCCATCTCCTGCGTGCGGCGGGCGGTCGTGGTCGCGGCTCCGAGCGCCGGGAGCAGGATGCCGACGAGCACCGCGAGCACGGAGATCGCCACGAGCAGCTCCACGAGCGTGAAGCCCGCTCGACGCGGCGCGGCGGAACGTCCGGGGCAGGCCCGGGGGCGACCACGCCGAGCGGCGCCGCGGGGGCCGGCGGGACCGGGGGCGGGACCGGGGGCGGCATGGCAGCGACGAGGAGTCGAAATCACGGGAGCACCCTAGGTCGATCGGGGCGATCGGTCACGTGACGGCACGATCGTTGAGACCGGTTCTCAACCAGCCTATCCTCGAGGAGATCGTCGGGACAGCCGGCGCGGCCCTCTCGACGGAGGACCGCGAGGCCGCGGCGGGGATGGCCCGATCGCGGCCTCCCCGCGGCTCGCCCGGGGAGAGGAGAGAGGACCGCCATGACCCTTCATCGACCCACTCGCGTGCGGACTGCGGTCCGCGAGCCGAGTCGCCTCGCCGCGACCCGTCTCGCCGCGACCCGTCTCGCCGCGACCCGCCCCGGCGCCGCCCGTCCGGCCGCCCTGGCCACCGCGCTGCTCGCCGCGGGCCTCGCCGCCCCGGATCGCCCCGCCCACGCGGGCGACGAGCCGATCCCGGCCATCGCCGTCTACGAGGAGCCGGCCGTCGACCGCTGGTTCTACCCCTTCAACACGACCCCGGGCACCCGCGGCGTGATGCCGATCTTCGGGGCGACCGGGACCCCCGACTTCGACGACCGCGACGGGCAGGTGCTGCTGCGCTGGGACACCGCCGACCAGGTCGAGCCCGGGCTCGGTCCGGACGGCTACGACGTGCTCTCGGTCCGCATCACGCTCACGAACGCGACCGACGACGAGGTCCTCTACGACGACACCGTCGACCCGTACACCGCCTACCTGCCGCCCGAGGACCCCGAGTTCACCGAGGACGATCCGGGCTCGCCGCTCGAGCTCTTCGGCGTCGCGGGCCGCAACGGCTTCGAGCCGCTGACCTTCGCCGAGAACGGCCCCTACGCCCCGGGCGATCCGATCGGGGCCGACATCCGGAACCTCTACGCGATCGACCTCGAGCCCGGGGGCGCCGAGATCGACGTCAACAACAACGTCCGCGACCGGTTCACCCCCGCCCCGTGGGCGGTGGGCACGGTCGACGGCCTCGCCCCCGGCGACCCCGTGCCCGGCGACGCCGTGTTCACCTTCGAGCTCGACCTCTCCCGCCCCGAGGTCGAGGCCTACGTCGCCGCGCAGCTCGATCAGGGCGGGCTCGCGGTGCTCGTCACCAGCCTCGAGCGGGTCGTGGTGCAGGGCGGCACCTTCGTCCGCGGCTACGCCAAGGAGAGCGTCCAGGCCCAGATCGGCCTCGTCGACGCCGCGACGCTGGAGATCGTCTGGCAGGCCGCCGGCGGCATCCCCTGCCCCGAGGACCTCGACGGCAACGGCCAGGTGGACTTTTCCGACCTCCTCGCGGTGCTCTCGGCCTTCGGCGACTGCGACGCGTGCCCGGAGGACCTCGACGGCAGCGGCGCCGTCGACTTCGCCGACCTGCTGGCGGTGCTCTCGGCGTTCGGTCCCTGCCCCGTGTGAGGGGAGCCGATCGCCGCCCCGCCGCGCGGCGACTACGCTTGACGCCATGAAGCTCTACACGCGCAGCGGCGACGACGGCACGACGGGACTCTTCGGCGGCGGCCGGGTGGGCAAGGACCATCCGCGCGTCGACGCCTACGGGACGGTGGACGAGCTGAACGCGTGCCTCGGGATGGTGTCCGCGGCGTGCGATCCCGAGCGTCCGGTCGAGGGCCGCTTCGTCGAGATCATCGCCGAGGCCCAGTCGTGGCTCTTCGACATCGGGGCGGACCTGGCGACGCCGGAGGGCAACGCCCAGGAGGACCGCGTCCTGCGGATCGGCGACGCCGAGGTCGAGGTCGTCGAGCGGTGGATCGACGAGATCGAGGAGCGCAACGAGCCGATGCGGAGCTTCGTCATGCCCGGCGGCAGCGAGCTCGCGGCCCGGCTCCACCTCGCCCGCACCGTCTGCCGGCGGACCGAGCGGCGGATGGTCGCCCTCGCCCACACCGAGCCGGTCTCGGAGGGGGCGGTCCGGTACATGAATCGCCTGTCCGACCTGCTCTTCGCGATGAGCCGGCTCGCCAACCGCGACCGGGGCGTCGAGGACGTGCCCTGGATCCCGGCCAAGCAGCGCACCTCCGGCGCCTGAGCCGCCCCGCCCGCACGGACGCGCGGCGATCGCCCGCCGCCCGCGGGCGGCGGCTTGCATCGCGGCGCCGGCAGCCGATCATGGGACGAGGCCGTCAGGGAACGGCGGCCGTGATCCCGCCGGCCGCACGCCCGGCCCGCGGGCGGCCCCGGCATGGAGGTGCGCGATGGTGGGACGAGACGGCAGGACGGCGCGGTGGATCGGGGTCCCGGTGCTCGTCGCCGGCATGACCGCCGCCGCCGCCGGGCAGTCGGCTTCCCCGCCGGGGGCCGGCGGCCCCGCGAACGCCCGGCCGGCCGGGACCGCCGAGGTCGCGCGCGACGCGGCCGCCGACGCCGCGACCCGATTCCCGCTCATCCGCGAGGGCAGCCGCCTCGTGCAGGTGCGCGGCCTCGTGGACCGCGACCCGGCCACCGGCGGCCTGCGGCTGACGATCGCCGAGGATGACCCGCAGTCGCCGGGCCACCGGCTCACGCTGCTGCCGAGCTCGCGGCTCACCGAGCTGCAGCTCGTCCTCGGGACCGCCCGCGACGCGTCGCTGGCGATGATCGTCACCGGCCGCGTCTTCGTCTTCGACGAGCGGAACTACCTGATGCTCACGCACCCCGCGGTGCCCGACGAGCGGGTGCTGCTCGAGCCTCCGACGGGCGCCGCGGGCGACGCGACCGGCGAGGGTGGCCGCGCCGGCGGCGACGCGGCCAACGCCGAGACGGGCGCGGACCATGCCGACGCGGACGACGACGACGACTCGGTGGACGCCATCTCCCGGGACCTCGAGCGATCGGTGGGCGCGGTCGGCCGCCGCATGCCCGCGGGTCCCGCGACGCCGCCCGCGGGCCCGGAAGCGGCCGGCATCGCCACCGGCGACCTGCTGCCCGAGGGCACGCGGCTCGTCGACCGGCGGGGCAAGATCCGGCGGACCGGCGGCGGCGGGTACATGATCGTCTTCGATGCCGACGCCACCGGCGAGGTCGATCCGCCGATGATGCTCCTGCCGTGCCGACTGCTCGAGCGGCTCGCCCGGATGGCGGCCGGGGCGGGCGACGAGGCCGCGGTGCTGATCTCGGGCGAGGTCACGATCCACGGCGGCCGCAACTACCTGCTGCCCACGGTCTACCGCGTACCCCGCGAGATCACCGCCCTGCGGCCGTGACGCCGCGGACCGCGGCCCCCCTCAGATGAGCCGCATCCGCGTCCGGGCGACGGCGAAGACCTCCGCCGCCTCGCGGTGGCTGATCGCGTGCAGGTCGGCGGTCGCCTCGGGCGTCCGGGCGTAGCCGCCCGAGAGCAGCATCACCGTGGGCAGGCCGCGGTCGCGCAGCGTCTCGAGCACGAACCGGTCGCGCCGGTGGATCCCGGCCCGCGTGAGCCGCAGGCGACCGTAGCGGTCGCCCACCACGGGATCGACGCCCGCGAGGTAGAAGACGAGCTCGGGCCGGGCCCGCTCGATCGCCTCGGGCAGGTGCCGCGCGAGCAGGTCGAGGTACGCCTCGTTCTGCATCCCGTCGGGCAGCGGCACGTCGAGGTCCGAGGCCGGCTTGCGGATCGGGAAGTTCCGCGCCCCGTGCATCGAGAACGTGAAGACGTCGGGATCGCCGCCGCCCGGGGCCTCGGGCCCGAAGACGATCGCGTTGCCGTTGCCGTGGTGGACGTCGAGATCGACGATCAGGACGCGGCGGGCTCGCCCCTCGCGCTGCACGAGCCGGATCGCGATCCCCACGTCGTTGAAGACGCAGAAGCCCTCGCCGTGGCCGGGACACGCGTGGTGCGTGCCGCCCGCGAGGTTCGCGGCCACCCCGTCGGCGAGGGCCATGCGGGCGGCGCCCGCGGTCCCGGTGACCGCGAGGCGCGACCGTCGCAGCAGCTGCGGCGACCACGGCAGCCCGAGCCGCCGCTCGGCCCGGGGCTCGAGCGTGCCGGTGACGAGCGAGCGGACGTACGCCTCGGTGTGGATCAGGCGCAGGTCATCCAGCGCCGCCTCCTCCGGCTCGACGATGTCCGACGCCCGCAGCAGGCCCTCCTCGAGGAGGATCCGCCGCAGGGCGGTGAACTTGGGCATCGGGAACGGATGCCCCTCGGGCAGAGGCACCTCGTAGCCGGGACTCCAGCTGACGCGCATGGGCGATGGTACGCCCCGTGGGGTGGCGCGGCGGACGGGTGCGGGCGGCGCCGAGGGGACGCGGGCCCGCGTCGCGCCGGCCGCTCGCGGATCGCGCGTCGCGGAGACGCGTGACGGCGGGCGTCGCCCGGCGCCGGGACCGGCGCGGCGGAAGCGCCGGCGACGCCGCCGGCCTCAGCCCTCCTCGACCGGCCGCACGCCCTTGAGCTCGACCGTCTCCTTCGGACGGTCGTGCGCGTCGGTCGGCACCTCGCCGAGCTGCTCGACCACGTCCATGCCCTCGACCACCTGTCCGAAGGCCGTGTACTGCCCGTCGAGGTGACGGCAGTGCTCGCGGGTGAGGCAGACGAAGAACTGCGTCCCCGCGGAGTCCGGGTGCTGCGAGCGGGCCATCGACAGCGTGCCCGGATGGTGCTCGCGATCGTTGAACTCGGCCTTCAGCTGGGTGCCGTCGGGCCGGCCGCCGGTGCCGTCGCCCCGCGGGCAGCCGCCCTGCGCGACGAAGCCGGGGATGACGCGGTGGAACGTCAGGTCGTCGTAGAAGCCGTCGCGGCCGAGCTCGAGGAAGTTGGCCACGTGGTTGGGGGCCACGTCGTTCCACAGCTCGGCGACCATGTCGCCCTTGCTGGTGGAGATGCGGACGCGGGGGTAGCTGGTCTCGGACATGGTCGCTCCTCGGCGCACGGGCCGGTGGGGGTCGTCGTGGGGGGCGACATGCTACGGCCCGGGCGGCGTCCTCGGCGAGGCGTCGTTGCCGGGAGGTCGCCCGCGGGCGCCGGCTGCTCAGCGCGGCACGCGCACGGGGCGGCTCGGCGACTCCTCGGGCGTGGCGTCCATCGGCTCGTCGCGGATCGCCCGCGGCGGCGCGGGCACGAGGCGGGCGTCGCGGATCATGGGCGGTCGGCGCGGCCGGCCCGTCGCCACGTCCGCCAGCGGCACCTGCGCGATCCGGCGCACGACGTCGCCGCCCTCGACCACGCGGCCGAACGCGGTGTAGCTGCCGTCGAGGCGGGCCGTGCCCGCCCGCGAGAGGCAGATGAAGAACTGGCTGCCCGCCGAGTCGGGATGGATGTCGCGGGCCATCGACACCACGCCGAACTCGTGCGGCAGCGGGCTGTCCTCCATCGGCAGCCACCACCCGGGACCGCCGGCCCCCTCGCCCGAGGGGTCACCGCCCTGGATCACGAACGGATCGCCCGCGGGCGTCATCGGCACCACGCGGTGGAAGACGGTCCGGCGGTAGAAGCCGCCGTCGACGAGCGTGCGGAAGTTGCGGACGGTGTTCGGCGCGGCGTCGGGCCGCAGCTCGACGAGGATCGCGCCGAACTCGGTGTCGAGCTCGACGAGGGCGTCGCGGTGGACCCGCAGGCCGGTGAAGACGCGGGTGCGGGCCGCGGGGGCGGCCCCGGGCGCGGCGCCCGATGCGGCGGTGGCGTCGGCCTCGCCGGACGCGGACGCGGGTCTGGCCGTGCCGCCGGCGTCGCCCGGCTCGTCCCCGCCGGCGCCCGCGGCGGTCTCGGATCCACCCGGGTCGTCGGGCGGCGGCCACGGTCGCCCGCGGAGCGTCGCGAGCATCGCGTCCCACGCGTCGCGCTCGTCGACCCAGCCCGCGATCCGGGTGGTGCGCACGCCCGAGGGCGTGACCGTCTCCGCGGGCACCGGCACGCGGCGCGAGAGCATCGGGACGAGCACCAGCGGCGTCCCGGCCGGCTCGCCCGCCACGACGGGCTGAAGCCACGCGGTCTCGCGGAGCGACCAGATCGCGGGCATCACGACCGCGAGGTCCACGGGGCCGGGGGCGAGGACCGGGGTCTCCTCGATCGGCGTCCCGTCGTGCCGCAGCAGCGCGAGCCGCACCTCGGGCAGCGGCGCCGTGGCCGCCGCCTCGGCCTCGGCCCGGCGGGTCCGGGCCTCCGCCTCCGCCCGGCGTCGCTCGCGGGGCAGCATCCGCCGCTGGAGCTCGGCCACGCCCTCGGGCTCGGCGTCGCCGCCGGCGACCGGGATCCGGTCGACCCGCAGGACGACGTCGAACGAGCGGCCGGTTCCGTTGAAGGTCCGCTCGGCCTCGAGGGAGACGGTCACCGCCGCGGGCGACGCCGGGGCCACGGCCTCCGCTCCCGCGCGCGGCCCGTCGCCGGTCGCGGACTGAGCGGCGGTGGTCGTGGTGCTGCTGCCGGCGGCGGCCGCGGCGGCGATCGCCCCCGCCGGGGTCGCGAGCAGCGCGAGGAGGATGGCGGCGGCGAGGCGACGCCGCGGCGGATCCGGCGCCGGCGTCGGATTCGGGGTGCGCATGAACGGCTCCTGGCGTCGATCGGCGGTCGCGGACGTGCCCCGGCGAGCCGGGACGCGACCCGAAGCCGCGTTGGGACGATACGGTGCCCGGCCCGCGCGGATGCCGTCGGGACCCCGGACCGCCCGAGCCCCCGCGGAGTCGCCGCCCCTCGCCCCTCGCCCCTCCCC
>CAYLNM010000013.1:0-54013 GCA_964385045.1 uncultured Isosphaeraceae bacterium
GGGGGGTCCGCGGTCACTCCGGCTGCCGGAGCCGCTCCTCGAGGAGCTGCCCGGCGATGTCCATGAAGTCGTGCTCGGTCACGAGCCCGACGAGGCGCCCGTCCTTCGTCGCCACCGGCAGGCACGAGACGCCGTGCTCGCGCATCACCGCGATCGCGTCGAGGGTGCTCGTATCGGGCCGCACCGTCACCGGATCCCGCCGCATGATCGACGAGACCGGGATCGCGTACGAGTCGGCGCCGTGCTTGCCGGTGCCGATCGAGCGGGCGAGGTGGTGCAGCAGCATGCGGTAGGACACCACCCCCACGAGCATGTGGCGGCTGTCCTCCACCGGCACGTGGCGGATGTGCTTCCAGTCCATCAGGGTCACGATCAGGTCGATCGTGTCGTCCTCGTGCACCGTCAGGAGCTCGCGGGTCATGTACTGCTCGACCCGCTGGAAGTTGCGGGTCCAGCCGCCGCCCTCCTCGAGGGTCGCCGGGCTCCACGCCGCCACCGGCACCACCGACTCGGGATCGGGCGTGCCGTCGGCCCGCGGCCGCGGATGCTGGCGGCGGTGGATGCCCGCGGCGAGGGCGGCGAGCCGCTCGGACCGCGTGCCCCGCCCGCGCATCTCGGCCACGCTCCGCAGCAGCCACTGGGCGCCGGTGTGCCGCGACTCGGTCCGGTCGCGCACCACGCCGAGGTACGTGAGGATGTCGCCCTCGTCCACGCCCGCGGCCCGCAGCCCGGCCTCGGCCACCGGCAGCAGCTCCTCGAGGACGAGCTGCTTGGCCCCGAGGTAGCGGCCGTCGAACCAGGTCAGCTCGCTGGAGAGGCCCTGGCGGGCGGCGACGAGGAAGTTCGAGCGGGCCTCGTCGAAGTCCATGCGGTGCCGGACGTCGCCGTACTGGTCGAGCCCGCCCCGCATGAGCCCGAACCAGAACGCGGCGTTGGCGACCTCGTCCCGGATCGTCGGCCCCGCCGGCAGCACGCGGTTCTCGATCCGCAGGTGCGGGACGGTCCCGTCGGTGCCGTAGCAGGCCCGGTTCCAGCGGTAGACGGTCGAGTTGTGCAGCTGCAGCGCCTCGAGCCGCGGCACGCGGCCGGCGTCGATCGCGTCGAAGGGGTTCTCGCACTCCTCGCGGCCGAGGATCACCCGGAAGCGGGCGATGTCCTCCTTGAAGATCTCCATCGGCGACTCGTTCACCCAGTGCTCGCCGAAGCGCACGCGGGCGAGGAAGTCGCGCTCGTGCGGCGTGCCGGAGCGGGTGTCGACCGTCTGCTGGAAGATCGCGATCCGCGTCTCCCGCCACAGCCGCTTGCCGAAGAGGACGGGCGAGTTCGCGGCCACCGCCAGCAGCGGGGCGGCGAAGGCCTGGGCGAGGTTGTAGAGCCCGGCGAAGTTGGCGGGGTTGACCTGGTAGTGCAGCTGGAACGACGTGTTGAGCGCCTCGAGGATCACCGAGTCGTGCTGGATCGCGACCTCGTCGAGGCCCTCGATCTGCAGCTCGTACGCGCCGCCGCGCAGCGTGGACAGCGCCTCGTCGAGGGCGAAGTACCGCGGGCGGTCCGAGATGTTGTCGCGGCCGAGATGGCTCTTGGCGAGGGTGGGCAGGATGCCGGTGAGGACGACCTCGGCCCCGTGGCGGCGGCAGGCCTCGCGGACGAGCTCGACCACCTCGTGCAGCTCGGTCTCGAGCCGGCGGAGGCAGTCGCCGCGGAGGCAGAGCGGCGTGAGGTTGGCCTCGAGGTTGAAGCGGGCGATCTCGGTGGTGACCCGCTCGTCCGTGATCTCCTCGAGGACCTCCATCGCGACCGGGGCGGGCTGCCAGTCCCGGTCGACCATCACCATCTCCTGCTCCGCCCCGATCCGCTCGACGCCCGACTCGAGGGCGCCCTCCTCGATCAGGTGCTCGAGCGCCTGCACGTCCCGCAGCAGCGACCGCATGAAGCGGCTCCGCTGCTCGCTCGAGAGCCGGGCCTGGACCTCCTGCGTCCCCATCGGCGTCGCTCCGGCGGCCGGCGGGGGCCGCGGTCGGGAAGGCGGCCCCGCGCCGCCCCCGGGCAGGGGGCCGGTCGGGCATCGCCACCGGCAAGGGTAGCCGACGGCGGGCCGCCCCCGAACCCTCGGCCCCGGCCGAGGATGCGGCGACGGTGCGATCGGGCCGGGGGCCCCGGCGGCCACCCGAGGGGAGCGGGCGACCGACGGCGGCTCCTGCTGGCGACGCACCTCGCGGCCGGCGAGGGCCCTGCGGCCGGCAGCCTCCCGATCCGGCGCCGCTCGGCCGCCGCTCGGCCGCCGCGTCGCCGCCGCGACGCCGCCGCCGCGATCGACCGCCTTGCAGGACCCCCGGGGATCTGCGTCAATGCCGACCCGCCGCACGCACGCCGGCCGCCCCATGTCCGACCGCTCGACGCCGGCGGGCGCGGGCCGACCCCGGGCGAGCCGGGACGCGGCGACCACGGAGGCTCGAGTCCGATGACCCTTTCCGATCCCGCCCATCCCCGTCGTCTCGTCGTCGGCCTCGACGGCTCGTCGGCCGGACGCACCGCGCTGGACTGGGCCGCCCGGACCGCCGCGGCCCGCGGCATCCCCCTGCACCTGCTCCACGTCATCGAGACCGACGCGAGCCGCGGCATCGCGCCCCGCATCCAGGCCGGCGCCGAGGCCCTCGTCGCCGCCGGGATCGCCGAGGCCCGCGACGCCGGCGTGCCCGCGGACCATGTCAGCGGCGAGCACCGGCAGGGCCGACCGTGGGAGATCGTCACCGAGGTCGCGTCCGAGCCCGGCGACCTGATCGTGATCGGCACGCGGGGCGAGGGGGCGTATCACCGCCACCTGCTGGGCTCGACCGCCGATCGCATCGTGCGGCTCGCGCGGTGCGCGGTCCTGACCCTGCCGCCCGACGGCGTCCCCGGGGGCCTCGCGATGACGCGGGCGGTGGTCGGCGTCGACTTCAGCGAGGACTCCGACGCGGCCCTCGAGGCGGCGGCCGCGATCGTCGGCGCCGGCGGCACCGTGATCGCGGTGCACGCGAGCCCGCCGCCGGTGGTGGTGAGTGACGGCCCGGTGACGCCGCTGCCCGACGTGGACATCGACGCGATGCTCGCCGACGCGAAGGCCGGGCTCGAGCAGCGCCTCGCCGAGCGGGTGCCCGAGGGCATCGAGCGGATCGCGGTGGCCTCGCCGCTGTACCCGGTCCACGCCCTCGAGGACGCGGTCCGCGAGCACGACGCCCAGCTCGTGGCGGTGGGCACCCGCGGTCGCACCGGGCTCGCCCGGCTGCTGCTCGGCTCCGTGAGCGAGCGGGTGCTGCACCACGTGCCGTGCCCGACGCTGGTCGTGCACGCGGGCCGCGACGGGGGCGAGGGGGCGACGTGAGCGAGGTGGAGGGGGCGAGCGACGAGTCCGGCGGCGGCGGCGGCGGCGGCGGCGGCGACGGCGGCGACGCGGGGCCGCCGCGCCGACGCATCGCCGACGTGGCCCGCCGGGTCGGCCTGCCGCTCGGACCCGCGCTCGCGGCCCTCGTCCTGCTGCTGGTGCCGGCGACGGCGGACCCCGGGGCGGCGGCCGCGGTCGCGGACGCCGTGGCGGGGGGGAGTGACGGCGGCGGCGGTGCGGACACGGCCGCGGCCGGGCTCACCCCGATGGGGCGGCTCGTCCTCGCGCTCATGGCGTGGATGGCCACGTGGTGGATGACCGAGGCGATCCCGCTCGCGGCCACCGCGCTGCTGCCGCTGGCGGTGCTGCCGCTCGGCGGCGGGCTGGTCGAGGGGGCCACCCTCGGCTTCGGCACGGTAGCGGAGGACTACGCCAACCCCTACATCTTCCTCTTCGGCGGCGGCTTCCTGCTGGCCCTGTCGATGGAGCGCTGGGGGCTGCACCGGCGGATCGCGCTGCTGGTGCTCTCGACGATCGGCGGGGGGCCGCGGACGATCGTCGGCGCGTTCATGGTGCTCGCGGCGGTGTTCTCGATGTGGGTGTCGAACACCGCGACCGCGGTCATGATGCTGCCGATCGCGCTGTCGATCATCTCCCGCTTCGGCTTCGCCGGCGGCGCCGACGACCCCGAGGGGACGGTCTCGGGCGGCTTCGCGCGGGCCCTGCTGCTCGGCATCGCCTGGGGCTGCTCGATCGGCGGCGTGGGCACGCTCATCGGCACGCCGCCGAACGCCCTGATGGCCAGCTTCGTCGCCGACCGCTATGGGCCGGACCGCCAGATCGGCTTCGCCGAGTGGATGCTCGTCGGAGTGCCGGTCGTGCTCGTCATGCTGCCGATCGCGTGGCTGCTGCTGACCCGCGTGGTGGAGCGGGTGCCGGCCCGGTCGGACCGGGTGGGCGGCGAGCACCTGCGGACCGAGCTGCGCGGCCTCGGCGCGACGAGCCGGGCGGAGTGGTGCGTGCTCGTCGTCTTCCTGCTCGCGGCCGGGGCGTGGATCACGCGTCCGCTGTGGTCGGGCGAGGGCGCGGCCCTGGCCGGCGTGACGGACCCCGGAATCGCGATCACGGCCGCGCTCGCGCTCTTCCTGCTGCCGAGCGGCGACCCGGAACGGCCGCGGGTGCTGGACTGGGACGTCGCGCCGCAGCTGCCGTGGGGCATCCTGCTGCTCTTCGGCGGTGGACTGGCCCTCGCGGGCGCGATCGTCGCCACCGGCGTCGACGCGTGGTTCGGCGGCCTGGCGACGAACCTCGGCGGACTCCCCGGACCGCTGGTCGTCCTCGCGGTGGTCGCCGCGATCGTCTTCATCACCGAGATCACGAGCAACACCGCGACCACCGCGGCGGCGCTGCCGGTCCTCGCGGCCCTCGCCGAGCCGCTCGGCGTGCCCGCGATCATGCTGCTGGCCCCGGCCGCGATCGCCGCGAGCTGCGCGTTCATGATGCCGGTGGCCACGCCGCCCAACGCGATCGTCTTCGGCTCGGGCCGGATCGCGATCGCCGACATGGTGCGGGCGGGGTTCGTGATGAACCTCGTCTCGATCACGGTCGTGACCGCGGCCGCGTACGCCCTCGTCGGGACGATGCTCGCGTGGTGAGGGCTCGCCGGGCGACGGCGGGGGGCCGTGCGATGGCCGGGGAGCAGCGGGGCCGCAGGCCGGGCGACGGCGGGGGGGACCGCGCGCGGGGGCCGGCCCGCGCACGAACGCGGCTCAGTGCGCTTCCGGCTCCACCTCGCACACGACGCGGAAGCCGCTGAGCAGGCAGTACCGGAACGTCGGGCGGAAGTAGACCCGCTGCGTCGTGCGGGTCCGGTGGGCCGCGTTCATCCAGCCGCCGCCGCGGATGGCCCGGAAGCCCGGGTCCTCGTCGGCCGGGAGCCGCCCGGACGCGGTGCGGGGATCGTCGGTCCACGCGCCGTCCGCCCCACCCGCGTCCCCGGCCGCCGCGGCCCGCGTCGCGTACGCCGCGTCGTCGTGCGGGTCGAGGCACCACTCCCACACGTTGCCGTGCACGTCGTGCAGGCCGAGCGGGTTGGCGGGGAAGCTGCCGACCGGCGACAGGAACGGGAACCCGTCGTTCCACGCCTCCGTCTCGGGCATCGCGGGAACGACCGCCGCGAGCGAGGCGTCGGCGACGTTGGCCCGGCGGGCGGGGTCGTCGCCGAACCACCACGGGCCCGGGTCGGCGTCGGCGCCCCCGCGGGCGGCCAGCTCCCACTCCGCCTCGGTCGGCAGGCGGTACCGGCGCCCCTCCCGCTCCGAGAGCCAGCGGCAGAACGCCTCGGCGTCGCTCCAGCTCAGGAGCACCGCGGGATGATCGTCGCCGGGCACGAAGCCCGGGAAGCCCGGATCGCGGAAGTCGATGCCGGTCGCCTGCACCACCCGGCCCGTCGACCAGTCCATGCCGAACCCGCCGGCGGCGTCGCGCTCGGCCTCGGTCACGTGACCCGTCTCGGACACGAACCGGCGGAACTGGCCGATCGTCGTCTCCGTGCTCGCGATCAGGAAGTCGCGGGCCACCACGACCTCGTGGGCGGGCCCCTCGTTGACCCGGTGACCCGGCTCGCCGGGGTCCGAGCCCATGCGGAAGCGGCCGCCGGGCACGAGCCGCAGCTCCATGCCGATCGAGTTGACGAATCCGCGCGGCGTCCCGGCGGCGTCGAGCGATCGGGCCGCGGACGCCGGCGGGTCGGGCGAGACGGCCGGCGGCGCGGCCTCGCCGGGCCGGGGTGCATCGAGGCCGACGAGGGCGGCGGTGATCGCCATCAGGGCCGCGAGGCCGAGGCGGGACGAGATGGCCGAGTGACGACGCGTGGGCATGGCCAAGGGTCGGTCACGGTGCGGGCGGCGGTCAACCGCGTGCCGCTCCGCGTCTTCCCCAGGCCGCGCCGCGGTGGCGGCGGCATCGCCGGCCGCGGGCCCGGGCGTCACGAGTGCGCCACGCCGTCGGAGTCCGTGACGGCGCCGTTGGCCGAGTGCGCCGCATCGACGCGTCCCTGCCGCGTGACGATCACGCCCCGGGCGAAGGCCACCAGCTCGCGCATGTTGCGTCCGACGTGGACGTTCGGTCGGAGGGCGAGGTCGGAGCGGTTCACGTTGCGGCCGCCGACCACGAGGCAGCCGCCGCGAGTCTCGAGCTCGTCGGCGAGGTCCGAGACCTGCTCGCCGAGCCCGGGGGTGGCCGGGGCGGAGACGCTGAGCCAGGCGAGCGACGCGTTCGAGGCGTCCACCGCGTGCACGATGGAGGCCACGGGCGTGTCCGGCCCGAGGTTCACGGCCCGGATGCCCGCGTCCGCGAGGCAGGTCGCGGCCATGAGCGTCCCGAGCATGTAGGGGTCCTTGGAGGGACCGCCGCCCACCGCGACCGGTGCGTCGTCGGACAGCTCGATGAGCCCCTGCAGCGTGTTCAGCGCCTGCACGCAGAGATCGGTCGCCCGGTGCTCGACGAAGATGCCCTCCTCGGAGTGTCGCCAGAGCTCGCCGATGCGGTGCATGCACGGCGTCAGCAGGTCGTCGCAGAGCTCGGCCACCCCGACGCCCTCGACGAACAGGCTCGTCACCAGTCCCCGCAGTCGCCCGGCGCGGCCTTCGACGAGGGCCTGATGCAGCTGCTCCTCGCGCTCGCCGGTGCCGACCGGGAGCTCGCCGCCGACCTGCTCGAGGTCCTTCAGGCCGAGGATCGTGGGGTTCACGATGCGGGCCTGCGTCTCCCGCACGAAGCGGATCGCCTCGTTGATCGGAATGCGCCGGTGCCCGCCCGCGGTGCGCGTGGCTCGAATGAGCCCGTCGTCCGTCCATCGCTTGAGGGTGGACTCGCTCACGCCGATCGCGGCGGCGACCTCGCGGGGGGAGAGGAGGTGCTTCATCGCGGGCATCCGAGAAAAAGGGGGGGGGATCGGGGTTTCTCCGAGTATACGGGCTGCATCCACGGCGCCGCCAGCCCCGATCTGACCGGTTTGGAGGGATCGTCGGCCCGGCAGCCTTCCTGGCTGCGCCAGACGGACCGAACATCCGTCGATCCCCGCCTATCGTCGCACGAATTGCACGTTTCGAACCGAAAGAGCCTGTGGCCCGGCCGGGCCCGATTCCGTCCGGCACCTCGAGCCGCCCGCAGGCCTGGGAGGACCCTGATGATCTCCATCGCCACCAGCCTGAAGACCGCCGCCGCCGTCGCCGCCGTGAGCGCGGCCGGCCTCGCCGGCCTCGTCAACGCCGGCCCCGGCTGCGGCGGGTGCGTCGCCGCCTGCTCCTCGGCCAAGGAGGACTCCGTCCTGCTCGGGGCCGTGGCCAGCGCCGACGACATCGTCGACACCGCCGTCGCCGCCGGTCAGTTCGAGACCCTGGTCGCCGCGGTGCAGGCCGCGGGCCTGGTCGACACCCTCAAGGGCGACGGCCCGTTCACCGTCTTCGCCCCGACCGACGCGGCCTTCGGGAAGCTCCCGAGCGGCACCGTCCAGTCGCTGCTGCGGCCCGAGAACCGGGACACGCTCACCCAGATCCTCACCTACCACGTCGTCCCCGGGAAGCTCATGGCCCGCGACGTCGTCCGGATGAGCGGTGCGGTCACCGTCGCCGGTCAGAAGATCGACTTCGCCACCGGCGAAGGCGTGACCGTGGACGGCGCGAACGTCGTCTCCGCCGACATCGAGACGAGCAACGGCGTGATCCACGTCATCGACTCGGTGATCATGCCCTCGAGCGACTCGATCGTGGACGTCGCCGCCAGCGCCGGCACCTTCAACACGCTGCTCGCCGCCGCCGAGGCCGCGGGTCTCGCCTCCACCCTCGCCGAGGGCGGGCCCTTCACCGTCTTCGCCCCGACCGACGAGGCGTTCGCCAAGCTTCCGGCCGGAACCGTCGAGTCGCTGCTCCAGAATCCCCAGCAGCTGGCCGAGATCCTGAAGTACCACGTCGTCGAGGGCCGGGCGTACGCCGCGGACGCGGCCAAGGCCGGCCGGGTCGAGACCCTGCAGGGCGGCGAGGTCGTCTTCTCCATCGACAACGGTCGACTGACGGTCGACGGCGCGAACATCGTCGCCACCGACATCGACGCGAACAACGGAGTGGTCCACGTCATCGACACCGTGATCCTGCCGTGACCACCCGGGAAGCTCCCGACACGCCGGGCGGTTCGAGCCCGGTCTGAACCTTTCCCGACTGGGGCCCTCGCTTCGACAGGAGCGAGGGTCCATTCATTGGCCCGGCGGCCCACCCTCGCGGTGGCCGCCGGCCGCGCTTCCGCCCGCCTCGCGTCCCCCGCGTCCGGAGTCGCCGCATGCCCGCCCCCGCGGACCGTCCGCCCGCCCGCTCGCCCGCCCATCCGCGCTGGATGACGGTCGTGCTCGTCCTCGCCGGCGTCTACAACCTCGTCTGGGGGGCGGTGGTCGTCCTCGTCCCGGACCTGACCTTCCGGCTGCTCGGGGTGGATCTCGGCGAGGACGCGGCGATCACGCTCGCGGTCTGGCAGTGCGTCGGGATGATCGTCGGCGTCTACGGCCTCGGGTACCTCGCCGCCGCGCGCGACCCGGCCCGGCACTGGCCGATCGTCCTCGTCGGCCTGCTCGGCAAGATCCTCGGGCCGATCGGCTTCGTCGACGCCGCGATGCGCGGCGTGCTGCCGTGGACCATGGGCTGGACGATCCTGACCAACGACCTCGCGTGGTGGATCCCGTTCCTCCTCATGCTGCGGCTCGCGTGGCGACGGTCGCGGCCGGCCGGCGGCGTGCCGGACGTCGACGGGGTGCCCGCGCCCGTCGCGCGCTCCGCCGGGGGGGCGGCGACGTGAGCCGGATCATGAGCCGGTCGCACGCGGAGGACGGCTCGCCCGCGGACGCGTCGCCCGACGCCCCTCGCCTCGGGGACGTCCTCGCGGAGGCCCGCACCGACGGCGGCGAGACCCTGCTGTCGCTGAGCCGCCGCGGGCCGATCCTGCTGCTGCTCGTGCGTCATTCGGGCTGCACGTTCTGCGGCGAGGCGCTGGCCGACCTCGCGCGGGCCCGGCGGACCGACGAGCGGGTGGCCGCGATGCCCGCGGTCGTGGTGCAGATGGGGACGCGCGAGCAGGGCCGGCGCCTGCTCGATCGCCACGGGCTCGAGGACGTCCCCGTGGTCAGCGATCCCGACCGCCACCTCTACCGCGCGCTGGAGCTCCGCCGCGGCTCGCTCGGGCAGCTGTTCGGGCCGCGGATGTGGTGGCGGGGCCTGCTGGCGACGTTCCGCGGGCACCTCGTCGGCCGCCTGGTGGGCGACGGCTTCCAGATGCCGGGCGCATTCGTGATCGACCGCGGCCGGGTGGTGCGGGCCTTCCGCCACCGCGACGCGGCGGACCGGCCGGACCTCGTGGCGCTGTGTCGTCCGTCCACCGAGGCCGGCGACGACGAGGCGGGGACGGGCGACGGGGCGGACGGCGGGACGGGCCGGGGCTGATCCCGACGATGGACGAGCTCGCCCTTCCGCTGCTGCTCGCGCACCTGGGCTCGACCGGCCTGATGGCCGGGCTGATCTGGTTCGTGCAGATCGTCCACTACCCGCTGCACGCGGCGGTGCCGGCGGAGGCCTTCGTCGCCTACGAGCGCGAGCACGTGGCCCGCACCGGCCGACTCGTCGGGCCGCTCATGCTCGTGGAGGCGGCGACGGTGGTCGCGCTGCTCGTGCGCCCGCCGGACGGGCTGTCGGCGTGGATGCCGGGGGCGGGGGCCGGGCTGCTCGCGCTGCTCTGGATCTCGACCTTCCTCGTGCAGGTGCCCATGCATCGCCGCCTCGAGCGCGGCGCGGACGTGGCCACCGTGCGCCGCCTCGTCGCCTCCAACTGGATCCGCACCGCGGCCTGGTCGCTGCGGTTCGGACTCGCGGCGTGGATGCTGGTCGCGTTCCTCGGCGCGGCGGAGGCATAGAGTCGTCCATGTCCGAGGCCGTCCGATCGCACCCGGCGCCCCGTGGACCCCACGCCATGTGCATGCGGTGGAGCGAGCTGCTCTTCGCGCACTGGCCGGTGGATCCGGATCGTCTCGCGGCGCGGCTCCCGGACGGCCTTCGGGTGGAGACCCACGGTGGCGTCGCGTGGGTGGGGGTGGTGCCGTTCCTGATGTCCGGCGTCCGGCCCGCCTTCATGCCGCCGATCCCGGGGACGAGCCGCTTCCCGGAGCTGAACGTCCGCACCTACGTGCGGCCGGTCTCCCCGGCCTCCGAGGAGGACGACCGTCCCGGCGTCTACTTCTTCTCGCTCGACGCCGCGAACCGGCTCGCGGTGCGGGCCGCGCGGACGGTGTTCCACCTGGCCTACCGCGACGCGGAGATGACGTGCAGCCGGGAGGCGGACGGACGCATCCACTTCACCTCGCGGCGCACCGAGCGCCGCTTCCCGTCGGCGGAGCTCGAGGTTCGCTATCGGGCGACCGCCCCTGCGGAGACGGTCGAGGGGGGCTCGTTCGACGACTTCCTCACCGGCCGCTGGTGCCTGTACAGCGTCGACGGAGCGGGGGGGCTGCACCGCGGGGAGATCGACCACGAGCCGTGGCGGCTGGCCCCGGCCGAGGCGAGCTTCGGCCGCAACGACATGCTCGCGGCCCACGGCATCGAGCCGCTGCAGGACGCCCCGCGGCTGCAGGTCGCGGACGCGGTCGACGTGCGGGCGTGGATCATCCGCCGCGTGCGCACGCGGCGGGGGGTGGCGGCGTGAACGAGGCGACGCACGAGGCGCACGATGGGGAACGTGTGCGGCGCGCGGACGGGGACGCGATCCGCGAGGCTCGCGGCGCTGCGTGCCCGCGCGGGACCGTGATCTGGAGCTGGCGATGAGCGGACAGGCGACGACGGACGCGGGGGCGGGCCGCGGGGGCGCGACGGCGACGAGCGGGGGCGACGACCGGTACACGCTGCTGTACGACCACGAGTGCCCGTTCTGCCGGCTCGAGGTCGAGTGGCTGCTGCGGCGGCGCGGCGACCGTCTCGAGGCGGTGGACATCTCCGCTCCCGACTTCGACCCCGCGGCCTACGGGCTGACCCGGCACGACGTCGAGGCCCAGCTGCACGGCGTCCGCGGCGACGGCACGCTCACCGTCGGCATGGAGTCGGTGCGGGCGAGCTACGCGGCGGCGGGCGTCGGCTGGATGATGGCGTGGACCGCCTGGCCCGGACTGCGGTGGCTCGCGGATCTCGGCTACCGGATCTTCGCCCGCCACCGGGTTACGCTCGGCCGGCTGTTCGGCCGGTCCTGCGACGCCTGCGAGACCGGCGCCTGTGAGGTGCGGCCGGGGACCGCGGCGTCCCGCGTCCCGGATGCGGCCGATCCGGCCGACGCCCCCGGCTGAGGGGATGCCCCGCGGCGGACTCCGCGGCCGCGCGGGAGGATGACGGGCTGCGGGGGAGGCGGACCGCCGGCGGGAGCGGTGGGCGCCGTGCCGGCGCCGGGACGTTCGGGAGCCGGGGGGCCTCGAGTCGTGACGGCGAAGTGCCCGCGACCGACGCGACGCCGCGAGCTGGGCGGGGAGAAGGGAGATCCGCATCGACGTCGATCCTCCGACCGCGGTCGTGACCGACGGGCCCGGCGACGGCCCCGCGACGGGGCCGCGTCCCGAGGTCGCGCGCCCCGAGGTCGCGTCCCCGGGCCCGGCCGCCCCGGCGGGCCGGCCTGCGCTCGCGCGCGGGGGCGGGCTCGCGGCCGGTCGCCGGGTCGAGGGCGAGTGGATGGACGATCCCGAGCTCGAGCCGCGGCTGCTCGCCCATGCCCTGCGCGACCTCGATCGTCTCAACCGGCTCGGGCGCACCGCGGCGGGACTCGCGGCGGCGATCGTGCGCGAGGCGGGGACGCCGCCCGCGGGCGGGGCGCCGTGGACGGTGGCCGATCTCGGATGCGGTGGCGGCGGGGTGACGATCGAGCTCGCCCGGCGGCTCGCCCGGCGGGCACCGGGACGCTGGCGGGTGGTCGGGCTCGACGCGTCGCCGGCGTGCGTGGACGCCGCCCGGTCGGCGCTGGGGCGCTCGCGCGAGGTGGCCGGATCGTCGGGCGCGGCGGGCGGTGCATCATCGGATGGGCCCGGCGTCGAGGCGGTGCCGGCGTCCTTCCGCGTCGCGCGCCTCGGCGGGGACGAGGAGCCGCTCGCGGACGTCGCCCCCGACGTGATCGTCTCGTCGCTGTTCCTCCACCACCTCGAGGACGAGCCGCTGGACGCCCTGCTCGCGGCGTGCGCGCGACACGCCCGGCGGGCGGTCGTGATGGACGACCTGCGGCGCGACCGCCGGTCGCTCGCCCTCGTGCATCTCGGGGTGCGGGTGCTCTCGCGCTGCCCGGTGGTCCACGTGGACGGACCGCGCTCGGTGCGGGCGGCGCTCACGGTGGACGAGCTCCGCCGACGGGCCGAGGCGGCCGGACTCGTGGGGGCCACGGTGCGCGGGGCGGGGCCGGCGCGGATGCGGCTGGCCTGGCGGCGGCGCGGGACGGCGGGAGACTCGGTGACGATGGCGGCGGGCGCGGCGGGCGCGGCGGGCGCGGCGGGCGCGGCGAACGCGGAGAACGCGTCCGTCCCCGGGGGCCGGACGGGAGCGTCGTCGTGAACGGGGTGCGGCGGACCGGTGGCCCGGCCCCCGCGACGGGCCCGCCGGAGTCGTGGCCGGCGGTGATCGCGGGCGGCGGGCCGGCGGGCGCGGCGGCGGCGATCACGATCGCGCGGGCCGGCGTCCCGGTGCTGCTCGTGGAGCGGCGCGAGGACGACGGAGCGGCTGCCGACGCCGGGGGCGATCCCGGCAAGGTGTGCGGCGGCTGCCTGAACGCGCGGTCCATCGGCGACCTGCAGGCGCTCGGCCTGACGGGCTGGCTGGCGGAGGCGGGGCGGCCGCTGCGGCGGGTGAGGGTGGCCGCGGGCGGGGGCACGGCGCGGCTGCCGATGGGCACGAGCGTGGCGGTGGGGCGCGACCGGCTCGACCCCGCGCTGCGATCGGCCGCGGAGGCCGCCGGGGCGACCGTGCGCCGCGGGATGGCGGCGGAGATCGGCCCGCCGGACCGCGGGACCGGCGCCCGCCGGGTCCGGCTGCGTCCTCGAACGGGCCCGGCCACCGAGGTGCGGGCCGACGTGGTGCTCGCGGCCGACGGGCTCGCGGGCTCCTCGCTGCGGCGCGAGCCGGCCGGGGTGCGCCGGCGGCGACGCTCGTTGCCCGGCGCTCGCATCGGCATCGGCACGATCGCGGCGTGGCCCGGCGGCGCGGCCCCGGTCCCGGGCGAGCTGCTCATGCTCACGGGCGACGGCGGCTACCTCGGACTGGTGCGACTGGCGGACGAGACCGTCGACCTCGCCGCGGCGGTGGATCCGGCGGCGCTCGCGTGGGCGGGGGGGCCGGCGGCATGGACCGCTGCGGCGCTGCACGCCGCCGGGCTCGAGCGCGAGGCCGTCGCCGCGGCCGCGCTCCGGCTCCGGGGCACGCCGCGGCTGGCGACCCACGCCGCCCGGCCCGCGGCTCCCGGACTGCTGCGGGTGGGCGACGGACTGGCCTACGCCGAGCCCTTCAGCGGCGAAGGCATCGCGTGGGCGCTCGCGGGCGGACGGCTCGCCGGTCGACGCGTCGTCGAGGCCGCCCGGGCGGGCGTGCTCGATGCGGTGGCCCGGCGGACGCTCGAGCGAACGTGGGCCGCCGACGCCCGACGCCTCCGGGGGCGGCAGCGGGCGTGTCGCCTCGGCGCCGCGGTGCTGCGCTCCGGGATCGGCCGGCGGGTGGCGATGGCGACCGCCCGCCTCGCGCCGCCGGTCGCGGGCGCCGGGCTGCGCGCGATCGGACGCGATCCCGCGCGGGACTCGGCGGGCGGCTGTACGGCGCGCGCCCGCCCCGCGGTCGCCCCGGCCGGAGGTGATGCGTGAGCCGGCCCGACGCGACGAACGGCGCTCCCGGGGGGTCGGTGGACGTCGGCACGTCGGTGGGCCCGGAGGCGACGGCGGGCGTCCGCCCGCGGCCGGGCGTGATCGAGGTCGCGGCCGCCGCCCGGCCGCGGACGGCTTCGCCGGCGGCGATCGCCCCGGCGGTGCTCGGCCTGGGGCTCGCCCGGCCCGCCGGCCGGCTCGACGCGGACGCGGCGGCCCGGCACGCGGCCGAGCGGTGCGGCGCCGACCCGGACGTCCGATCGCGGGTGCTCCGCCACGCCCGGCGGGCCGGGATCCGGCGGCGGGCGAGCGTGATCGCGGACGAGCTGGGATCGTTCTATCCGGCCCCGGCGGACCCGGCCCGCCCCGGCGCGGCCGGCCCGGGGACGGCGGCCCGCATGCGGCGCTACGAGCGCGAGGCGCCGGGGCTGGCGGCCGCGGCGGGGGCCCGCGCGATCCGGGCCGCGGGCGTCGATCCCGCCCGGGTCACGCACACCGTCCTCGTCTCGTGCACCGGCTTCGCGAGTCCCGGCGTCGACCACGCGCTCGTCGACCGGCTCGGGCTGCCGGACGACGTGGAGCGAACGGTGGTCGGCTTCATGGGCTGCCACGGCGCGCTCAACGGCCTCCGCACCGCCGCGCACGCGGTCCGCGCCGAGCCCGGCGCGCTGGTGCTCGTGGTGGCGGTCGAGCTGTGCTCCCTGCATTTCGCCTACGGCGACGATCCGCAGCGGATCGTGGCGAACACCCTCTTCGCCGACGGCGCCGCCGCGGTGGTCGTGGGCGATCCCGCCGCGGCGTCCGCGGGGCGATCCCGCGGCACGACGACGAACGCCGGCGTCGCCGCCGTGCACGCCCGGCCGCTCGCCGCCCCGCCGGTGCGGCTGCTGGCGCACGGCGGCGGCCGCGTCCCCGGCACGGCGCCGCTGATGAGCTGGCGGATCGGCGACGACGGATTCCTGATGACGCTGGAGCCGGAGGTCCCGGACGCGATCGACACGGCGCTGGGTCCGTGGCTCGAGGGCTGGCTGGCCCGGCACGGACGCACGCGGGGGGACGTCGGCGGCTGGATCGTGCATCCCGGCGGCCCGCGGATCCTCGACGCCGCCGAACGCGCCCTCGGGCTGCCGCGTCACGGACTCCTCGAGAGTCGCGCGGTGCTGCGGGCGTGCGGGAACATGTCGTCGCCCACGGTGCTGTTCGCGCTGCGGCGCGCGCTGCGCCGGGGCATGCCGCGGCCGATCGGGATCGTCGGCCTCGGCCCGGGGCTGTCGATCGAGGCGGCGCTGCTGGGCTGAGCCGGGCCGCGTCGGGGCGCGACCCGCGGGGCCGGGGCTCCGCGGAACCACGGAGGAGCTTCATGAGCGACGTTCGCGAACGACCGCGCATCGCCGTCGTGGGTGCGGGCCTCGCCGGCCTGACCGCGGCGGATCGTCTTGCCCGCGCCGGGGCCTCGGTGACGGTGATCGAGAAGTCCCGCGGCCCCGGTGGCCGGGCGGCGACGCGGCACGCCGATCCGTGGCGGTTCGATCACGGCATGCAGTACTTCACCGCGCGCTCCGAGCCGTTCCGGCGCCAGGTCGCGGCGTGGACGGACGCGGGCGTCGTCGCCCCGTGGCGGCCGCGACCGGCGCCGGGCCCGTCGGAGGATCCGGGCGGTTCGCTGCCGGACGCCTCGAGGCGGGCCGGGGCGACCAACCGCGACGCCGGCGGGGGGGCCGGCGGAGAGGCCGGCGGGGGGGCGGGCCCCGGATCGGCGGGGGCCCGGGGCCGCGCGCCGGCCCCCCCCTCCGACTGGCACGTCGGCGTGCCCGGGAGCAACGCCCCCTGCCGGGCGCTCGCCGCCGGACGGCGGCTGCTCACCCGCACCCGCATCGAGCGGGTCGAGCCCGGCGCGGACGGCCCCCGTCTCGTCGTCGCCGAGAGCTCGGCCGCGCCCGGCCGGCCGCCGGTGCCGCCGGACCCGGCGGTTCGGGAGGAGCTCGAGACGGGACCGTGGGACGCCGTGCTCGTGACTGCGCCCGCGCCGCAGGCCGCGGCGATGCTGGAGGATCCCGGGCTCGCGGCCGTCGCGGCCGACTCCGACCTCGCGCCGTGCTGGGCCCTGATGGTCGGGCTGCCGTCGACGGCCGGGGCCGACTGGGACGTCCGCCGCGGACGCGACGAGCCGCTGGCGTGGATCGCCCGGGAGTCGTCGAAGCCGGGGCGGACCGGCCCCGGGGACGGCCCGGGCGAGACCTGGATCGTGCACGCTTCGCCGGCGTGGTCCCTCGAGCACCTCGAGCGGCCGGCCGAGGACGCGGCCGGGCGGCTCTGGGCGATGGCGGCCGAGCTCCTCGAGCCGGCCGCCGAGCCCGTCGTCCTCGCCGCCCATCGGTGGCGGCACGCGCTGGTGACGGACGCCGCCGAGGGCCCGAGCCGCTGGGACGCGGCCGCGGGCATCGGACTCGCGGGCGACTGGATGATCGCCGGCCGCCTCGAGTCGGCGTTCGCGAGCGGGCTGTCGCTCGCGGAGCAGGTCGCCGAGACCCACGGGCTGGAGCTGCCCGGGCCCGCTGGCGGGTGACCGCCGGGAGTGTCGGCGGGCGGCCGCGCGATGGGGCGGCCGGGCGCTGAGCGCCCGAGGGCCGGCCCGATCGGCCTGAGCGACCCGGCGGGACGATCGCGGGGACGAGCGTCCGGCCGGCCGGCCGGACGGACGGTCACCGGAGCGGGCCGACCGCGTCCTGGAGCCCATGAGAGGGTCCCCCGCCGGTCCCTCTGAGCCCCAATGCAACATAAGATGCATTATAGGACCTTGGGGTTCGGGTCCGGGGAGGGGGGTTCGGGCGGGCGTGGCGGCCCGGCCGGTCAGGTCCCGGCCCGGGCGCCGCCATCGTCGCTCGCCGTCACGAGCCCGTCCACCACGGCGTCGATCCGGGCCACCGCGTTCGCGGCGCGGGCCGGCTCGAGGTGCCGCCGGATCGCGGCCCGCACCGCGTCCGGATCCGCCGGCGGCGACCACGGCGAGAGACCGCGGGCCACCGGCGGCAGCAGCTCCGGGTAGCTCAGCCGGTCCGGCAGCCACGGCAGGCAGCCCTCGAGCAGCGCCTCGACCACGGCGATCCCGAAGAACTCGTGCCGGGCCGTCGACAGCACCCAGTCGCACGATCGCAGCCGCCGGCGGTACGCCCGCTCGTCCGCCACGAACCCGTCGTGCTCCACGTCGTCGCCCAGCTCCGCCCGCAGGGTCTCGAGGGCCGGCGGGACGCGGGCGCGGCGCTCGCCGAGCAGCACCCAGCGGATCGGCGGCGCCTCGCCGCGGCGCGCCCGCCGCCGGGCCGCGCGGGCGAGCTCGAGCAGCTCGTCCGGTCCCTTGTCGTGCTCCCAGCGGTGCGGCCACGCCACGCGGATCGGGGCATCCGCCGCCGGATCGCCGCGCCGCGGCGCGCCCGCCGCGGGCGGCTCCACCGGCGGCCAGATCACCGTGCCGCACGAGGCGATCGCCTCCGGCGCGAACGCCGACGGCGGATCCGGATCGAGCCGTCGCAGCCGCATCGTTCGGACGCCGTCCGCGAGCGACCGGCGGTTCCAGTCGCTGTTCCAGATCACCGCGTCGGCCGCGGCGATCGAGGCGAGGTTCACGAGGACCAGGTGCGCGTCGCGATCGTCGCCGCCCTCCGGGCCGGCCGGGTACGCGGCCTGGTTCTCGTGCATCAGGAGGATCGCCGGCGGCGGCCACGCGCGCCCGGCGGTCGTGCGCGGCCACGGCGGCCGTCGCAGCGCCGCGAGCAGGTCCGGCAGCGACAGCAGGCCCGCGGCGAGGATCGCGTCGAACCGCTCGCCCGCGTGCGGCGCCGCCCGCTCGGCGAGCGTGAACGCCCCCGTCCGCATGCGCCACCGCCACCCGCGGTCGGGCAGCGTCACCCACGTCCACGCGTGACGCGAGTGCCGTTCGATCGACCGGCGCACCGCGGCGTGCGAGCCGCCGTCCCACGGCTCGAAGGCGAGGATCCGTCGTCGCACGGACATGGCGGCAGAGGATACGGCTCCCCGGTCGGCGAGGCCGTGGCCGCGTCTCGTCCGGCCGCCGCCCGCGTCGGTCCGACGTGGTCGCCGCCGCGTGCCGATCCGCTCGTCCCGCCGCGCCCGCCCGGCGTTCGCGGCCCGGGCGCGGCCGTGTCGTTCGTGCGGTCCGCCGCCCTCGGCCGCGCGTCGCGGGCCGTCGCGGGCCGTCGCGGGCCGAGGGTGCACTACACTTGACCCATGCCGGATGCGTCCCGCGATCATGCCCGCATCGAGCCGCCCACCGCGCCCGCGACCCCGACGCCCCGGGTCGGGACGCCGGAGGCGATGGCCCCCCTGTGCTCGGTCTTCCGGCGGTCGCTCAAGGCCCAGAACCTCAAGTACACGCCCGAGCGGGCCGCGATCCTCGACGCGATCATCGAGCGGGACAGCGTCTTCGAGGCCGACGACCTGATCCAGGACCTCCGCGAGCGCGGCTTCCGGGTCTCCAAGGCCACGGTCTACCGCACGATCAAGCTGCTGCAGGAGGCCGGCATCATCACGCAGGCGCTGTTCGACAGTCGCCAGTCGTACTACCGGCTCATCTACGGCAAGGAGCCGCGCGACTACATCGTCTGCATGAAGACCGGCCGCGTGATCGAGTTCACCGATCCCGAGCTCGTGCGGGTCCGCGAGCGGATCTGCCGCGAGCACGGCTGGGACCCCGTCGCCCACCGGTTCCAGATCTACGCGATCAGCCCCGAGGGCGCCGCCGTCGACGACGACGCGGCGGTGCTCGAGCCCGAGGCCGACGCCGCCCACGACGACGGCGACCCCGATCGCGGTCCGGGAGCGGCCTGAGCGGCCTGAGCGGCCGCGACCGCCCCGCCGGACCGCGCCCGGCTGCCGCGCCGACTCGCCGCGCCGAACCGCAACGACGTACCACCGCGCCGAATCGCCGCGCCGAGCCGCCGAACCGCCGCGCCGAGCCGGCCGGCCGCGTCAGTCGCCCGCCATCGCGGCGGTGAGGCGCGCATGAAGCCCTTCCGCCTCGGCCACCCCAGTGTGCGGCGCCCGCAGCGCGATCGTCCGTGACGTGCCGATCTCCGCGAGGTCCGCGGAGCCGCCCGCCCCGGCCCCCGCCGGCGCGATCTCCAGCCACGCCGCGTCCGGCGGCATCGCCGCCTCGATCCGCGAGGCCCACTCGATCACCGTGACCACGCCGGGGGCGCCGGCGAGCTCGTCCCAGCCGAGGCCGTCGACCGCGCCCGGCCCGTCGAGGCGCCAGGCGTCGACGTGGGCGAGGACGAGCTCGTTCGGGCCGTCGTACTCCTGCACGAGCACGAAGCTCGGGCTCGACACCACCGCGGGGTCGATGCCCATGCCCGCCGCGATGCCGCGCACGAGGCGGGTCTTGCCGGCGCCGAGCGGTCCCTCGAGACCGACGACGTCGCCGCCCCGCAACGCGGCGCCGAGCCGCCGGCCCAGCGCGTCGGTGGCCGATTCGTCATCGACGCGGACCGACCGCGCGGTCGCGTGCGCTCCCCCCTCGTCCGCCCTGCCGGCGGCCGGCTCGGCCCGAGCGTCCCGGTCGCTCACGCTGCGCCTCCGGCGTCGCGCCCCGGCGTCTCGTCCTCGCCCGCGTGATCCCAGCCGAGCTCGGCCACGTCGACGAGCTCGTCGCCGTCCTCGGCCGACGTGCGGAGCCGGACGGCGCCGGCGGGCCGGTCCGGGGCGTCCGGGGCCAGCACGCGGCCGATGACCGTGACCGGCACGCCGCCGGCCGCGCCCGGCGGATCGCCGGCGATCGCCGCGAGCAGCTCGTAGTCCTCGCCGTCGCCGACCGCTCCCCGCCAGTCGACGCCCTCGTTCCGCGGCAGCCGGTCGGCGTCGAGCTCCAGGGCCACGCCCGAGGCGCGGGCCACCCGGGCGGCGTCGCGTCCCAGCCCGTCGCTGAGGTCGATCAGGGCGTGGAGCCGGTCGCCGAGGGCGGCGGCGAGCTCGAGGCCGGCCGCCACGCGGGGCTCGAAGTCGAGGTGCCGCCCCCCGCCGTCGGGGTCCAGGGAGCCGCCGAGCCGGCCGGTCACGCACAGCGCATCGCCGGGCCGAGCCCCGGAACGGCGCACGATGCCCGCCGGTCCCGGGATGCCGAGGACCGTGATCGAGAGCACGAGCCGATCCGACGGTGCCGCGTGGATCGCGATGTCGCCACCGACGAGCGGGGCCTCCAGCCGCTCGGCGGCCCGCCGGACGGCCTCGAACAGCTCCGTCGCCCGGGCCTCGCCGAAGCCCGCGGGCAGCGCCACCGACGCCAGCGAGGCCCACGGCCGCCCCGCCATCGCGGCGACGTCGCTCACGCAGCGGGCCATGGCCTTCCAGCCCACGTCCCGCAGGTCGTGCCGGGCGAGGTCCACGTGCCGGCCGTCGACGACCTGGTCGACCCCAAGGAGGACCGGGCCGGCGGGCACGTCCACCGCCGCCAGGTCGTCGCCGGGCGGCAGCACGACGTGTCCCGGGAGGCCCGTGGGCCGGGTCACGTGGTCCAGAAGGCGCGATTCGCGCATCGAGGCTCCGTGATCGTGCGGAGGCTCGCCCCGTGCGAGCATTCGGAGAGCGAAAGATGACCGGATGTTGAAGAATCGACGGAGACGTGCACGATAATCCGGGTGACGTCGGTTGGTCCGGAGAAACCCGGCCCCGCCGAGTCGGAGCGGCGAGGAACGGCTCACGACCGTCCACCCCGCCGGGCCTCCAGGATCCCGTTCACCCCCCCGCCGCCGCATCGCGATGGCTCGGCGGCACAGGACGACCAGGAGCCGAACGAGCCACCCACGACGGCGAACCCGCACCGGATCACGGTCGTAGTGAGATCCCGAGCGGACGAGCACGTCCGGGCAGGCGCCTCGGGGCACGCACCGCTCCTTCCGGAACGACCTTCTTTCCTCCTTTCTTCTTTCTCCTCCTTCGCCGTCCCGGCCTTCTGGCCGGGGCGGCGAGTTTTTGGGCCGCTCGATGTCCGGCGATGCCCGGCGCCGCGGCCTCCTCGCCCCTCAGGGCGGGGCGGTTCCGGGGCCAGCGGCATCTGCCGGGCGGTTGCCCACCGCCGCGAAGGCCTCGGGTCCGGCGCCGCGGCCGGACCGTCCCGCCTCGGCCGCCCCGGCCGCCCCGGCCGCCCCGGCCGCTCCGGGCACCCCGGCCGTCGTGTCGTCGCGGCGCCCGGCCCGCGAGGGCAGCGCCCGTCGAACGATGGCCGCATGCCGCGCCGCCGCCCCCTGGTGGGCGCGGATGACCGCCCGGCCACGGTCCGCCAGGGCGTGCCGCGCATCCGGGTCGGCGAGCAGGCGCTCGATCGTCTCCCGCAGCGCCCCGGCCTCGACCTGCAGCAGCCCGCCCCCGGCGAGCAGCTCCTCGGTGACGGCCGCGAAGTCGTCGGTCCGCGGCCCGACGACGACCGGCTTGCCGAGGCCCACCGGCTCCATCATGTCCGAGCCGTGGAGCCGTCCGAAGGTCCGGCCGACGATCACCACGTCCGCGAGCGCGTAGGCGGGTCGCAGCTCGCCGATCGTGTCGAGGACGAAGCGTCCCGTGTCGCTGCCGCACGCCCCGTGTGAGCGGCGGACCGATCCCGGCAGGTCGCGGGCGACCTGCTCGCCCCACTCGGGACGGCGCGGGGCCATGAGGAGCTGGGCCCGGTCGCCCACCGCCTCGTCGATCAGTCGCGTCTCGTCGGGCGCGGTGGAGCCGGCGACGACGAGCGGGCGGCGGCGGTCGATCCCGAGCGCGGCGGCGAGCTCCTCGGAGCCCGGTACCTCGTCGGCGATCGTCGCGCGGTCCCACTTCATCGTGCCGGTCACCTCGATGCGGTCGGCCGGCACGCCGACCTCGGCGAAGCGGTCGGCGGTCGGTCGGTCCTGCACGCCACAGGCCGCGAGCCGTCCGAACGCGGGGGCGACGAGGCGGCGCACGCGCCGGTACTGCTTCAGGCTGCGATCGGTCAGCCGGCCGTTGACGACCACCACCGGCACCCCGCGCCGGCGCGCCTCGTCCACCATCGTCGGCCAGACCTCGAGCTCCACGAGCACCAGCACGTCGGGATCCGCCCGGCGCAGCCAGCGGCGGGCGAAGGCGTGCAGGGCGACGGGCGTGCGGATCACCGGATGGCGATCGCCCGCGACCTGGCGGGCGCGGGCGACCCCGGTGTCGGTGGTCGAGGAGAGGACGACCTCCAACGGACCGCCCGGGGCGTCCGGCCGCGCGAGCTCCTCGAGCATCGGTGCGGCGGCCGCGACCTCGCCCACCGAGACCGCGTGCACGAGGACGCGGGGACGGCGCGGTCCGGGACCGCGGGGCACCGCGGGGCCGAAGCCGAGCCGGCCGGGCCAGTCCGTTCGCCACGTGCCGCGGCGGATCATGCGAGCGATCCACCACGGGGCGGCGAGCAGCAGCGCCCCGGCGGCGAGCAGGTCGGCGAGGATCCGCATGAGCGGCGAGTGTACGCGAGCGGCGGTCGCGGGCGGTCGCGAGCGGTCCCGGACGGGCGCGGTCCGCGGGGCGGATCGCCCTCCGGTCCACCGCCCACGCCCGCGTCGCCCGGTTCCCGAGGCGAACGGGAGCCCGTCCCTATACTCGCCCCGCCATGCTGATCCCGATCCGCACCAGCCGCGAGCTCAAGCGCCGTCCCCGCGTCACCGGGGCGCTGGTCGTGGCGAACATGGTGATCCACCTGCTCGCGCTGGTCCTCGTCGGCGGCGGGTCGCTCGATCACGACCGGCTGATCGAGCTCGGCGCCCTGTCGCGCACCGACTTCAAGCCGTGGACGCTGCTGACGTACCAGTTCCTGCACGATCAGGGCTCGATCTGGCACCTCGCGTTCAACATGCTGTTCCTGTGGGTGTTCGGGGCTCCGGTGGAGGATCGGCTGGGCCGGGTCGGCTTCGCGTCGTTCTACCTCGCCGGCGGCGTCGCGGCCGGCCTCGCCCACGTCGCGTGGTCGGCGGCGCCGGTCATCGGCGCCTCGGGCGCGGTGGCGGCGGTCACGGGCGCCTTCGCCGCCCTCGCCCCGCGGGCCCGCGTCCTGGTGCTGGTCTTCTTCTTCATCATCGGGACCTTCGCGGTGCCCGCGCTGTGGTTCGTGGCGTTCTACGTCGCGATCGACTTCCTGCGGAGCGTGGGCGACCTGCTCGGGGGCGGCAGCCGCGTGGCGTACGTCGCCCACCTCGCGGGCTACGCCTTCGGCTTCGGCGTGGCGGTCGCCCTGCTCGCGACCCGGAAGCTGCCGCGGGACGACTTCGACATCTGGTTCATCTTCAAGCAGTCGCGGCGACGGGCGGCCTTCCGCCGCGCGACCTCGGGCTCGGTCGCCGGCCCGTGGGAGTCCGCCTCCGCCGACACCGGACGACGGCTCGGGGAGCGGGCGAGGAAGACGGCCCCGGTCGACGACGCCCCCCCGCCGGATCCCGAGGTCGCCGCGGCCCGGCGGCGCATCGAGGAGCTGGTGGTCGAGCACCGACTGCCCGAGGCGGCCGAGGCCTACGCGGAGCTCCTCGCCGAGCACCCCGAGACCGTGCTCACGGCCGACCGCCAGGTGGACGTGGCCAGCCAGCTGCACGCCGAAGGCCGGGAGCAGGAGGCGGGGACGGCGTACGAGCTCATGATCGACCGCTACCCCGCCCACCCGCGGACGCCCGAGGTGCGGCTGCTGCTCGCCGCCCTCTACGTCCGCTCGCTCGGCCGGGCCGAGGACGCCCTGCCGCTGCTCGAGCGGGCGCGGTCGGGACGCCTCGGCGAGGATCACCGCGCGCTCGTGGACGCCCTCGAGGCCGAGGCGCAGGCGGCCGGCGTCGACCGGTGACGAGGGGCGGGCCGATCGCGGACCCGGCGCACCGTCCGGCCGCGGCTCCCCGCGTCCGGACCCGCGTCAAGATCTGCGGGCTGCGGGAGGCCGAGATGGTGCGGCGGGCGGCGACGCTCGGAGCCGATGCGGTCGGCTTCGTGGTCGCGGACGCCAGTCCCCGGCGGGTGACCGTCGAGGCGGTGCACCAGCTCGTCGCGGCCACGCCCCCCGGCGTCACGCCGGTGGTGGTGCTGCGGGACCAGCCGGATCATCCCGTCCTCGCGGGCCGGGTGCCCGGCGTCGTGGCCCAGCTCCACGGCGGGGAGGACGAGGCGGCGTGCGCCGCGGCGCGGGCGGCGACGGGGCGGCTCGTCGTCCGCGGGTTCGCGTTCGACCCCGAGGCCGTCGCCCGGTGGGACGCCTGCCCCGACGTCGGCCTGCTGCTGGTCGACGGTCCGCGGCCGGGCTCGGGCGAGGCCTTCGACCACGCGGACCTCGCGGCGCGGCTGCCGGAGCTCCGGACGCCGGTCGCGCTCGCCGGCGGCCTCGCTCCCGACACGGTGGCCGGCGCGATCGCGGGCGTCCGCCCGTGGATGGTCGACGTGAGCAGCGGCGTCGAGCGGCGCCGCGGGGAGAAGGACCCGGAGCTTCTCGCGGCATTCCTGGGCGCCGTCGCCGCCGCGGACCGCGGCTGAGGACCCGCGGCCGGAGCCCCGCGCCGCCGCCCTCCACCGACCGCGCGCTCAGCCGGGCTCGCCCGGGGCCAGCGGCGTCTTGGTCTTCTCGCGGAGGACCACGTCGCCGAGCCGCAGGTCCGGGTCGACCGCCTTGAGCATGTCCCACAGGGCGAGGCCGGCGACGGTGACGGCGGTGAGCGCCTCCATCTCGACGCCGGTGCGGGCGACGGTCGAGGCCTCGGCGACGAGGCGCACCCGGTCCGGTGCCGCTCGCTCGAGCTCCACGCCCACGTGGTCCAGCGGCAGGCCGTGGCACAGCGGGATCAGCTCGTCGGTCCGCTTCGCGGCGGCGATGCCGGCGAGCCGCGCCACCGCCAGCCCGTCGCCCTTGGGCAGCTCGCCCCCGAACAGCCGATCGAGGGCGTCGGGGCGGGCGTGCAGCGTCGCCTCCGCGACCGCCCGGCGCCGCAGCGGCGGCTTGGCACCGACGTCCACCATGTGGGCCCGGCCCCGGTCGTCGAGATGCGTCAGCTCGTCCATCGGTCGTTCGCTCCCGGCCGGGTCCCTCCGGACCCGGCAGCATCGCGGCGGGCGCCGCCGGCCCGGCGATCCCGGGCGTCGACTCCCGGGGCCGGTGCGCCGCCGGTCCCCGGCGTCAGTTCCCCGTCGGCCGGCTCCCCGGGGCCCCGGCCGCGTTCACCGTCGTCTCCGCCGGCCGCGGCGATGCCTCCGCGGCCCCGCGTCGCCGCACCGGCCGAGCCTGGACCGCCTCACGCTCGGGGCGGTCGCCGCGCAGCAGCGCCACCGACACCTCGGGCTCGAGCACGGTACCGCCGAGCTCGATCGCCGCCATCGCGTCGCCCATCGCGCCCATGATCTCACGAACCGGGAGGAAGAGGCCGCTGCGGGATCGCACCCGGCCCTCGATCGCCATCGTGTCGAGATCGAGGGTCCCCCGGGCGACGAGCGTGTGGGCGTTCTGATCGGCGAAGCTCGACTCGAGGTACAGCTCGTCGAAGTGGACCCGGCGGCCGGCCACGAAGAGGTCGGCGGTGGCGAAGTCGTAGCGCTCCGCCGGCACCGTGAGCTGCAGGGCCTGCAGCACGCCGAGGACCGGCGGGATGGCGAAGAGGTCCGCCTCGCGGATGCGCACGGTGCCGCGGCCGACGAGGGCGCCCGGGTCGCCGCGCCGGCCGGCGAGCCGGAGCGAGCCGTGCACCTCGCCCGACAGCGCTCGCTTCTCCGGCGGCGCGACGGCGGCGGGCGCCCCGGCGAGGGTGCGGCCATGGGAGGGGCGCGGCGCCCGGTCCTCGTCGGCGGACGCATCCGGCCCGCCGGCGAGCTCGAAGTCCGCCAGCGGCACCGCGGCGAGGTCGACCGCGAGGGAGAACGGCCCGTCCGGCTCGGTCGAGAACGCGGCGTCCGCGACCACTCGCCCGTCTCCGGCCCGTCCGCGCAGACGCTCGAGCCGCACCGTGCGGCCGTCGGGGGCCATGCGGACCGTCGCCTCGAGGTCGGTCAGGGTCTGCCCGGCGAGCCGCAGCGTGCTCGGCCGGGCGTCGATCACGAGGTCGAGCGGTCGGTCGGGGCCACTCGCGAGCCTCACGTGGAACGGGCCGCTCACCGCCCCGAGCGCGACTCCGGCCCGCAGCGACGCCTCGGCGAGCTCGACCACGCCGTCGAACTCGAGCTCGGGCGCCGGCGGATCCGCTCCCGGGTCGCCGACGGGGCGGCGAAGTCGCAGCCGCACGTCGCGCACGCGGGTCGGCTTCCGCTCGCGCAGCTCGAGCCGCTCGAGCACCGTCCGCACCGGGGCCGGGAGCAGCGCCGCGACCTGACGGCCGAGGATCGGCCCCTCGATGTCCATCGTCAGCGCCGCGTCGATGCCGTCGCGGGTCAGCACGGTGCCCGAGACCGTCGCCCGGACCCCGTCGTTGCCGCCGGAGACGTCCCTCAGGTGGATCGCCCCCGGCTCGATGAGCACCTCGGCGGTCGGATCGAGACGCACCGCGATCGGCACGTCCTGCACCCGCACCGCGACGGAGTGCGGCAGGATGCGGATCCGCCAGTCCCGGCCGGGCCGGCTCGGCGGCGTCGCGTCGCTCTGGTCCGTGGGCGGCGCGGGCTGACCGCCCATCGCCCGGGACCGGGCCACGCCGCCACGGGACGACTCGGGGGCACGCTCCGCGTCCTTCGCGCCCGGCGGACCGCCGCGGTAGGTCACCGCGAGGTCGAGGTCGGCCGCGGCGTGGAGCCGGTCGAGCTGCTCGAGCTGCTCGTCCGCGTCCACCCACCGCAGGATCTGCCGCATCAGCGGGCTGCGGATGCGGGCCATCGTCCAGGTCGCCGCCAGCTCGATCCGCGGTGGTCCGTCCGCCCCCCACCGGACGCGGCCGTCGACGGAGGCGGCCCGGCGGCGATCGCGAGCCCGGTCGCGATCGCCCGAGGGATCGGCGGGGTCCTCGAAGCCGAAGGCGAGGCCGCGCAGCTCGAGCGCCACGCGGTCGTCGGTGCCGAAGGCGAGGCCGATGTCGCCGCCGGCGTGCTCGAAGCGCATCGGGGTCCCGTCGAGGTCGAGCTCGAGCCGGCGGGGCACGATGGTGCCGTCGACCGTGGCGTCGCCGTAGCCGTCGGAGTGCACCATCAGCCGCACGTCGACCGTGCCCCGCGGCCGGTGGGCGGCGAGGATCGGCTCGAGGTCGGCGCGGCGATCGCGCGGCACGACGTCGGCCAGATGGTCGGCGATGGACAGGCGATCGGCGGTCATGTCGAGGTCGACGGTGCGGGCCTCCTGCCCGAGCGAGATCGTGCCGCCGACTTCCAGCCGTCCCTCGTCGGTGGTGCCCGCGACGGCCTCGAGATGCAGGCCGCGCGGCGTGACCACCACGCGGCCGTCGACGTCGCGCAGTCGCCAGTCGCCCCGCAGCGGTGCCCCGGGCTCGCGGCCCGTGGCCTCGCGGATCGCGGCCGCCGCGTCGGCCCGGGCCTGCGCGAGCTCGACGGCGATCTCGTACTCCAGCTCGCCGCCCGATCCCGGCTCGAGCCGGGCCTCGTAGTCGAGCCGCCCGCCCAGTCGCAGTCGCTCGAGCCACTGCCCGCCCCGGGCGAGAACGCTTCCGGGCCAGCCGTCCCAGGCTTCCGGGGCCTCGGCGCGCTCGGCGTCCGACGGCGGGATGGCGGCGAGGAGCGATCGTGACACGCGGTCGTCCTCGACCGCCAGCACCAGCCGCGGCTCGAGCGGCTCCTCCGCGCCCCGAGTCCAGCGCACGACGCCGGTGAGTCGTCCTTCGCCGCCGCCCGCGGTGCGGACGCGGAGCCCGTCCGGCCCGATCGCCTCCACCGAGCGCCGCTCGAGGCGGACGGTGCCCTCGGTGATCCGCATCGGGTACGGGAACCGGTCGAGCACCACGTCCACGCCCGAGAGGTCGATCTCGCCGCTGGTGGTGGTGTTCAGGCCGGGCCCCGGCGTGCGATCGATCCGGAGCCGCAGGTCGACGGTCCCCTGCAGCGTGCCGTCCTCCGGCGACAGCAGCCCCGTGGCCACGAGCCGGTCCGTGGTCCGCCGGTCGCGGAGGCGGTCGATCACCGAGCCGAGCTCGCCGGTGAACGCCTCGCGCAGCCGCTCGTCGATCGGCACGCCCTCGGCCTCGAGCGTGAGCGCGACCTCGGGGTACGGTCCGAGCTCCCGCACCGTGCCGGCGATGGTCACCGGGGCGCCGGCGCTGCCGGTGCCGCGCACGTGCCGCACCCGCACCTCGTCGCGGTCGAAAGTCAGCTCGGCGGTCACGTCGTCCAGTCGATACGGGAACGGGCCGTACCGGCCGTCGGCGTCGGTGATCGTCGCGCGGCCGTCGGTGGTCAGCGGGCCGGCGACGAGCTCGCCCTCCGGTCCGGCCGCCGGGGCGGCCCGGCGGACCTCGAGCTCGGTGTCGAGCGTGAAGCGATCGAAGAGAAACGACTCGAGCACGCTCGCGACCGGCAGCGGCACCTCGATCGCCTGGGCCGCGCCGTCGGCGTCGACGTCGCCCACGCGCAGGCCGCGGGTCGCGAAGTGGAGCTCGAAGGGGGCCGCGGCGAGAGCGGTCTCGGCCCACTCCCGCGGGCCCGCGTCCGCGATTCCGCTCGGGTCGAGCTCGAGCACGCGGAAGGAGATCTCGTACGGGACGCCGACCACGTCGTGCTCGTCCGCGCCGGACTCCACCCGTCCGACGAGGTCGGTCAGCTCGAGCCGGCCCGCCCCGAAGCGGAAGGATCCGGACTCGACCTGCAGCCGCGGCCGCTCGCCGACGGCCTCGATCGCGCCCGCGCGGTAGCGGCTCCACTCGACGCCGGCCTCGACGGGCAGCCGGAAGGACACCCGCTCGGCGTCGAAGGCGGCGGTGAAGCCGTTCTCGGACCAGCCGAAGACGACGTCCCGCACCGCGCCGGCGAGCTCCATCTCCTCGAGCAGCCCCTGCACCGCGGCGGGCGCGAGGGCGATCGTCTCGGGCTCGAGCAGCAGGTTCTCGACCTCGAGCCGGTGGGCCAGCGACCGGGCGTTGAGCTCACCGTTGACGCCGATCCGCTCCTTGGCGTGCACCCGGCCGGACGAGTCGAGCTCCTGCAGGGTCACGCAGTGCCAGCCGGCATCGCCGCGGGCGCCGGCCGGCCGCTGCATCTCGGCGAAGAAGGCGCGACTCGCCCGCGGCCGGAAGCGCGCGCCCGCGTAGTCGCCGACCTCCACCTCGAGCTCCTCGATGCTGATCTCGGGGGCCGCGGCCTCGGAGTCGGACGACCATCGTGGCCGCAGCGACTCGAAGGCGAACCGGCCCGGCCGCTCGGCGTCCTCGGCGAGCCGCAGGTGCATGCGCTCGACCGCGACGCCGATCGGCACGGGCTCGAGCCGGGCGAGTGCCGCTTCGTCCATGCGGATCTCGGCCGCCTCGACATGGGCGATCCGCCCGGGTTCGCCGGCGACGCCGGGGGCGCGCAGCGTGACCCCCTCGAGCTGGAAGCGGCCGCCACCGAGGTAGCGGGCGTGGTCGACGGACACCGGGCCGCCGAACTGCTCGCTCAGCGCCGCCTCGACCCGGCCGGCGATGAACCAGCTGCTGCGGAGGACGAGCATCCCCCCGAGCACCGCGATCACGAGCGGTGCGACGAGGATCGCGGCGGTGCGGGAGCGGCGCCGCCGCCGGGCCCTGCGGCGGGCGGAGGCGTCTGCACGGTCGGCGTCCGCGCCGCCGGCCCGGGCCGATCCGCCCGGCGGCAGGCCGGGGGGCGTCGTCGTCCCCGTCGGCGGCGCGGAGCCGGTCCGGCGGGGCGCCGGGTCGGACGTCGGACTGGGCTCGGGCGGATCGTGCACGGGCAGACATTCTCGCGATCGGGCACTCGTCCTGCCACGGCCTTCGCGCGAGGAGGCTCGGTGCTCCGGGGGCCGAGGATCTGGGGCCGGGAGCCGCGGGCCGGGAGCCGGCCGGCGGCCGCGGGGCGGCGGGATCCCCTGCCGCTGGCCCGGCGGCCGCTCGCCGGATCCCGTCTCCTACCATCGGCTTCGCCCGCGGGAGGGGCCCGCCGCCGTGCCGCGGAGCCTCCGGATCGGGCATCGACCCTGCGGCTCCTGCGGCCCGCGTCCCCGCCCCCCCCGGGGGCGGCGCTGCGGGAGCCCCCGGAGACGCGGATCATGCGCGTGGCCCTCACCGGCGCCAGCGGCTTCATCGGCTCGGCGATCGCCCGTCGCCTCGCGACCGCGGGACACGCCGTGACCGCGCTCGTGCGCGAGACGAGCCGGCGCGATCACGTGGCCGAGGCCGTCGAGCGGTTCGTGGTCGGCGACCAGGCCGACCCTGCGGCGTGGGAGGAGCTGCTCGAGGGCGCGGACGCGGTGGTCCACGACGCGATCGACTGGGAGGCCCTGAAGTCGGGCGACCTGAGGCGGCACCTCGAGGCGAACGTCGTCGCCCCGATCGCCTTCCTGCGGGCGTCGGCCCCGCGGCCCTTCGTGTTCATGAGCACGGTGGCGGTGCACCACGAGATCTCGGACCGCTGGCAGGGCCGGATCGACGCCGACCACCCCACCCGCCCCGGCACGCTCTACGGGGCGGCCAAGGCCGCGGTCGAGGTCCATCTCTTCGCCGAGCATGCGATGCACGAGCGGCACGTCGCGTCGCTCCGGCCGTGCGCCGTCTACGGGCTCGACCCGCGGCGCGAGCGCACGATCGGATGGCCGATCGTCGACCGGCTGCGGCGGGGCGAGCGGTACGCCCGCGCCGGCGGCGGGAAGTTCGTGCACGTGGAGGACGTGGCCGAGGCGACGCTCGGAGCCCTCGAGCGGCCCGAGGCGGCGGGGCGCGTGTTCGACCTCGTCGACTGCTACGCCCGCTGGGCCGACTGGGCCGAATGGATCGCCGAGGAGCTCGGGATCGACGTCGAGATCGACGACTCGAGTCCGCCGCGTCCCCGCAACGAGTTCGACGTCACCGCGGCCCGGTCGCTCGGGGCCCGGCTCGACCGTGGCCACGAAGGGCTCCGGGAGCACGTGCGGTCGATGCTCGCGGCCCGCGGCGCGTCGGGCGACGAGCCGGCGGGCTGAACGCCGGGGCGGGGGGTACGGGCGGTCGCGCGCCGCCGCGGACGCCCCCGCTCGCCCCCGCCGCCCCCGCCGGTCACACCCCCGCGGACTCCGCCGTGCCCGCGAAGGCGGTCTCCGCGAGGTCGATGGCCCGGCTGAGGGCGGCGGCCTTGCTCACCGTCTCCTCGTGCTCGCGGGCGGGCACCGAGTCGGCGACCACGCCCGCCCCCGCCTGCAGGTCGATCGTCCAGGCCCCACCCCGCCGCAGCGCCGTGGGCACCACCATCGTGCGCAGGGCGATCGCCATCGACATGCGGCCGTCGAATCCGCACCAGCCGACGCCGCCGGCATAGGGCCCCCGCCGCCCGGGCTCGAGCTCGTCGATGATCTGCATCGCCCGGATCTTCGGGGCCCCGCTCACCGTGCCCACCGGCAGGCAGCCGCGGAGCAGGTCCCAGGCGTCGAGGCCCTCGCGCAGCCGCCCGGAGACGGTCGAGGACAGGTGCATCACGTGGCTGTACCGCTCGACCGCCATCACCTCGTCGAGGGCGATCGACGCCGGCTCGCAGACGCGGCCGAGGTCGTTGCGGCCGAGGTCCACGAGCATCACGTGCTCGGCCCGCTCCTTGGCGTCGGCGAGGAGGTCGACCTCGAGGGCGCGGTCCTCGGCCGCGTCCGCCCCACGCTTCCGCGTGCCCGCGAGTGGACGATTGACCACGCGGCCGGTGCCGTCGTGGCTGCACAGCAGCTCGGGGCTCGCCGCCACGAGGATCGCCCCGGGGGCCTGCAGGTAGAACATGTACGGACTCGGGTTCACCACCCGCAGCGCCCGGTAGACGTCGAACGGGTCCGCCTCCGTGCGGCGGCGGAACCGCTGGCTGAGGACGACCTGGAAGACGTCCCCGGCCGCGATGTACGCGCGGCCCCGCTCGACCATCGCCTCGAAGCGCTCCCGCGGCACGCTCGAGTCGAGCGGCACCTCCGAGCGGCGCGTCGGGTCGAGGCCGACGAGCCCCACCGCCAGCGGCTTCGGGGTCGTCTGCAGCCGGTCGACGTAGGCCTCGAGGCGGGCGCAGCCGTCCTCCCACGCCGCATCGACGGTGTCGTGCTCGTCGACGACGACCACCGCGATCGCGTGCAGCACCTTGCTCACCTCGTCGAAGACGGCGAGCTCGCGGTACTGGCCGAGGTGGAGGTCGGGCAGCCCGCGATCGTCGGGCGGAGCCGCGCCGAACGGCAGCTTGGACGGCTCGAGGTATCGGACGGTGTCGTAGCCGGCGTAGCCGACCCACCCGCCGAGGAAGGGCGGCCACGTGAAGCCGGCCGTGGGCTCCGGACGCACCGCCCGGAGCCCGGCCGAGAGCTCGCGGGGCACGGCGAGCGGGTCGTCCACCCGCTGCGTCTCGCTGGTCCCCCGCCGGTGGTCGTCGATGACCACGTCCCGGCCGCGGGCAGTGATCTCCACCGCCGGCTGGGCCCCGAGGAAGGACCAGCGCCCGGCGGTGCGGCCCCCGTCCACGGACTCGAGCAGGAAGCTCGGGGCCGTTCGATCGTCCGCATCCACCAGGCGGCGGTATGCGAGGACGGGCGTGAGCTGGTCGCTCATCACCCGCGCCGCCATCGGGATGCAGGTGCCCCGCCGGGCGAGGCGTCGGAAGGTGTCGCGGTCGGGGGTGATCATCGGGGGCGGGCGGTGGGCCTGCGGGGGAGGCCGAGGGGGCGAAGGGGACGCGACGCGGGCCGGCGGCGATGCGCGACGGGCCGAGCGGCGGGACGAGGCCGCACGGGCCCGCGGGCGGGCCGGAAAGCGGGCGTCGCGGGCGGGAGGCGGCATCGGCCGCAGCCTCGTCGCCACCCGGGCATACAGTCATCGGGCGGGGAGGGATCCCCGTCGAGCGAGGTCCCATGATATGAGCCGAACCGAGTCGCACCCCGCCGAGCCCGTGATCGCGGAGCTCCGCGGGATCCGCAAGATCTACTACAAGCCCGACGGCTCGGTCCTCGTCGAGGCCCTGCGGGGCGTGGACATCGACCTCCACGCCGGCGAGTACACGGCGATCATGGGCGCGTCGGGCAGCGGCAAGAGCACGCTGATGAACATCCTCGGCTGCCTCGACCGGCCGACCGAGGGGACCTATCGCCTCGACGGCCACGACGTGGCCCACCTCGAGGACGAGCCGCTGAGCCGGATCCGCGGGCGCCGCATCGGCTTCGTGTTCCAGGCGTTCAACCTGATCAGCGAGCTCACCATCGTCGAGAACGTCGAGGTGCCGCTGTTCTACCAGGGCATCCCGAAGGCCGATCGGCAGCAGCGGGCGATCGCCAAGCTCGAGCTCGTCGGCCTCGGCGACCGGCTCGGGCATCGCCCCAAGGAGCTCTCCGGCGGTCAGCAGCAGCGAGTGGCGATCGCCCGGGCCCTCGTCACCGATCCCGCGATCATCATGGCCGACGAGCCGACCGGCAATCTCGACTCGAAGACCGGGACGCAGATCCTCGAGCTCATCGACGAGCTGCACGCCGGCGGCATGACCATCATCATGGTCACGCACGACGACTCGGTGGCCGAGCGCTGCGAGCGCGTGGTGCGGCTGCGGGATGGACTGATCGAGTTCGACCATCGGCTGCGGACACGGAACCGCGACGGCGGCGGGCCGCTGGCGGAGGCGACGGCGGCCACGCTCGCGGACGACGTTCCCGCGGCGGCGCCGGCCGGGGCGCCCGCGGGCGCCCCGGCCGGCGACTGAGCCGCGGCGCGCGTCGCGGCCGCCCGGACGGAACGGCCTCGAGCAGGCGCTTCGGCCGCTCCGAGACCGCCCGCCTGTTGCGAACTCGCCCGGACGGCCGATGATGGCTCCGTGCGGATCCTCGGCATCGATCCCGGCCTGCGGCGGACCGGCTACGGCTGCGTGGAGCGGCGGCCCGGCCGTCCGGACCCGCGCGTCGTGGAGGCGGGCGTGATCAGGCTCCGGCCGCGCGAGTCGCTCTCGGCCCGTCTCGCCGAGCTCGCGGCGGAGCTGCGGTCGCTCGTGGCCGAGCTCGCGCCCGACCGGCTCGCGGTCGAGCAGGTCTTCTCGCACCGCGAGCACGCCCGCACCGCGATCCTCATGGCCCACGCCCGCGGCGTGGTGCTCCTGGCCGGGGCCGAGGCCGAGGTGCCGCTCGACGAGCTGGCGCCGGCCGCGATCAAGCGGGCGGTGGCCGGCAGCGGCCGGGCGGCCAAGGAGCAGATGCAGGAGGCGGTGCGGATCCGCTGCGGACTCGCCCGGCGGCCGGAGCCGCACGACGTCGCCGATGCCCTCGCCGTCGCGCTGTGCGCCTCGGACCGGGCGGCCTCCGTCGATCCGGCGACCGCCCTCGTCCTCGACTCGGCCGGGCACGCGCCGCTGCGGGCGACGGCGATCGACGGGCCAGCGATCGTGCCGGGCGGCGCCGCCCCGCCGGCCGGCGCCCCCGCCACGCCGACGCCGGCTCGCCGCGTGCCGACCGCGGCTTCCGGCGCGACGGTCAGTCCCGTGCCGCGGGCTCGAAGACGAGCGTGACCGGCGTCCCGAGCGGCGGCACCGCCTCGGTGTCCACCATCCACGCCGGCTCGGCGTAGTCGGTCGCGTCGGGGATCACCTCCTCGAGGCCGATCACCTCGTCGCCGAAGGTCACGAGGCCGACGATCGAGCCCGTGAGATCGGCGACGTAGCGGGCCCCGCCGGCGCCCTCCCCGGTGCGGGCCTCGGGATCCACGCGGCGTCCGGCGGCGTCGATCAGCAGGCTGCCACCGAACCGCCACACCGGCTCGTCCATGCGGCGGCCGTCCTCGCCCACGATCCAGTCGACCGGGCTCGCGCTCCGCTCGCGCCCGTCCTCGTCCGTCCACTCGAACCGCATCCGCACCGCGTCGCCCACCGGAGCCTCGAGCCGCGTCCGGCCGGTGTCGTCGACCGACCAGCGGCCGGGGCGCCCCGGCTCGAGCCCCGCGAGCAGCAGGGCCGCGTGAAGGTCGCTCGCCCGCGCGGTCACGACGACGAGCGACTCGTGCTCGCGCGACCCGGCGCCGCAGGCGACCTGCTCGAGCCAGCCCCGCTCGAGGCAGGCCTCGCTCTCCAGTCGCACCCAGCCCGGCCCGGCGGCGTCGGCCGGCCGCACGCGGATCCCGGGGAGCTCGACGATCCGCGCCGCGGCCTCGGCCCGGGCTCGCTCGGCCGCGGCCCGCTCGGCGGCGTCGAGAGCGGTGGAGTCCGCCGCCGCACCGGCCGCGGCCTCGGGCTCGGGAGCCGGCTCGGACGCGGGTTCGGACCGGGGGGCGGCGGGCTCGCGCGGCTCGGCGGGACCGCGGGGCGGGGCCTCGTCCGCCTCGTCCGCCTCGTCCGCCTCGCCGGGCACCGCGGCGGCCGTGCCCGAGGCCGTCGGCTCCGGCGCCGCCGGCTCCCGGGGCTCGGCGGGTCCGGCCGGGCGAGCCGGCGCGGTCGTCGGGCCGGCGTCGGCGGCACCGCTCGCACATCCGCCGGCGGCGGCCAGCAGCAGGATCGCCGCCAGGGCCCGCGTCGTGGCCCTCGTGGCCGCCCCGCCGCGGGCGAGCCGGCGACGAGGACCGCCGCGATCGGCGAAGGGAAGACGCCCGGGACGGCCCGGGCCCGAGATGGTCGGGTCGCAGTGCATCGGGCGGAGAATAATCCCCCTCCTCCGCCGGAAGCCGATCACGTGCTGGAACTCTCCCGAATCGTCCGCTTCTCGATCCCCCTCGCGGCCCTGCGGGGGGACGGTCCCGACCCGGCCGTCCTTCCCGGCCCCGAGGATCCGCGCGGGGGGCGCCACAACACCTTCGCCGGATGGCCGTCGGTCCCGGGCGTCGGGCTCTTCTGCGAGTGGCAGGTCATCTGCCGCGGCGAGGCCGACGAGCGGACCGGATACCTGCTCGGGATCGGCGAGATCGACGCCGCGGTGCGCGAGGGCGCGATCGAGCCGCTCGCCGCCGCCCTCCGCCGTGATCCGGACGCGGCGCCCGCCCGCCTGCTCGCCGAGGCCGCCCGCGTCCTCGACGACCGCCTCGACGGACGCCTGCACGCCGTGCGCTGGCGTCTCACCCCCTTCCACGCCGTGACCCTGGAGACGGACCGCATGGACCGCTTCGAGATCCGCCAGCAGTTCGACTTCGCCGCCGCCCACCACCTGCGCTCGCCCGAGCTCGACGACGCCGAGAACCGGCGGATCTTCGGCAAGTGCACCAATGCCCACGGCCACAACTACCGCGTCGAGGTCGCGGTGCTCGTGCCGATGCCGGAGGGGGCCGAGCCGCCGGTGCTCACCCTGCCGGCCCTCGAGCAGCTGGTGGACGAGCACCTCGTCGACCGTCTCGACCACACCGACCTCAACCGGCAGGACGACGTGTTCGGCCGCCGCCTGCCCTCGGTCGAGAACATCGCCCGCGCCGCCCACGGCCTGCTCGCCGGCGCGGTCGCCGCGGCCGGGGCCGAGCTGCGGCAGGTGACGGTCTGGGAGACGGAGAAGACCTGCTGCACCTACCCCGCGCCCGCCCCGGCGACGGAGGCGGCGACCGCCGCGGACGTCGCGGCCGCCGCCCGCCCCGCCTGAGGCGACGTTCGCGGCCCCGGGGGGATTGCCGATACGATGCGCGGCTCGCGCGGCCGCGGGCCGGAGGGCCCGTGCCCGCGTCCGTCCCCGTGCTCCCGACCGCGTCCGTGACGGAGGCCCCGCCATGACCGCCCCTTGCCGTTCCCGTCGTCGCCCGGCTCGCGCCCCGCGGCTCCTCGTCGCCGGCGCCGCCCTCGCCGCCCTCCTCGGCGGCCCCCTCGCCGGGGCGGCCGTCGCGGCCCAGCCCGAGCTGGACACGCTGCGGGCCCGCTACGCCCGGCTCGTCGACGGCATCCGCAGCGGCGGCGGGCTCTACGAGCAGGATCGGCCGGTGGTGCGGGCGGTGCTCCGCGACGTCGATGCGTACCTCGCGTCGGATCCCGACCGTGCCGCCGCCCGGGCGATGGAGCTGCAGCTCTCGCTCTGGCTGAACGAGGACCCGGACCGCATCGCGGCCGCCTACGCCGCCCTCGAGGAGCTGCGCCCCGGCGACGCCGAGCTCGCCCTCGCGGCCCTGCGGTGGCGGAGCGAGGCGGACCGGATCGACGGCGAGGCCCTGGCCGCGGCCTGGGCCGCCCTCGCCGAGCGGTTTCCGGGCGAGCCGGAGATCGCGCTCGAGCATCTGCGTCGCCTGAAGGACTCGGTCGACTACGCGGCGATGATCGAGGTGCTCGAGGCCATGGACCTCGAGGCGGCGGGCGAGCCCGAGCTCCGGGTGCTCCTCGCCGAGGCGCTGTTCGCCCAGCACCGCTTCGACGAGGCACTCGCCGCCCTCGACGCGGTCGGCAGCCTCGGCGCGATGCAGTTCCGGCTCCGCACGCGGGCGGACGAGCTCCGCGGCTGGATCGAGGACACGCGGGAGCGGTGGGCCGAGGAGCAGGAGCTGCGGGCCGCGGCCGCGTCCGCCGACGACCTGCCGAGGGTCTCGGTCGAGACCGAGCGGGGGACGATCGTGGTCGAGCTGTTCGAGGACGCCGCGCCCAACACGGTCGCGAACTTCCTCACCCTCGCCCGGTCGGGCTTCTACGCCGGCACCACGTTCCACCGCTTCATCGCGGACTTCATGGTGCAGGGCGGCGACATCAACTCGAAGGAGGGCGTCGAGGGCACGCCCGGCACCGGCAACCCCGGCTACCGGATCCCCGACGAGCACGGCGAGGGCTTCGACGCCCGCGCCCACTTCCGCGACACCCTCGCGATGGCCAACACCGGCGCCCCCGACTCCGGCGGCAGCCAGTTCTACTTCACGCACAAGCCCACGCCGTGGCTCAACGACCGCCACACCGTCTTCGGGCGGGTGCTCGAGGGGCTGCACGTCGTGCGGGCCCTGCGGGCCGGCGATCGCATCACCGGCATGACCGTGCTCCGCGACCGCGGCCACGACTACGTGCCGGAGACGATCCCGATCGAGGACGAGACGGCGGCTCCCCCGTCCGAGGAGGCCGCGGCCGAGACCACGCCGCCGGCCGCGCCGCCGGTGGAGGACGGCGCCGGGGGCGCGGGCGGCTGATCCCGCGGGGAGGCGGCGGGACGCGGGGGCATCCACGGCCCGGCCGCACGGGGGCGGATGCGGCCGGATCCGGCCGGTGGGCTCGGCCACACCGCTGGACGCCGCTCGACGCCGCCGCTCGATCTCGATGGCGATCCCCGCGGGCCCCGGCAGTCCCCACGGCGGGGGGAACCTTCCGCACGCCCCCGCTGCCCCCGCGATTCACGGACCATCCGCCGATCGGGCTGGATCGCCGGGCCCGCCGTGCCGATGCGCCGGCGGAGGACCGCGATGCCCAGCCGATCCCGCCCGCGCACCCGGACCCGGACCAGCCCCTACGCGGAGCCGCTCGCCCGGGCGCTCGCCTCCGGAACGCCCTTCGACGCGGCCGTGGTCGCGATCGCGCGGCGGCGCGGCCGGTCGCCGAAGCAGGTGCTCGAGTCGCTGCGGAAGGCGGGCCTGAGCCGCGTCCAGCGGATCGCGGGCGAGGACGTCGACCTGCCCACCGCGGAGGCCGTCGCCGGCGTCGCCCGCGGCGGACGGTCGGCGAAGGCCGCCAGGGCCGCCGAGGCGGCGGCGTGGCGGTCCATCGCGGCGTGGCTGCTCGCCTCCGGGGCGATGACCGCGGAGGAGCTCGCCGGGGCGGCGGGCTCGCGGGCGGCGTTCCTCGAGGCGGTGGGCGACGCGGTGTCCGAAGGGCTGCTGGGCCGCCCCGCCGCCGGGGCAGCCGAGGCGACCGGACGGACGCCGGACTGCGACGCCGAAGCGTGCTCGCGATCCGCCAAGGGCGAGGCGGTGCGGTCGTCGGCGGCGCGGCGCATCCCCGTCCGCGTGCCCGCGGACGAGACGCGGGATCAGCGGCTCGATCGCATCCGGAACCGGGGGCTCACGCCGCGCAAGCGACGGGCCGCCTGAGCCGAGTCCGTGGCGAACGCGCGGCCTACCGGCGATCGCGATCGCGAGCGGTGGCGTCCGCGTTTCCCCGGCGGCATCCTCATCGTCACTCGAGGTCCGCTTCGCCGAGCAGGCGGAAGTTCTTCCGCCGGAGGATCTGCCCGGCGAGGATGCGGTCGTCCACCGCCAGGGCGATCGTGGGCTGGCCGTCCTGGGCCAGCAGCAGCGGGTAGGCGAAGCGGATGTTGAGCTCCGCCTGCAGCAGGCTGAGGCAGAGGCTCGAGAACGAGTCCGGCTCGTCCAGCTCCACCACCAGCAGGTCCAGCGTGGCGAACGCGGTGCCGGCGGTGCGGAAGAGCTCCGTCGCGCGGTCCGCGTTGTTGGCGATGAGCCGGACGACCGCGTGGTCGGACGATTCGAGCACGCTGATGCTGCAGAGGTGGACCAGCGGATCCTCGTCGAACATCCGCACCAGCTCGAGGAGCCGACCCACCTTGTTCTCGAGGAAGACGCTGAACTGTCGGACGCTGGGGGGGGTGTAGCCCTGTGTCGTCTCGGCTGGCACCATCTGGGTCATCGCCGGGCGATCCTCGCGTACCGGGTGGACGACCGACGCCTGGGTGCCGGGTCCCTCCGGCGGCGCGGTCACGGGTCTGCTCAGCGTCCGATCGGGCGGCCCGGCGGGCCAGCGACGGCCCCACCCCCACACCCTCCGACCGAACATGCGAAGACTAACCGGACGTCGGCCCCTCGCAAGCAAAAACCGTGCGCGGGGATGCTCGGGGCGGCGGCTCGGGGGCGGGGTGCCCGGGCGCGGCCCCCTCGATCGGTCCTCCCCGTCGCGTCGCCGCGGTCCGGCCTCCGCCCCTCCCGGGCTCCGGGCCTCCGGGGCTCCGCCCCCCCCCCGCGGCGACCCTCGTCGTCCGCGGAGCCCCCGCTTCGGGCCTCAGTCGGCCGGCCGCACGAAGTCCGGCCCGGCCACCGCCGGGGCCAGGCCGGCCGCGGCCAGCTCGCCGAGCCACGTCCGCACCGCCGCCTCGCCATCGTCGCCGAAGGCCAGCGTGAACCGGTTGACGTAGAGGTCCACGAACTCCCCCGCCAGCTCCGCGCCCATGTCCCGGGCGTACTCGAGGGCGACCGCGATCGACTCGTCGCGGTGCGCGAGGGCATGCTCGAGGCTCCGCACCAGGGTGCGGGTCACGTGGGCGAGGGTGCCCGGTCCGTGCGCGTCCTCGAGGTCGCGGCGGATCGCGTTGACGCCCAGCGGCAGGAGCGTGCCGCGGGTCTCCCGCCACCACGCCCCGAGGTCCGCGACGAGGTGGAGCCCCGCATCGGCGAAGGTCAGCTGGGCCTCGTGGATCACGAGTCCCGCTCCGCACCGGCCGCCCCGCACCGCGTCGATGATCCGCTCGAAGGGCATCTCCTCGAAGCGGAACGCGCCCGGCTCGGGGCCGACGAGCAGCCGCGTCGTCATCATCGCGCTGGTGTGCTCGCCCGGCACCGCGACCACCACGTCCGGGTCGCGGAGGTCGGACGGGGCCATCGGCCGGGCCGCCACGAGCTTCGGGCCGTAGCCGTCGCCCATCGATGCCCCGCACGCGGTGAGGGCGTAGCGATCGGCGACGAAGGGGTACTGCCCGCAGCTCATCGCGGTGATCTCGAGCTCCGCCGCCGGCGAGCGACGGTTGAGCTCGGCGATGTCCTCCGCCACCAGCTCGTAGCGGAAACGATCGTCCCGGACCGCCGGCGGATCGCCGTTCCGCCCGATCAAGGGCCACCACATGAACGCGTCGTCGGGGTCCGGGCTGTGCGCGAGCCGCAGCACCGGCCGAACGTCGCCGGCCGCGGACTCCCCCGCCGCTCCGATGTCGGTCGCCGGATCGCTCACCCGTCCTCGCCCTTCCCGTCGGCGGTCGCCGCGCCCTCGTCCGTGTCCGCACCCGCCCCGTCCGCGTGCCCGTCTCCGTCCGCGGCGTCGGGCCAGCCCTCGCACGGGATCGACGCGTCGAGCTCGCGCCGGAGCACCTTGCCGGTGGGCCCGCGGGGCAGCTCCGGCCGCACCCGGATGTCGCGCGGGACCTTGTAGGCGGCCAGCCGCTCGCGGCACCAGGTCCGCAGCTCGGTCTCGGTCGGGGTCGCGTCCTCCTCGAGCACCACGAATCCCAGCGGCAGCTCGCCCCGCACGTCGTCCTGCAGGCCGACCACCGCCGAGGCGTGCACCGCGGGGTGGGCGTTGAGGACCTCCTCGATCTCGCGGGGGAAGACGTTCTCGCCCCCGACGATCAGCATCTCCTTGATGCGCCCCGTGATGTACACGTGGCCGTCCTCGTCGACCTTGCCCATGTCGCCGGTCCGGAAGAAGCCGTCCCGGTCGAAGACCGCGGCCGTCTCGTCGGGCAGGTTGTAGTAGCCCTTCATCACGTTGGGCCCGCGGAAGCGGATCTCGCCCTCCTCGCCGGGACCGAGGATCCGCTCGTCCTCGCCGACGATGCGGACCTCGAGGTCCTTCAGCGGCGGGCCGACCGAGCCGCGCTTCCAGTGGTGCGGCATGCAGATGTTGGTGGCGGGCGCGGTCTCGGTGAGGCCGTAGCCCTCGTTGATGCGCACGCCGAATCGCTCCTCGTAGCCGTCGGCGACCGAGCGCGGCAGCGGCTCGCCGCCCGAGACCACGAGCTCGAGGCTCTCGAACTGCTCGCGCTTGGCCGACTTCTGCGACAGCAGGGCCGCGTACATCGACGGGATGAGCACCAGCACCGTGGGCCGGTGCTCCTCGAGCAGCTCGAGGATCCGCCGCGGCATGAAGCGGGCGGTGAAGACGACCTGCAGCCCGAGGGCCAGCGGCAGCAGCGTGAGCACGGTGAGGCCGAAGGAGTGGAACTGCGGGATCACGCCGAGCAGCCGGTGGCTCGAGCCGCGGAAGCCGACGAGGTCGTCGGCCTGATCGACGTTGGCCATGAGGTTGCCGCCGGTGAGCATGACGCCCTTGGGCTTGCCGCTCGTGCCGGAGGTGTACAGCAGCACCGCGACGTGGTCCTCGGGCATCCGCTTCGCCCGCCGCGGCCTCGGGATCGGACCGCCGCGTCCCTTGAGCTCCTCGAGCCTGAGCACGGTCACGTCGTCGGGCAGCGGATCGAATCGCTCGAGCATGGGCCCGACCGAGATCACCGTGTCGACGCCGGCGTCGCGGAGGACGTAGTCGCGCTCCTCGCGGCCGAGCAGGTAGTTCAGCGGCACCGTGGTGCGGCCGAGGAGCCAGGTGGCGAGGATCGCGATCGGCGACAGGCCGCTGGTCGGCAGCATGAACGCGACGTTGTCGCGGTCGGTCGTCTCCTCGATCCACGAGGCGAGCTTGAGGGCGCCGGCGTAGATCTGCCACGCCTTCCACGTGCGCTGATCGTCGACCACGACGTCGCGGAACGGATGGCGCAGGAGCTCGCCGAGGATCGTGGTGCAGATCTTCATGGGTGATCCCGGAGGATGGGAGGAGGGGCGGCGCCGAGGGCGCGGCGGCGGATCGGCGGGCGTGCGGATCGCCCGGCGCCCGCGGCGCGCGACGATACGATAGCCGCCGCGTCGGGGCGTGCCCGTGCGGGCTCGCGGCCGACGACGCCCGACGACGGAGAGGACGCATGGAGGCTCGTCGATCGTCGAGGAGGCCGCGGCGCGCGATGGCGCCGGCGGCCCGGACCCAGCGCGTGATCGCGGCGGCGGCGGCGGCGGCGGCGATCGCCGCATCGTCGATGCTCCTCGGGTGCGCGACCACCGGCGCGAGCGGCGGCCCGCAGGCGGGCGGCCCCGGCGCGGTCGCCCCGCACCCGGTCGGGAGCACGCCCGCGGCCGAGCTGGAGCGGGCGATCGCCGACCACGCCGCCGGGCGGCACGACGCGGCCGCGGGCCGGGCCGGCGCCCTGCTCGGACGCACGAGCGGACTGCTGCGGGACCAGGCGGCGTACGTGGCCGGCGTCGCGCTGCTGGAGTCGGGCCGGCTCGCCGAGAGCGAGCGGATGCTGTCGGTGGCGCGGCGGAGCGGGGACCCGGCCCTGCGGGCGCGGGCCGAGGCGGCGACGGGACTCGCGCTCGAGGCCCGCGGCCGCGACCGGGCGGCGCTGGACGCCTTCGAGCGGGCCCACGACGGGCTGCACGGGCGCGACCGCGTGCGGGCGGCGCGGGCGGCCGAGCGCGTCGCCGCGCGCCAGGGCGACGTCCGCGGCCGCACCCGCTGGGCGGGCCGGGCCGAGGCGGCGGACGCGGCCCCGGACCGGGACTGGCGGGACGGCTGGGCGATCCAGGTGGGTGCCTTCAGCGCCCGGACCTCGGCCGAGACCGCGGCGGCGCGGGCGGAGCGGCGGATCGACGCCGCGGGCCTCGGGGGAGTCCGGATCATCCCCCGCCGCGGGCCGGGCCCCCGCGCGGAGCTGCTGTACGTCGTCCAGTTCGGGGCGTTCTCCAGCGAGGCCGCGGCCGAGGCCGCCCGCCGGCGGCACGGCTGGGCCGAGTGGATCGTCCGCGAGGCGGCCGGCTGACGACGCCGCGGCGGGCGGCGGGCAACGGAGTCGGCGGGGCCCGGCGAGGACGGCCGCTCCCGTCGCCCCCGCCGTCATGGTCCGACGCGTGCACGACGAACGACGCCCCGCGGCGGCAGGCCACGGGGCGTCGATCGAAAGCGGACAGGGCGGGATTCGAACCCGCGGAGCCCCTGATAGGGACTCGCCGGTTTAGCAAACCGGTGCCTTCAGCCGCTCGGCCACCTGTCCGGACTCTCGTGCGGGGGCTTCAATCCCCCTGACCCGTGGTCGCGGCTCCTCGGAGCCCCGTCCCACGGGTCGCACATGGTTGCCGCTGGCGGGCGCCGTGGCAAGTCGGGTCAGCGGTCGAATTCGCCCGATGTTTCGGTCATACTGTGGGTGAACGGTGCGGCGGCCGTCGGCTCGCCGCGCCGCGGGAGCCCGCTCGTGACGCACCCCTCGATCGACGCCATCACCGGCTCGGCCACGGCTCGCAAGGCCCGCATGCCCGAGACCGGCGACTTCCGCTACTACCGGATCCGCCGGGACCTCAACCAGGGCGCACAGGTGCGGCTCGCCAAGGCCATCGCCCGCCGGGAGCCCTACGAGCCGGAGCCGTTGCGCCGGGGCAAGACGTTCACGGACGGCCTCGTCAACGCGGTCCTCGCCTGGGCCGCCACGCTGCCCGACGGGGCCCTGGAGGACGGGCTGGTCACGAGCCTCGCCATGGCCGGCCTTGGCGCGTCGGTCACGCAGAGCCCCGACGACGGGGCGATCCTCGCCACCGCGATCCTCGCGACGCTGCACGCCGACCCCCGGCTGCGGGAGGCGGTCGCCGCGTTCGAGGCAGGACGCGACGACTGATCGAGACGCCCCGGCAGCACGAGCGGAACGAGCGAGACCTGCGAGACGTCCCGGACGCGGCGGCGTTCTGGGCGAGGCTGAAGCGGGCGTTGGGGGCCGAGCGGCCGCGGCCGGAGGAGGAGCCGGACCCCGGCGAATGCGCCCTGGACGAGCGACGCGGGTGGACGGCCGACGTGATCTGGTGGACGCCGATCGGCGGACTGGCCGCCGGCGTGGTCCACGCCGTGGCCACCGTCGACGACTCGGCGGCGTCGGACACGCTCGCGGTCGCGGCGGCGGCCGGCACGGCGGCGGGCTGCCTCGTCGTCCTGCTCGACCCCCGGGCCCGAGCCGCGCTGCGTCGGGCGATTGCGCGGGTTCTTGCGGGTCGCCGCTCCGAGGCGCGGGGAGCTCGGCGAGGATGCACGCACTGCCGCCACGAGCCGTCCGCGGCGGCCCGGCGATGCCCTGAATGCGGCGCGGTCCGCATCCCGGGGTATCCGTACTCGACGAAGAATCCGGTACGCTCCCGCGTCAGTCCGGATCTCCTGTGCGTCGCCGTGCTCCTCGTCGTGGGCTCTCCGGTGCTCCTGCCGCTCGCCGCGGCGGCCCTCCGGGTGCTCTTCTTCGGCGACGTGATCCGCTGAGGCGCGGTCACTCCGGCGGGGCGCGGGCCGGGGCGGTGGCTCGCCACGGTGGCATCGAGCGGGCCGCCGAGCCGGCGGCCGCGCACGGCGCCCGCGATCGGTGATCCGGCCCGGAGCACGTCGCCCGATCCCGTCGTCGACCGCGAGCTCGGCCGGCTCGTCCTCGCCGCGGTGCCCGGCCCGGCCCGTTCACCCAGTGATTCAGGGGCTCGACGGCCCATCGTCCGGTGCATCTGCGCCCGCCGAAGGCGGCTCCGGCGCCGCCCGGGGCGCGTTTGACCCCGAAAAACAGGGGGATTCCGGCCCCCGGGTCGCATTTTTGCAGGAAAAACAGGACCGAAACGCGGGCAGGGACCGATGGTTCGCCGTATCTTGCCCGCGCCGACCGGGCTGCTCCGAGACGAGAACGCTCGACCCGGCGGCAAGGGTACGAAAGGACTCACGATGCCCAAGAAGAAGACCACCCGGAAGAAGACGGCCGCCCGCACCACGCGGAAGAAGACGGCGTCGCGCACCACGAGCCGGAAGAAGACCCCGGCCCGCAAGACGACCACCTCGGCCCGCACGGCCATCAAGGCGGCCGAGAAGCCCCGCACCAAGAGCCAGATCTACGCCGAGATCGCGAGCGAGACCGGCCTGGCCAAGAAGGAGGTGCAGGCCGTCTTCGACACCATGACCACCATGATCGAGAAGGATCTCGGCCGTCGTGGTCCGGGTCAGTTCACGGTCCCCGGCCTGCTCAAGATCACCAAGAAGCACGTGCCGCGGCGTCCCGCCCAGAAGAACAAGTGGATTCCGCTGGTGCAGGACTACCGGGACATCCCGGCCCGCCCGGCCCACAACAAGGTCGCGGTCCGCGCCCTGAAGAGCCTCAAGGAGATGGTCTGATCCGTCTCCCCCGCCGGATTCCGGCCGCGGCCTGACCGCCGCTCCGAACCCGGCCCACCGGCCAGCGGCGATGCCGTCGTCCCTCGGGGCGGCGGCATCGTCGTGCGCCGGGCGAACGCGGCCGCCGGCGGGTGGCCGCGCCGCGGACTCGCCGCCGCGCCGCGGACTCGCCGCCGCGCCGCGGACTTCCCGCCGCGCCGCCGCGGCGACGCGCCCCGCCCCCCATCGACCCATCGGTCCCCCCGGAGCCACCGGGCTCCCCGCGGGCATCGGGCCCGAGGTCAGAACGGGCGGTCCGGCCGCTCCTTGCCCGACGCGTCGTACCGCAGGAGCGCGAAGTAGACGTACACCGGCAGGATCACCGCGGGGACGATCAGCCCCAGCAGCGGGTCGAGGAACAGCCCGAACCCCACCGCCGCCACCGCCACGATGACCAGCAGCCACCAGGTCTCGCGAGCGAGGCGGACGACGCGGGTGAGCAGGCTCATGGGACGATTCCCCTCGGGCTTCCGATGTCGGGGCTCGCGTTCGGGGCTCGGGGCTCGGGTGTCCAGCCTCGCGAGCCCGGGCCCCCACGACAAGGCTCGCGTCGGCGCGCGGCCCGGGGCCGCGGTGACGGGGACGGTGACGCGTCCACGCGACGCACCGGCCGCGCGGACGCCCCGCCCCGCCCGCCCCCGCCGGTCGGGGTCAGCCGACGGCGGCGATCCGGCGGAACTCGTCCATCCGCGCCTCGAGCTGCCCGCGGTCGGCGTTCGCCAGCCCGTGCAGCGAGAACGACTCGATCGTGAAGCTGGCCGTGACGGTGCCCCACGCCATGCCGGCCTGGATCGCCTCCATGTCGGTGCGGCCGGTCTCGGCGAGGTGGGCCATCAGGCCGCCGGCGAAGGAGTCGCCGGCCCCGGTCGGGTCCACCACCTTCGCGTGCTCGCACGGGAACGCCGGCAGCACCGCCACCCCGTCCCGGTGGACGAGCAGGGCGCCGTGCTCGCCCTTCTTGACGATCACGAAGCTCGGGCCCATGTCGAGCAGCTTCCGCCCCGCGGTGACCGCGTTGCGGCTCTCGGTGAGCTGCTCCGCCTCCTGGTCGTTGAGCACCAGGCCGTCGACGGTCTGCATCAGCTGCAGCAGCTCCGAGTGGGCGATGTTGATCCAGAGGTCCATGGTGTCCGCGACCGCGAGGGCGCGGTCGGGGAACTGCTCGACCAGCCGCAGCTGCTCGGCCGGGTGGGTGTTGGCGAGGAAGACGTACTTGCTGTCGCGGTAGGCCTCGGGGACGGCCGGACCGGCCTCCTCGAGGACGCCGAGCTCGGTGAAGAGCGTCTCCCGCTCGTTCATGTTGGGCTCGTACTTGCCGCCCCAGGCGAACGTGCGGCTGCCGGGGCGCTCCTCGAGGCCCTCGACGCAGATGCCGTCGAAGCCCGAGAGGATCCGGCGGTGCTCGTCGGGCCAGTCCCCGCCGACGGCGGCGACGAGCCGGACCGGGGACCGGTGGCTCGCCGCGGCGGCGAAGTAGGCGCACGAGCCGCCGAGGACCTGCTCGGCGACGCCGGTGGGCGCGTGGACGGTGTCGATTCCGATGGTTCCGGTGCAGATGAGACTCATGGGAGCGAGTCTAGCGAGCCCCCGTGCCCGCGTGCGGCCTGCGGGGTCCTCCGGGACTGCGCGGGAGACGGTGGCCGCCACGCCGCCGACCGCGCGGCGGAGCGTCCGGGAGCCCCCGAGCCCGGTGCAGGAGCCGTGACCGCGGTGCATCCACGTGCGTGCGACGTACGATCTCCCTTCGACGCGGAGGACGAAAGGCCGCCGGGCGGACGACGACGTGAGCACGCTGGACCGAATGCAGTGCATGGAGATCTGGGGCGGCAACGAGCCGGCCCGCAGCGGGGTCGGCACCGCCGGCCTCGACGTGCAGGTGCTCTCGCGCCCCGCCGGCGAGGCCTCGGGCGGAGGCGACCTGCACTTCGTGTCCTCGTGCGCCAGCGGCCGGATCACGCGGTTCGTCCTCGCGGACGTGAGCGGCCACGGCGACGCGGTGGCGGCGATCGCCCGCGACGTGCGCGACCTCATGCGCCGATCCATCAACCACGTCGACCAGACGCGGTTCGTCTCGACCCTCAACCGCCGCATCCTCGAGCTGGGCGGCGGGGAGCTCTTCGCCACCGCGATCGTGGGGACCTTCTTCGTCACCACCCGGCGGCTCGCGGTCTGCAACGCCGGCCATCCCGCCCCGCTCCTGCGCCGGGCCGGCGACGAGGCCTGGGCCCCGATCGCCGCCGCCCGCGGAACCCGCGAGGACCTCGCCAACATCCCGCTCGGCATCATGCCGCGGATCCCCTACCGCGAGACCGTGCTCGATCTGGCCCCCGGGGACCGGCTGGTGGCCTTCACCGACGCGGCCCCCGAGTCGCGCGGACGCGACGGGGCCATGCTCGGGTTCGACGGCTTCCGCCGGCTCCTCGACGAGGTGGACGCGGACGGAGCGGGCATCCCCGACACCGAGCCCGACGCGGCGAGCGGAACGCTGCTCGACCGCGTGGCCGCGGCCCTCGACGGCCACCGCGACGGGGCGGCGGACGACGACGAGTCGCTGCTGCTCGTCGCCGCCAACGGCGAGGCGAGCCGCTGGGCCGACACCCTGCTTGCCCCCTTCCGCATCGCGGGCCGCGCGATCGCCGCGCGGGTCGGCGACGAGGGCGGCTGAGCCGACGAACGATCTCCGCCGCGCCCCCGGACACGTCGGGCCGGCTCGTCCCCGGAGCGGTCCCCGTGGTGCCGTCCCGGCGCCGCGACGCCTCACCGGCGTCGGCCCCGGCGCGGCGGTCGCCACGTCCCGGCCCCGGCGCGACGACCCCCGGCGGCGGCGCCGAGGCCGCGGCCGGGGGTCGATCGAGCGCGGGGCCGCGCGGCGGGGATCGCCGCGGGCGGACGCCGGGACTCAGCTCGCGGCCATCTTCCGCAGCACCGTGTGGAGGATGCCGCCGTTGCGGTAGTACTCGACCTCCACCGGGGTGTCGACGCGGCAGGTGGTCGTGAACTCGACCGTGCTCCCGTCGGACTTCGTGGCCACGACGGGCACGTCCTGCCGCGGCTTCAGGTCGTCGTCGACGTGCACCGCGAAGGTCTCGCTCCCGTCGAGGCCGAGCGAGTCGGCGCTCTGCCCCTTCGCGAAGGTGAGCGGCAGGACGCCCATGCCCACGAGGTTCGAGCGGTGGATCCGCTCGAAGGACTCGGCGATCACCGCCTTGACCCCGAGGAGGAAGGTGCCCTTGGCCGCCCAGTCGCGGCTCGAGCCCATGCCGTAGTCCTTGCCCGCGAGGACGACCAGCGGCGTGCCCGCCTGCTTGTAGTTGAGGCTGGCCTCGTGGATCGTCGTCACCTCGCCGGTGGTGAAGTCGCGGGTGAAGCCGCCCTCGGTGCCCGGCGCGAGCTGGTTGCGGACGCGGATGTTGGCGAAGGTCCCGCGGGTCATGACGCGATCGTTGCCGCGCCGCGAGCCGTAGGAGTTGAACATCGACACCGGCACGCCCTGCTCCTGCAGGTAGCGTCCGGCCGGCGAGTCCGCCTTGATCGCGCCCGCGGGCGAGATGTGGTCGGTGGTCACCGAGTCGCCGAGCTTGCAGAGGACGCGGGCCCCGGTGATCGGCGTGATCGGCTTGACCTCCGCCGTCAGCTCCTCGAAGAACGGCGGGAGCTGGATGTAGGTGGACGCCTCGTTCCACGGGTAGAGCCGGCCGCTGGAGACCTCGACCGACCGCCACTCCTCCTGGCCCTCGAAGACGTGGGCGTACTGTCGCTCGAACTGCTCACGGGTGACCGACTCGGCGATGACCGCGTCGATCTCCTTCTCGGTCGGCCAGATGTCCTTGAGGAAGACGTCCTTGCCCCGCTGGTCCTGCCCGATCGGGTCGTTCTGCAGGTCGATGTCGACGGTGCCGGCGAGGGCGTAGGCGACCACCAGCGGCGGCGAGGCGAGGTAGTTGGCCTTGATGTCGGGCGAGATCCGGCCCTCGAAGTTGCGGTTGCCGGAGAGGACCGACGCCGCCACGAGGTCGTGCTCGTTGATCGCCTCGCTGATGGGGCCCGGCAGCGGACCGGAGTTGCCGATGCAGGTGGTGCACCCGTAGCCGACGGTGTGGAAGCCGAGCGACTCGAGGTCCTCGGTCAGCCCGGCCGCGTCGAGGTAGTCGGTGACGACCTTGGAGCCGGGGGCGAGCGAGCTCTTGACCCACGGCTTGCGCTGCAGGCCGCGCTCGTGGGCCTTCCGGGCCACGAGGCCGGCTCCGATCATCACGCTGGGATTCGACGTGTTCGTGCAGGACGTGATCGCGGCGATGCAGACCGCCCCGTGCTTGAGCGCGAACGACTCGCCCTCGAAGGTCACGTCGACCCCGTCGAGCCCCGGGTCGGCCTCGGCCACCGCGACCGCGGCCGCCGCCGGGGCCGCCCCGCCCTCGGTCGCCATCGACTCGGGGGTCGAGCCGCCGCCCATGCCGTCCTTGCCGAAGGTCGCCGAGAGATCCTGCCGCCACTGGTCCTGCATCGCCGAGAGCGAGACGCGGTCCTGCGGCCGCTTGGGCCCGGCGAGCGAGGGCTCGACGGTGGACATGTCGAGCTCGAGGACCTCGGTGTAGGTCACGTCGCGGGCGTCGTCCCGCCAGAGTCCCTGGGCCTTGCAGTAGGCCTCGACGGTGTCGACGAGGGTCTCGTCGCGGTTGGTCAGCCGCATGTAGTCGAGGGTGCGGTCGTCGACCGGGAAGAAGCCGATCGTCGCCCCGTACTCGGGGGCCATGTTGGCGATCGTCGCCCGATTGGCCAGCGGCATGTCCGCGAGCCCCGGGCCGAAGAACTCGACGAACTTCCCGACCACGCCGTGCTGGCGGAGCATCTCGGTGACGCGGAGGACGAGATCGGTCGCGGTCGCGCCCTCGGGCAGGCGGTTGGTCAGGCGGAAGCCGACGACCTCGGGCAGCAGCATGTAGATCGGCTGGCCGAGCATCACGGCCTCCGCCTCGATGCCGCCCACGCCCCAGCCGACGACGCCGAGGCCGTTGATCATGGTGGTGTGCGAGTCGGTGCCCACGAGCGAGTCGGGGTACAGGGTCGGCTCGCCGTCGGGACCGGGACCGTCCCACACCGTCTTGGCGAGGTACTCGAGGTTGACCTGGTGCACGATGCCGGTGGCCGGCGGCACCACGCTGAAGTTGTCGAAGGCCTGCTGACCCCACTTCAGGAACCGGTACCGCTCCTCGTTCCGCTCGAACTCCTTCTGGGAGTTGATCGTCAGGGCCATGCCACTGGCGAAGGCGTCCACCTGCACCGAGTGGTCGATGACGAGGTCGCACGGGACGAGGGGGTTCACCCGGTCGGCCGAGCCCTCGTCGCCGGTCAGGCGGACCATCGCGTCCCGCATCGACGCGAGGTCGACCACCGCGGGCACGCCGGTGAAGTCCTGCAGCACCACGCGGCCGGGCCGGAACGGGATCTCGACCGCCCCCACGTCCGTCGCGCTCCACTGCGCGACCGCGACCACGTCCTCCTCGGAGATCACGTGGCCGTCCTGGTTCCGCAGGCAGGCCTCGAGGAGCACCTTGATGCAGTAGGGCAGCCGGTCGACGTCGGCGTGCTTCGCGAGCGCGTCGAGGCGGTAGATCGTCCTCGGCCCCATCGGGGTGTCGAGAGTGCTGCGGGCGGCGTCACGGAGGGCGGTCGGGTCGGACATCGGTTCCCCTGCCTCGGGTGGTGGTGGGACTCGGGTGGACGGCCGCGGCGCCGGGCCCGGCGGTCCGGCACGGGGCCGGGCGCCGGTCGGTCGGCGGGCATGCGGCGTCGGCCCCGGCGTCCGGCGGGCGTGCCGGGGGTTCGGGGCCTCATCCGCGGTTCCGCCGCCGTCGGGCGGCGGGCAGGCAAGTGTATCGGACGGCATCCATCGGGACCGCCGCCGACTCGCCGGCTGGCGTGGGGGTCGGGGCTTGACCCGGGGGGGACGTGGGGCACGCTGGGAGGGTCCGGTGCTCCACCACCCCGCTCCCCCGCCGCCTGCGCCGCCGCCATGCACGAGATCCGGCCCATTCCCGCCCCCCGGCTCCTGCCGCGCCAGCAGTGGATGCTGCTGGTGGCGTTCGCGGCGCTCGGGGCGGTGGCATGCATGCTCGCGGCCTGAGCTCGTCCGGAGCCGCCCCCGGGGCGCCGACCGCCGCGCGGTGGCCGGGAGCCGTCGCTCGGACGGGCCGCGGACGCACACGGTCGCCCCGTGCGGCTCAGTCGAAGCTCGAGAGCACCGTCAGCAGGTCGTCGAGGCCCACCTGCCCGTCGCCGCTCGCGTCGGCCGGGCATCCCGTCTCCGGACCCGGGCACGGCCCCCACGCGGCGAGGGTCGCGAGCAGGTCGTCGAGGTCGATCGCCCCGCTGCCGTCCGCGTCGCCCGGCCGGCGATGCCGGAGCTCGGTCCGCGGCATGAGCTCGTAGGTCCGCTCGCCGTCGTCGAGGACGAGCCGCAGGCGGTCCAGCCCGGGGGCGTCGCCCGCCAGCAGGTCGACGGTCCAGGTGCCGTCGGCCTCGGCCACCGGCTCGCCGATCGCGGCGAGCCCGGCCGAGTCCTCGGCGTGCTCGACGAGCAGGTCGGTCGCGGGGACGGCGGGCGTCGCGCCGGAGGCGGTGCGGGGCGTGACCCGCAGGCGGACGAGGCTCGCGCCGTTCGCGGGCAGGCCGGCCGGTCCGCTCACCTCGGTGACGAGGGCGTCGATCCGGTCCGCGTTCGCTGCCCGCCAGTCGTCGAACTGCTCGCGGAGCTGGTCCACCGGGTCCGGGGCCCCCGAGCCCTGGAAGGCGACGTTCAGCCGCATGAAGGAGTCGCCGTCGGCGCAGCCGCCGGCGGTACACGCGGGGTCGTCGGCGTCGCCGACGCGGGCCACGATCATGCCGCCGATGCGTCCGCTCGCCTCGAAGCTCGCGGGCGGGCAGCCGCATCCGGTCGGGTCGCCGGGGCAGGAGCAGCGCCCGTCGCCGCCGGCGTCGCGGGCCGCCTCCATGCCCGCCATCAGCCGCTCGGCCATGTCGCCGCCGGTGGCGAGCATCGCCGCCTCGATCTCGTCGACCACGCACGGCCCGACGAGGATGTTGCCCTGGATCGCCCAGGTCAGGTCGCCGTCGCCGCCCACCACGCCCCCGGCCCAGGCGAGCGTGCTGTCGCCGGTGAACGTGATCGCGTCCCCCTCGGTGTCGACGATCCCGTACTGACGGGCCGCGTGGCCCGCGACGCCGGAGAGCGACAGAAGGATCGCGGCGGGTGCCCGGTCCTGCTCGAGTCCGGCGGCGATGATCGGCCGCCGGACGCCGTTGAAGTCGCCGGCCGCCTGGCACGCGGCGGCTCCCTCGCCCACCACCACCACCGGCACGATCGCGAGGAGGTCGAGTCCGGTGAGGCACGTCACGGTGCCGACCGCGACCTCCCTGGTGCGGGCGTCCGTGATCACGATGGACCACGTGGCCTCGGCCGCGGGCGCCGGGGCGAGGGCGGCGGCCGCGGCGATCGCGGTGGTGGCGACGGCGAGGGGGCGGCGGCCGCGGCGGCGGCGACGTCGTAGGGAGATGCTCATGCCCCGATGCTCGCGACTCGTGGGCGAGAGGCAATCCCGAGGTCGCGAGATGGCGGCGTCGGGTGCGCCGGGGCGGCTCCGCGTCGGTTGCCTCGGCCGGGTGGCGCGGTATCATCGCCCGCTTCCGGCGAGGTAGCTCAACCGGCTAGAGCGCAGGATTCATAACCCTGAGGTTGGGGGTTCGAGTCCCCCCCTCGCCACGTGGGCGACGCCCCGGCACGCGGTTCTCCGCGGGTCGGGGCGTCGTCGCGC
>CAYLNM010000014.1:0-7980 GCA_964385045.1 uncultured Isosphaeraceae bacterium
GGGGCCGGTGGGGGGCGGAACCGGTCGGGCGGGGTGGGATCGGCAGCGGATCCGGACGAATTCCGGATGATATCGGCCCCCCGGCGGGACCTCCCCCACCGCGGGCCGTCGCGGACGATCCCGTTCGTTGACGTCCGAAATCGCTCAGGCTACCCTTCCGCGTCGCCGATCAGGGGACGGGCCGCGCCCGATTCCCGGACCGGCCAGCCTTGGGGCGGTAGCTCAATTGGGAGAGCGCCTCGGTCGCATCGAGGAGGTTGTGAGTTCGATTCTCATCCGCTCCACGTCACGGGGCCCCCACGCGGGGCCCCGTTTTCGTGCGCGGACCTGGTCGGAGGAGGCGTTCTCTCGCGGCCGAGATCGGCGTATCATGTTCGGATGGAATTCGGGATCTCCCACGACTGGTCGGAGGAGTCACTGGAGGCCAAGGCCCGCTGGTTCCGCTCGTTGTCTCTCGAGGAGCGGATGCAGTTCCTGTGCGAGATGACGGACCTCATCCTCCGCAACAACCCTCGGGTCGCGGACCTCGACCGTGCTGAACCGACTCCAGGCCGTATTCAGGTGCTTGAACTCGAATGACGTGCGATACGTCGTGATCGGGGGGATCGCGGCGGTCCTGCATGGTGTCCCACGTGCGACGTTCGACCTCGACATCCTGATCGAGGCGTCCGAGCCCAACGCGAGACGTCTGCTCGACGCGCTCCAGCAGGCCGGACTCGGCACCGCCGGACTCATCGATCCCGAGTCCCTGCTGGCCAACGAGATCACGGTGTTCAAGGACCGGGTGCGAATCGACGTCCAGACCAGCACGCCGGGCCTCGACTTCGAGACGGCGTGGAATGGGCGAGAGATCATGGACCATGAGGGCCAACCGTTTCCGGTCCTCAGCCGCGAGGATCTGATCACGGCCAAGCGGGCGGCCGGGAGACCCCGCGATCTCGAGGACGTTCGGGTGCTCGAGGCCGCAGACGACGCTTCCTGACCGCCTGTCGCCTTCTGGCCGCTCCTCCCGGCCCCCGCCCCGGGCGCCGGTAGCATCCCTCCCCATGCCCCGAGCCAACCACAGTGCCCCGGGCCTGGCCGAAGCCGCGGCCGAGCGGTCGAAGCGGCGGCCGAAGAAGGCCGCCGGCACGAAGCGCACGCCCGCGATGCAGCAGTACGACCGCTTCAAGCGGGAGCACCCCGGCTGCGTCCTCTTCTTCCGGATGGGCGATTTCTACGAGCTCTTCGACGAGGACGCCGTCACCGCGCACCGGGCCCTCGGGATCACGCTGACGAAGCGGAACGGCGGCACCCCGATGGCGGGGGTCCCCCACCACGCCCTCGAGGGCTACCTCCGGCGGATGATCGACGGGGGCTTCCGCGTCGCGGTGGCCGACCAGGTCCAGGACCCCAAGGACGCCAAGGGGGTGGTGGAACGCGCCGTCACCCGCGTCCTGACCCCGGGCACGCTGGTGGACGAGGGGCTGCTCGACGAGGGCCGCCCGAACCTCGTGGCCGCGGTCGTCCTCGGCGGGGCGGACGACCCGGCGGCGGCGGACGCCCTCACCGCCACCATTGCCGCGGCCGAGGTCTCGACCGGGGCCTTCACCATCGTCACCGTCCCCGCCGACCGCCTCGCCGACGAGCTCGCCCGCCGTGGCCCGAGCGAGGTCGTCCACGCGGCGGACGACGATGCCGACGGCCCCCCGCCCGCCCTCGAGCGGGCCCGCGCCGTCCATTCCTTCGCCCTCAGTCCGCGTCCGGCGTGGACGTTCCGGGCGGACGAGGCCGAGCGGACCCTCCGCGAGCACTACCGCGTGGCCACCCTCGACGGCTTCGGCCTCGCCGGCGACCCGCCCGCGGTGGCCGCGGCCGGGGCCCTGCTCCGCTATCTGCTCGACACCCAGTCGCCGGACGCGGCCCGCCTCGCCCCCGGCTCGACGTCGCCCGCCGCCCCCGCGGTGCGGGCCGCGGCCGCCGCCGCCGGCACCCGCCCGCTCGCCCACCTCGATCCGCCCCGCCGCGTCGATCCCGCCGCCGGCCTCGTCCTCGACCGGGCGAGCCTCGCGAGCCTGGAGATCGAGCGGACGATGCGCTCGGGGTCGGCCGACGGATCGCTGCTGGCGACGATCCACCGCTGCGTGACGCCGATGGGCAAGCGGCTGCTCCGCGAGTGGCTGTGCTATCCGCTCGCCGACCGCGCCGCGATCGAGGCCCGGCAGACGGTGGTGGCGGCCCTGCTCGCGGACGACCGGCTGCGGGGCGAGCTGCTGGAGCTGATCCGGCCGGTGCAGGACGTCGCCCGCATCGCCGGCCGCGTGGCGATGCGGCGGGCCACGCCGCGCGACCTCGTCGCCCTCGGCGTCTCGGTGGGCCAGCTCGCCGCCCTCCGCGAGACGCTCGGCAGGACGCCCGCCCTCGCGGCCGTGCGCGAGCGGCTCGACGGCCTCGCCGCCGCCCTCGAGCCGCTGGCCGCCGACATCGCCGCCCGCTGCCTGCCCGAGCCGCCGCCGCATCTCCGCGAGGGCGGGCTGTTCCGCGACGGCGTGGACGCCGAGCTCGACGAGGCCCGGTCGCTGCAGCGCGATGCCTCGGCGTGGCTCGCCGAGTACCAGGCCCGGCTCCTCGAGGAGACTGGGATCGGCTCGCTGAAGGTCGGCTTCAACAAGGTCTTCGGCTACTACATCGAGGTCACCGCCGCCCACCGCGACCGCGTGCCCGCCGGCTTCCACCGCAAGCAGACGCTCAAGAACGCCGAGCGCTTCATCACGGACGAGCTCAAGACCTTCGAGGACAAGGTCATGTCCGCCGAGTCGCGGGCGATCGAGCGGGAGCAGCTGCTCTTCGCCGAGCTGTGCGCGGACGCGGCGATGGCCGCGAGCGAGCTCGCCGACTACGCGGGGCTCGTCGCCGAGCTCGACGTGCTGCTGGGCTTCGCCGAGCACGCCGCCCGCCGCGGCTGGGTGCGGCCCGAGCTCGTGGACGAGCCGGTGGTCGAGATCGTCGGCGGCCGCCACCCGGTGCTCGAGGACCGCCTCGGGGAGGGCTTCGTGCCCAACGACTGCACGCTCGGGCGCGGCGGCGACGAGGAGGCCGGAGTCCCGCCGCGGCTCGCCCTGATCACCGGCCCCAACATGGCCGGCAAGTCGACGTACATCCGGCAGGTCGCGCTGCTCACGCTGCTGGCCCACGTCGGCTCGTGGGTGCCGGCGGAGCGGGCCGTGATCGGCCTCACCGACCGCATCTTCACGCGGATCGGGGCGTCGGACGAGCTGCACGAGGGCCAGTCCACCTTCATGGTCGAGATGGTCGAGACCGCCGCGATCCTGCACCACGCCACCGAGCGGTCGCTCGTCGTGCTCGACGAGATCGGCCGCGGCACGAGCACCCTCGACGGCCTCGCCCTCGCGTGGGCGATCGCCGAGACGATGCACGGCCGCGGGAGCCGCACGCTCTTCGCCACGCACTACCACGAGCTCACCGACCTCGCCGAGCACCTGCCCGGCGTCACGAACCTGCACGTGGCGGTGCGGGAGTGGGAGGGCGACGTGATCTTCCTGCACCGCATCGCCCCCGGCCGGGCCGCGGGCAGCTACGGCATCCACGTCGCCCGCATCGCGGGGCTGCCGCGGGAGACGGTCGCGCGGGCGGGCGAGGTGCTCCGGTCGCTGGCGGTGCAGGCCCACGTGCCGCTCGCGGGCGACGGCACGACCGCGGCCGGCGGCGGGAGCGGGCAGCTCGGGCTCTTCGGCGGCGCGGGTGACGATCCGGGGACCGCGCCGCCCTCCGCGACCCGCGTCGCGGGCGCGGCGGCCGCGGCGGAGTCGCCGTCCGCCCGCGGGACCGCCGAGGAGCCCTTATCCGGGACGGGCGATCCGGCCGCCGCGCCGGCGCCCGAGCACCCGGTGATCGAGACCGTCCGTGGCCTGAGCCTCGAGCGCATGACGCCGCTCGAGGCGTTCGACGTCCTGCGCGAGCTCCGCGCCCGCACCAAGCCGGAGCCGCCGGCCACGTCGCCGGAAGCCCCGTCGCGGCAAGGGCCGTCGCAGGAAGCCCCGCCGCGAGAAGCCCCGCCGCGGGAGGCCCCGTCGCAGGAGGCCCCGCCGCGGGAGGCCCCGCCGCGAGAAGCCCCGCCGCGGGAGGCGGCACCGTGAGCCGCCGCCCCGATCCCGTCGCGCAGATGGCGGCCGAGGCCGAGCGGGCCCTGCGGGCCAACGACGTGGCCGACGCCATCGATCTCGCCGGCCGCGTGCTCGCGAAGCAGCCGCGGCACGTCGGCATGATCGGGCTCCTCGGCCGCGCGAAGCTGCACACCGGCGATCTCGACGAGGCCCTCGTGGCGCTCAAGCGGGCGGCGAAGCTCGCGCCGAAGGATCCGGCCCGGCACCACGAGCTCGCCCTCGGACTGATGCGACTCGCCGACTACGACGGCGCGATCGCGGCCTGCGACGCCGCGCTGCGGCTCGAGCGCGACCACCTCGGCGCGGGCACCCTCAAGGCCGAGATCCTCGTCCGACGCCGCCGCTTCGACGAGGCGGGCCGGGTGCTCGACCGGCTGCGGACGCCCGAGGGCGAGGACCCGCTCGCGGCCGCGGCCGTTCGCGCCCATCTGCTCGAGGCGGCCGGCGTCGCCGACGACGCCGAGATCGTCGCCACCGCCCGGCGCGTGCTCGGCCTCGAGCAGGCGCCCGCCGGGCTGCGGCGTCAGATGCTCTTCCTCCTCGGCCGGCGCGCCGACCGCCGGGGTGACGTCGACGAGGCGATGCGGCGACTCCACGAAGCCAACGAGCTGCTGCGGGTCCGCTTCGATCGCGCGGGCACCGAGCGCTCGCTCGAGGCGATCCGCCGGACGTTCTCGGCCGAGCGGCAGCCCGCGCTGCCGCAGGCGAGCGTGCCCGCCCGCGGCGTGATCCTGATCGTCGGCCTGCCCCGCTCCGGCTCGACGCTCCTCGAGACGATGCTCGACGCCCATCCGCGCGTGCACGGCACCGGCGAGGTGCCCCACCTGGGCACGGCGATCCGGCGGGTGCGGGAGCTCACCGGCGTCCGCTACCCCGACGGCTGGACCCGCCTCGACGCGGTGGCCCTCGACCGGCTCGCCTCCGCCTACCACGACCGCCTCCGCAACTCCGCCGGCGCCGCCGGCCGCGACGCCGACGTGCTCGTCGACAAGAGCCTGTACGCGGCCCAGCACCTCGGGGCGATCGACCGGCTGCTGCCCGGCGCGACGGTCGTGCACGTGCACCGCCATCGCGTGGACGCCGGGCTCTCGGCGTGGATGCAGGACCTCGTGCCCACCATGCTGCCGTGGGCGTCGGACCTCGCCGACTGCGGCTGGAACGTGCGGGCCCAGGAGCGGCACATGGCCCACTGGCGGCGGATCCTCGGCGACCGGCTGCTGTCGGTCCGCTACGAGGACCTCGTCGACGATCCCGAGCGCGAGCTCCGCCGCATCCTCGCCCGCGCGGGGCTGCCCTTCGACGAGGCGTGCCTGCGGCACCACGAGCGGCGCCGCGACGTGGCCACCGCGTCCGTCGGACAGGTCGACGAGCCGGTGCACCGTCGCGCCCTCGGACGGGCCGAGCGGTACCGCGAGCACCTCGGGCCGCTGCTCGAGGGGCTCGGCCCCGAGCCCGGCAGCGACGACGCGGCCCCGACCGCGACCGGCGACGAGGACTGACCCGCCGCGCGGTGCCGCCGACCGACCCGCCGCGCGGCGCGGCGGACCGCCGGCCCCCCCGCCGGCACGGACGGGATGCCGCACCGCCGCGGCGCGACTACCGTTGCCCCCGCCCGGCCGACCCGCCTCCCGCGTCGCCGCCGGCCGTTCCCGCCCGGAGCCATCGCCCGTGTTCAACGCCCAGCAGCTCGCCTCCTCCTTCGAGCACGGCCTCGACTACGCCACCTACCTCGCGACCGATCCGGCCCGCGCCGAGCCGTGGCGGCGCATCGGCGAGCAGATCGGCCTCACCGAGGCCCAGCGGTCGCTGGTGTCGGGCTTCCAGCGCGAGATGAAGGTGCTGGTGATCAGCGGCATCTGGTGCGGCGACTGCGCGCAGCAGGGCCCGCTGATCCAGGCGATCGCCGACGGCTCCGACCGGATCGACCTGCGATGGGTCGACCGCGACGAGCACGAGCGGCTCGCGGCGGCCTTCACGATCAACGCCGGCGCCCGCGTGCCGGTGGCCGTCTTCATGGCCGAGGACTTCGAGCCGGTCTCCGCCTACGGCGACCGCACCCTCACCCGCTACCGGGCGATGGCCGCCAAGCAGCTCGGCGGGGCGTGCCCGCTGCCCGGGGCCCCGGTGCCGGACGACGAGCTCGCCGGCTCGCTGCAGGACTGGCTCGACGAGTTCGAGCGCGTGCAGCTGCTGCTCCGGCTCTCCGGCCGCCTGCGCCAGAAGCACGGCGACTGAGCCTCCCGGCGCTGGCCCACCGCCCGGCGCCCGGCCGGCCAGCCGTCCGGCCGACCACCGTCCAGGCAGCCCGCTGCTCATCGCGGCCCCTCCGCCCTTCGCTCTCCCTCCCGCCCCGAATCCCCCGGAGCCCGCCGATGCACCTCACCGAGGCGTTCCTTCGCACCAAGTTCGAGCAGGGCGTCGACTACGCGAGCTTCGTCGCCTCCGGCGAGCCCCACGGCCACCGGCCGCAGTGGGACGACCGCCACGGCCGCCTCGCCCTCGACGACCGCCAGCAGGCCCTCGTCGCCGGCTTCGTGCGCGACATGAAGATCCTGTGCCTCACCGGCACCTGGTGCGGCGACTGCGCCCTGCAGGGGGCGGCGATGCAGCGGATCGCCGAGGCGAGCCCGCGGATCGACCTGCGGTTCATCCCGCGGGCCGAGGAGCACGCCGACCTCATCGTGCCGGCGCAGATCAACGCCGGCTTCCGGGTCCCGGTGACCTGGTTCATGGCCGAGGACTTCGAGCCGGTCAGCCGCTTCGGCGACCGCACGCTCAGCCGCTACCGCTCGATGGCCCGCAAGGCCCTCGGCGACGACTTCGTGCCCGCCCCGCCGCCGGAGGATCCGGTGCGGGAGGTGCTCCGCGAGGTGCTCGACGAGTTCGAGCGGGTGCAGCTGCTGCTCCGTACGTCCACCCGGCTGCGGCAGCGGCACGGGGACTGACGGCCGGCGGTGACCTCCCGCGTGCCCGCCGGGGCGCCGCCGCGCCGTGGCGCCGCCACGCCGCCACGCCGTCACGCCGCCCCGGCCCCCGCGCGCACGACGAAGCGGGCCCCGGCTCCGCCGATGACCCGCGCTCGTCGTGATCGGGACCCGCCCGCCGCGGCCCGAGGCCCGCGGACGGATCCCGTCGTGTCGCGTCCGCGACCGCGATCAGTCGGGACGATCGTTCTCGGTCGAGACGGTGGCGAACGCCTCGCCGTCGTTCGTCGGCAGCAGCCAGCCGTTCACCCGCGCGAAGGCGACGGCGTCGTGGTTCGCCGGGCGGAAGGGCTTCCGCGGGGCGTGGGCGAAGCTGTTGGTGTTGTGCTGACCCCACGGGAACTCGTCCTCCTGCAGGAAGACGACCTGCGCGAGGCGGGGCTCCGGGTTGAGCGTGGCCGGCAGCTCCTCGCCGGTCCGCCAGGTGCCGTCGGCGAACCAGTGGTAGGTGCCGCTGTACGGCTCGAAGTACACCTGGTCGTTCGGGTGGTAGACGAACTGATAGTTCCACCAGTCCTGCCAGCCGTGCTCGTGGCGCGGCGTGCCGTCGTCCTGGAAGGTGATGGACTCGCTCGTGGTGGCGCAGCCGGTCGAGAAGGCGGCGGCCGCGGCGACGAGCGACAGGGTGACGAGCGGGTGACGCATGATTCGGCTCCTCGATGGCGTGCGCGCGGGCCCCGGGCCCGGCGATCCGTCGAGGTCATGCATCGAGTCGAAGACGCCCGGGATCCACCCGGCACCCCGGCTTCGCCGCCTCCCGGGCGCCGCCCGAGCGGCACCGGCGGCGCGGCCGACGCGACCGGCGCAGGCCGCAGGACCCGACCCGGCACCGG
>CAYLNM010000014.1:8080-53596 GCA_964385045.1 uncultured Isosphaeraceae bacterium
CTCCGGCTCCGGCTCCGGCTCCGGCTCCGGCTCCGGCTCCGGCTCCGGCTCCGGCTCCGGCGCCACTCCGGCTCCGCACCCGCTCGGCCCCGGCCCGCCCGTCCACGCCTCCGCGGGACGCGGGGCCGGGAGCCCGGCCCGCGGACTCAGCCCCCCGCCATCTCCGCGAAGCGGGCGAGGATCGCCGCGTGCGAGCGGATGCCGCCGTGGAAGCATCGCACCTCGAACTTCTCGTTGGGCGAGTGCATGCGGTCGTCGTCGAGGCCGAAGCCCACGAGCAGCGAGTCGATCCCGAGGACGTCCTGGAACATCCCCACCACGGGGATCGAGCCGCCGGTGCCGATGAGCGCCGCCGTGCGGCCGTAGACGTCCTCGAGGCCCGCCGCCGCCGCGGAGAGCCACCCCGACTCCGTCGGGACGCGGATCGCGTCGTCGCAGCCGAAGTGCTCGAACTCCACCCGGCAGCCGGCGGGCACCTGGTCGCGAATGAACTGCTCGAGCGACTGGCGGATCGCGCGGGCGTCCTGCTCGGCCACCAGCCGGCAGGAGATCTTCGCCGAGGCCTCGGCCGGGATCACCGTCTTGGCCCCCCGGCCCGTGTAGCCGCCCCACATGCCGTTGACGTCGCACGTGGGCCGCGACCAGACCTGCTCCAGCACCGAGCGGCCCGCCTCGCCCATGCCGCCGTCGGGCCCGATGCCGGCGCCGGCGAGGAAGCCGACCTCGTCGAAGCCGAGGGCGTCCCAGGCCGCCTTCTCCTCGGGCGAGAGCTCGCGGACGTCGTCGTAGAAGCCGGGCACCTGCACGCGCCCCGACTCGTCGTGGAGCCGGGCGAGGATGCGGGCGAGCACGTTGTTCGGGTTCGGCACCGAGCCGCCGTACATGCCCGAGTGCAGGTCGTGCGAGGGGCCGTGCACCGTGACCTGCAGGTACACGAGGCCGCGGAGCATGTAGGTGATCGCGGGCGTGTCGACGTCCCACATGCCGGTGTCGCACACCACGCACGCATCGGCCGCGAGCCGCTCGCGCTCGGCCTCGAGGAAGGGCTCGAGGCTCGGGCTGCCCGACTCCTCCTCGCCCTCGAGCATCACCTTGATCCGCACCGGGAAGTCGCCGTGGACCTGCTTCCACGCCCGGAAGGCCTCGATGAAGGTCATCAGCTGGCCCTTGTCGTCGACCGCGCCGCGGGCCACGATCCGGCGGCCGTGCTCGGCCTCGACCACCTGCGGCTCGAAGGGCGGGCTGTCCCAGAGCTCCACCGGGTCCGGCGGCTGCACGTCGTAGTGGCCGTAGTACAGGACGGTCGGCGCGCCCTCCGGCCCGGCCTCGGCGTAGACGATCGGGTGGCCGGTGGTGTCGAGCACCGCCGACGCGAAGCCGATGTCGGCGAGCTGGGACGCGCACCACTCGGCGGCGCGGCGGACGTCGCCGGCGAACGCCGGATCGGTCGACACGCTGGGGATCGAGAGGAGCTCGCGGAGGCGATCGAGCGATGCCTCGAGGCCGGCGTCGACGGCCTCGAGCACGGGAGCGGCGGACTGGGTGGTGGTCATCACCCGATCGTAGCAGTCCGGGCCCCGGCCTCCGGGCCCGTCGGGTCAGGGCGCCGCCTGGGCGGCGAGGGCCAGCAGGGCCGCGGCCGCGAGCGTCATCAGGAGCACCACGACCGCCCACCGCCGGCGCATGCGGGCCACCGCGCGGCGCCCGCCGTCGTCGACCGACGCCTCGGTCGACTCGTCGGCCGGCCGGCGCTCGAGCGCGGTCGCGGCCGAGCGCTCGACCTCGATCACGGGGACGAGCCCCTCCATCTCGGCGTAGCTGCGGGGCGGGCGATCCTGGAAGTCGCAGCCGCAGGCGAGGCACGCCGGCAGCATCGAGCCGGTGGCGGGGACGGCGCATCCGCAGGCGACGCATCGCCGTGCGAGCATCCGGGTCCGACGCGTTCCGAGCCCACCCTTCATCGTGCGTACGCTATCCCTCCCGGCGGGGCGGCGGAAGCGCCGTGCACGGGAATCGCGCCCTCTCGTCCCTCCCGCGCGACCCGCCTCACGGGTGCTCGCCCCGGCCCGCACCCGCCGCCCGTCCGGCACCCGTCCCGCTCCGGTCCACCCGCCATGCGCTTCGACCTGCCCACCTGGATCCGCCATCTCCGCCACGTGGGCGGACCGCTTCCCGAGGCGGGAGCCCCGCTCGCGGCGGGCGACCTCGAGGCGGCGGTGCGGGCGGCCTGCCTGGGCGGGCGGTCCCGCCCCGACGGGCCCGACGCCGGCGCGGCCGCGGGCTCCGGCGCCGGACCCGGGACGGCCGCGCCCTCGGACGCCGGGGATGCCCGGGACGCCCCGGACGCGCAGGACGCGCAGGACATCGCCACCGCCCCGGCCGAGCTCGCCCCCGCCGACGGCGAGCGGGCGCTGTGGTGGGCGCGGGCCGACCGCGGCGTGGACGTCGACGCGGTCCTCGCCGCCGCCGACCCGGCCGCTCGCCCCCCCGACGTGGGCCCCGCGGCGTCGAACGGCTCGCTCCTGCCCCGCGACCGCTACCGGGCGATCGAGGTCTGGACCGACGCCGATCTGGCGGCGATGCACGCCCTGTGGTGGCTCGCCCGCGACCGGGGGCGGGCCGACTGGGCCGCGCGACTCGACGAGGTGCGGGCCTGGCACCTGGCCAACACCCAGCCCGACAACGCGACCAACCGGCCGTGGGCGATCCACGTCTTCCTGCTCGCGGGCTCGCCCGAGGACGAGCACTACGCCCAGACCCTGCTGCACAACGCCCTGGCGATGGACGCCGAGCCCACGCCGCTCGGTCGGGTGCTGCTGCACGACGCGGCGAACGCCCTCGAGCTCGCCCTCGCCCGCGGGCCGAGCAGGGGACCCGCCGGGACCTGACGGTCAGGCGGGGGCGTACACGCCGCGGAAGGACTCCACCGCGGGACCGGTCATGTCGACCCCGCCGTCGGGACGCCACCGGACGTCGAGGTCGCCGCCCGGCAGCGTGACCCGCACCGCGCGATCCGCGAGCCCCGCCCGCGCCGCCGCGACCGCGACCGCGCAGGCCCCGGTGCCGCACGCGTCGGTCGCGCCGCTGCCCCGCTCCCAGGTGCGCACCACGAGGTGACCGCGGTCGCGCACCGTCGCGAGATGCACGTTGAGGCGGGCCGGGAACGCGGGGTGCGACTCCACCGCGGGGCCGATCGTCTCCAGCGACAGCGCATGGGCGTCGGGGACGAAGGCGACGGCGTGCGGATTGCCCATCGAGACGAGCCACCACGAGCTCGCGGGCGCCTCCACGGCCGGCAGCAGCCGGACCGGACCGCCGGGCTCCCCCGCGGGCTCGGTCGCCGCCCCCCCCGCGGCCCCCGCCGCCGTCCCGGCCGGCGCGACGCCCATGTCCGGGGCCGCGGCCGGGCCCGCGTCGCTCGCGCCGCGTCCCGCCGCCGGAGCCGTGATCGCACCCACCGCCCGGGGGCCGAACGCCGGCTCGCCCATGTCGACGGTGACGCTCGCGACGCGGTCGTCCGGCCCCCGCCGACACCGGGCGCGGCGCGGCCCCGCCGCCGTCTCCACCCGCACCGTGTCCGAGGTCGCGCGCCCGCGTTCGACCGCCATGCGGGCGAGGCAGCGGATCCCGTTGCCGCACATCTCGGCCTCGCTGCCGTCGGCGTTGAACATCCGCATCCGGACGTCCCCGCCCTCCTCCGGCGGCAGCAGCAGGATGAGGCCGTCGGAGCCGATCCCGCGGCGGCGGTCCGACACGCGGCGGGCGAGCGCCGCCGGATCGTCCACCGTCGTCTCGTGGCCATCGACGAACACGTAGTCGTTGCCGAGCCCGTGCATCTTCGTGAAGGGCAGGCCCGTGGGGGCTCGGGACTCGAGGGCCGCCGCCGCCCGACCGCGGGCCGTCCCGGCCGCCTCGGTCGCCTCGGTCGCCTCGGTCGCCCCGGCCGATCCGGCCGCCCCCCCGCCACGCTCGCCGCTCATGTCCCGTCCTCCGTCCCCGGCGCCCGCCGCCGCCGATCCGTCTCGGGCCGGGCGACGGGGAACTCGAGCAGCGGGGCGATCGGGCTGCGTGGACCGTCGGCCTCGCCGCCGGTGATCGCCCCCCGCCGCGACTCGTACACCGCGTCCTCCCACGCGTCCACCGCCGCCGTCGCCCCGACGCCCGCGAGCAGCACCGCCGCCGCCCCCATCTTGAGGCGGCGCATCAGGCGGTCGATCGGCAGCGCATCGACCGGCTCGCCGACGAGGTCGGCGAGGTAGCGCTGCCGCCACGCGATCGAGCCGTGACGCCAGCTGCGCCGCCGCGGATCGACGCCGTTGAGGGCCGCGGTCGCGCCGAGGGCGGCGTTCATGGCCAGCACCGCCTCGGGGCGGACGCGGCCGGCGGCGTCCGGGCTCGGGCTCGTTCCCGGAACGGTCCCGCCCGGGGCGTCAGACGACACGGAGGACGCATCCGCGGTGGCCGGCGTCGCCGCCGCATCCCGGATCGCATCCGCGGCGGCCAGCGACGTCGCCGCCTCCGGGATCGCACCGGTGGCAGACGTCGTCCTCCCGGCGTCCGCCGCGGCATCCGCCCCCGCCCCCGTGTCGTCGGTCGGTCCGCCCGGGTCGCCGGGCTCGACCGCCCCGTCATCCGCCGCGCGGTCACCCGCCGCCCCGTCACCCGCGTCCGAGGCCTCCGCGTCCCCGGCCTCGCCCCGGTCCCGCGCGTCCACCCGCAGGTCCCCGACCGTGAGGAAGGTCGGCGGCCGCACCGCCCCCGCCGCGGGCACCGCGAGCGAGGCCGCGGGCTCCGGTCCGCCCGGCCGGGCCCAGTGCGGCTCGCGGCTCATCGCCTGCACCGCGTAGGTGTCGGCCTGCCGCTCGTACCGCCGCGAGACCCAGCCGAAGGCGATCCCCACCGCGGCCAGCGCCGCGAGCCCCGCCAGCCCGACCGTCCAGCCGACGAGCGCCCCCTGCGGGGCGTGCCCGTCGGCCACCAGCGCCGTCGCCGGCGCCGCCGCCGCGGCCCCCGCGAGGCTCAGCATGCCCGCCAGCGTCGCGACCAGCCACGGGACGTGCCGGTGGTGCACGTGGGCCAGCTCGTGGGCGATCACCGCCCGCAGCGCCGGGCGCGGCACCTGCTCGACCATCGCGTCGGTCAGCAGCACGTAGCGCACCGACGGGATCACGCCGACCACCGCGGCGTTGACGAGCGTGCCGTCGGTGCGCCAGAGCATCACGTCGCCGACGCGGACGCCGAGTCGCCGGCACATGCTCACCATGTCCTCCCGCACCGTGCCCGCGGGCATCGGCGCGATCGGCAGCACCAGCCGCATGGCGAGCGGCGCAAGCGAGAACACCAGGGCGGCCGCCCCGAGGCTCGCGGCGTCGGCGGTCCACGACGGGACGGCGCCGCCCGCGGCATCCACCGCCATGCGGGCGGCCTCGGCCAGACCGAGGACGAGGAGGATCGGGACGCCGAGCAGGCCGAGCTGCAGCCGCAGCTGGCCGATGACGAACCGTGGACGCGACGGAGTGGGCCAGATCGGGCGCCCCTCGTCCAGGCGGCGCAGCCGCATGGCGTCCCGCACCCGGGTCTCGAGCGCGTGCTGCACCGCCCACGTGCCGCAGAGGCCCGCCACCACGGGGGCGAGGGCGAGCAGCTCGTCGGCGAGCACCAGGTCGCCCACGGCGCCCCGCACCCAGGCGAGCCAGCCGTCGGACAGGATGCTCCAGGCGCCCGCGGCCAGGATCGCCAGCCGCGCGAGGCCGAGGGCGCGGTCGGCGCGGGCGAGCCAGATTCCGCGGCGGGTGCGGTCGAGTCCCCGCAGCAGGATCCGGACCGCGACCCACGCCGCGAGCACGATCGCCGCCGGCAGGGCGATCGCCCGCAGCGGCGTCGCCGCCTCCGGAGCCGGCGGCCCGCCGGGCAGCGCGACCCCGTCCGCGAACAGGATCGGGAGGACCAGGAGGATCGGGAGCAGCTGCATGCGACGTCCGGGGATGCGGGCGGCGAGACGGCCGCCGAGGCGACACGCGGCGACGGCCGCGGGCCGATGGGCCGAGACGGCGGGACGAGTCGCGACTCAGCTCGTCCCGGGCCGGCGGACGGTGCCCAGGTCCACCGCGACGCGGCCGTGGCGGTACCAGTCGACGTTGAGCTCGTCCTCCGACAGGCTCGTCAGGACCAGGCAGTTGGCCCGGAGGCTGTCGGCGTACGCGCGGTCGCCGAAGCCGGGCCCGGCATAGTCGCCGTTGCGGGGCTCCTGCACGTGCAGGTGGAAGTGGAAGAGGGCGGTGTAGGCGGCGTCGAGCATCGCCTGCGAGGCGACGAATCGCCGGTCGCTGACCCGCATCCGCGGCGGGAACTCCAGGATCTCGTAGCGACCGCGCTCGTCGAGCGCGATCACGCCGCCGTACTCGGTGCCGCGGTCGGCCCGGTCGCGATCGGCGTAGTCGAAGACGTGGCGCCGCACCGCCGGCACGTCGAACGCGTCGAGCGCCAGGTGCATCGCCGCGAGGTCGCCCCAGCTCAGCCGGCCCCGCCAGTGGACGAGCCGGTCCTCGCCGGTCCCGCGCCGGACGTCGGCCCGCGTCACGCGGCGCACGCCGCGGAGCCGCTCGGCGAGCGCGGCCTCGAGCTCGGCGACCGGAGCGTCCAGCAGCGCCGGACGGTGACGGGCGGCGGAGACGACGACCGGGACGTCCCGCAGCTCGAGTCCGAGCCGGCGATCCTCGGCCAGCTGCGCGAGGGCGGTGCGGGCCTCGGACCAGAAGCCCGCCCGCGCGGGCTCCCGCAGGCGCCGGAGCCAGAGCATCTCCTCCCGGTTGTGCGGCAGGACGCCGAGCTCGCGCCAGCCGGCGGCGAGATCGGCCATCATCGAGTCGGTCGCCGCATCGCCGCTCGGCTCCCACGCCGCGACGAGCGTCGCGAGCCGGTCGCGCTCGCCGAGCCGGTGGAGCAGCTCCCAGGCCCGCGTCCGGAGGGCGGCCGAGTCGCCCCAGTCGCTCGCGAGCACCTCGAAGACGACGGGCACGCGGCGGTCCGGCCCGTGCAGGGCGGCGATCGCGAGCGCCTCGGGTCGCTCCAGGTCGGGCAGCGTGGCGTCGGGCACGGGGCGGGCCCAGCTCGAGACGAGCGCCGGGGTGAGCTCGACCCAGCCCTGCTCCCCCACCAGCTCGCAGAGCGCCCGGAGCCCGCCGAGGGCGCCGAGGTTCGGCAGCTCGCGGCGCAGCACCGTCATCGCCCGCTCGCGATCGAGCGCGGCGAGCCGGCGGGCGGCGGCGACCCGCTCCCGCGGCGTGATCCCCGAGGCGTGGATCAGTCGCTCGAGGGCGGCGAACTCGGCGTCGGTGGCCTCGGCCCCGATCGGGATCGCCTCGATCGCCAGCACGCGGCGGTCGGGCAGCGTGCCGGCGTCGGCGAGCTCGGCCGCGGGGTCGGTGACCGGCCGGGCGGCGCAGCCCACCGGAGCGGCGAGCAGACATGCCCCGACGACGAGGGCGGCGGCGGTGCCGCCCGCGCGAAGGCCGGTGACCAGACGCCGACACGGAACGATCGCTCGCATCCACGAAGTCTACGGCCGGGAGGCGATCGCATCCGCGTCGCCATGCCCCCGCGCCCCGCCCGTCCGCTCACCCGCCGGCGGTCCTGCTCCGGCGGACGGCCGCCGGGGGGAGCCGGGGGGAGCCGGCGCCGAGGCACGAGAGAGGGAAAACGGCGCCGGCAGCGTCACCGGAGCCGGCTGCCGGTGGAGGTGTCGACATCTCCGTCGGAGCCCCCCTACCATGACCATTCGGCTGGAGTCTCTTCCGTGGCCACCACGCCCACCGACGACCACCGGCGGCCGAACGCACCGGCCGCACCCAACGCGACGACGAGCAGCGGCGCCGAGGCGCCGCTTCGCGATCGCGTGGCCTCGGTGCTCGAGATGATCCGGCCCGCGATCCAGATGGACGGCGGCGACCTCGAGCTCGTCGACGTCCGGGAGGACGGCGTCGTCGTGGTGCGACTGCACGGCGCGTGCGTCGGCTGCCCGTCCAGCCACATCACGCTGCAGGCGGGCATCGAACGGCAGCTCCGCGATCACGTCCCGGAGGTGCGAGGGGTCGAGGCGACGAGCTGATCGCTGCCGACTCCCGGACCGCCGAGTCCGGGGCCGCCGAGTCCGGGGCCGTCCACTGCCGGGCCGCCGGCTCCCGGACCGCGGGCTCCCGAGCCGCCGACTTGGGTCCGCTGGCTTCCGGGCCGCGAGCGGCGGGCTCGCGAGCCGCTCTTTCCCGAGCCGACGCGTTCCGGACCACCGACCGCGGCCGCGAGCGAGCCCCAACTCGTTGCCACGACGGCACTTGCCCGATCCGAAGGTCCGAGAACCTCGACCGTCTCGCGAACGGTGTGGGCGCGCGGTGGATGAAGTCCGGATAAGCCCGTCGAGCGTCCGAGACACGCCGATTTCGCGCTAGACTGCATTTCCGCGTCCCGGTCGCCGGGATAGGCTGGGAGAGCCACGGTCGGCTCGAGGCGTGTGCGCCAGACGCCACGCCCCCGCAGGCAGGGCAGGAGGTCCGCTGATGCTGGTGATCACCCGACGAGAAGGCGAAGAGGTCGTGATCGGCGACCCCGCGAACCCGCAGGGCGTTGTTCGAATCGCTTCGATCAAGGGTGATCGAGTGCGGATCGCATTCGACTTCCCCCGCGAGGTCGAGGTCCATCGCCGCGAGGTCGCGGACCAGATCGCCGTGCAGCGCCCCGAAGCCGTGGTGGGCAGCATCCGCCCCAAGACCGGTACCACGAACGGTCGCTGAACCCGTCTCGACGCCCGCTTGCGGCGACGTTCCCGTCGACGACGCTCGACTCCGATCGACGGGCGATCGTCGTCGTCAGTCGCGCCGCCGCCGCTCCGGCATTCCGCGATCCGCCCGGACTCGAGATGTCGTCCGCCCGACGGCGGACCGAATGCCCCGCGACGCGTGGTGGGCCGCGTCGAAGGGCGGCATGGAGTGACGATGCGGGCATCCTGCCCTCGTCCTGGGAATGCCTCCGGTCGCGCTCGCGCGATCCCGGCGGCAGCGTGTCCTTCTCCCCCGGACCCTTCCCTCCCGGCTCCTCCTCCTCCTCGGCGGGACCCGCGTCCCGCCACGTCGCCCCCCCCTTCGCCCCGCGTCCCGCAGGACGGCCCGCCCGCCGTCCGACCCGGTGCTCCGAATCCGGGCCGGACGGCGGTCGAGACCTCTACCGGACCGTCCGTGGTCCGGCGTGGTGGCCGGGGATCGAAGCGGCACGTCCGTGGCGCCGGTCGGGAGCTCCGATGCCGTCGGCGTCCGGGGACGCCGAGCTCCCGATCCTCGCCGGCCGCCGGTGATCCCGTGCGCCGGGGTGGACCGCGATGCGGTCCGGGTGGGCGTCCGCGTCCGTGCGGCTGCCCTCGATTCGTGCGGGGTGGGAGTCCGGGACGAGTCCATCCGTGCCCGGCCGCTCCCCGCGTGGCATGCCCGCGTCCGTGCGGTCCGCCGTGTCGTTCGTCAGTCGCCCGTCGGTCCCGGGCCACCGTCCGCGGGCTGGCCGCGGCGTCGCGCCATCGCGAGCCGGGCCCGCCGCATCACGTCCCCCTGCGAGCGACGCTTCTCCTCCAGGAGCGTTGCCCAGTCGTCCGGGTCGCGAAGCTCGAGGTGATCGCGCACCCCGAGGATCGTGACGTTCCGCTCGATCCCGGCGCCCCTCAGCAGCCGCTCCGGCAGCCGCACCCGGCCCGCCGAGTCGATCTCCAGGCGTGCCGCCTGCGAGAAGAAGAAGTCGTCGAACTCGGCCACCTCGTCCTCGGGCAGGAGCGAGGCGTCCATGGTGTTCACGAGCTCCTCGAAGGTCCGGCTGGGCCAGAGCCACAGGGCTCCGTTCAGGCCGGGTGTCGCGTAGAAGCCCTCGCCATGCACGGCCGGGTCGAGCACCGTCCGAAGCTCGGACGGGATGGCCATCCGCTGCTTCGCGTCGATCGAGTGCTCGTACTCGCCGGTGAACAGCACGCATGTGTTCCTCGCGAGGGTTCCTCGCGGAGCCCATGTCCGCGACGAAGGTGAAGGTACCCCACGCTCCCCCACTCGACAACACATCGCCCCACACTTGAGCACATTCGCGCCCGTCGAATCCCGAACGCACCCCGCACATCCTGTGGACGAGGTTCGTCAAGTCCCTGCCCGAACGAGGCTTGAGATCCCGGTGACCGCGTTCATAATGTGAAGGCCCCGCCCCACCGGCAGGTCGAGGGGGCGCCGCCCGCGTCCACGTTTCATCCACAGACGATCCCCGAGCCGCGCCGCTCCTGCCCCGCGGACCGCTCGTCCCACCCCCGCGAGGCCCCGTGATGCAGCGACCGACCGCCGCCAAGCTCGAGGAGCTCTTCTCCCGGATCCCCACCGGACTGTTCGTGCTCACGGCGGCCCACGACGGAATGCGGTGCGGGATCCTGACCCGCTGGGTGCAGCCGTGCTCCCGCAAGCCGCCGCTGGTGATGGTGTCCATCGCCACCGGCCTGCCGATCGAGCCGATCATCCGCGACGCCCGCGCGTTCGCCCTCTGCCAGATCCCGGCCGACGACCGGGTGCTCTCGCGCCGGTTCGCCGGCCCCCTCGATCGCGGCGAGGACCCGTTCATCACGATCCCGCACTTCGACGCGGTGGGCGGCGCCCCGGTGCCGGACCGCTCGCTGCTGTACTACGACTGCCGGTTGGTGCGGCACGTCGACCTGGAGGCCGACCACCGGCTCTACGTCGGCAAGGTCGTCGGGGCGGACATGGTCCAGTCCGACGGCGATCCCGCCCCCGCGGTGGAGCTCCGAGGCGTGTCGCTGACCCCGCGGCAGCTCGACGGCTGAGCCCGCCGCGGCCACGACCACCGCCGCGGCCTCCCGCCCGGGCGATCGCGCCCGCCCGGCGTACGTCAGTCGGTGCCCGTGCCGTACGTCGCCAGCGCGTCGGCCACCACCGCGTCCATCGCCGCGTCGAAGCGGGGCCCCGAGAATCGCTCCGCCCGCGCCCGGCACGCCGCCGGATCCGGCGGCCGCTCGAGCAGGCGGCGCATCCCGTCCGCGATCGCGTCGACCGTCTGCTCGCCCGCGAGCGTGCCCACCGACTCGTCGACGGTGTCGAGCGCTCCGCCGCGGCCGACCGCGACCACCGGACAGCCGCACGCCAGCGCCTCGACCGGCACGATGCCGAAGTCCTCGACCTGCGGGAACACGAGGCCGGCCGCGGTGCGGTAGAGCGCCTGCAGCTCGTCGTCGTCCACCCGCCCGAGCAGGTCGATCGTCGCGCCGCGCCGGCGCCCCTCGCGGGCCCGCTGCGCGAGCGCCTCGCGCTGCGATCCGTCGCCCACGATCCTCAGCGGCACGCCCAGCCGCAGCGCCGCCTCGATCGCGAGATCGGTGCGCTTGTACGGCTCGAGGGCGGCGACCACGAGGAACCACGACTCCCGCGGGCCGGAGCCCGGAGTGAAGCGGTCCGTGCGCACCGGCGGCGCGACGACGCGGGCGTCGCGGCCCCAGCACCGGCGGATCCGGTCCGCGGTGTGCCGGCTGTTGGCGACGAGGACGTGCACGCGGCTCGCGGTCCGGCGATCCCAGCGCCGGAACCGCGGCCCGACGACGGCCAGTCCAGCCCGCCGGACGAGTCCGCCCCGCCCCACCGCGTAGTCCGCCGCCTGGTCCCAGGCGTAGCGGGCCGGACTATGGCAGTAGCACACGTGCACCGCGCCGTCGGGCGGGCGGATCGACTTCATCACCGCCGAGCTCGTCGAGAGCAGCAGGCGACACGGCCGGGGGCGGAGACGCTCGACCGCCCACGGCATCAGCGGCAGCAGGTGCCGCCGCAGCCGCCCCGCCCCGCCGGGGATCCGCTGCAGCGGCGACACGTGCCGCGGGCACGCGTCGATGGCCGGGGCGTGGGGACGACCGTCGTCCACCAGGAGCATGAGATCGGTCGGGCCGAAGCGTGCGGCGAGCCGCTCGAGCACGCGCTCGCCCCCGCGCATGCCGACGAGCCAGTCGTGAGCGAGCACCACGTCGGCCGGGACGACGGGCGGCGGGCGGTCCTCGTCGCCGGGCGGGTCTACCATCGGATCCCGAGTCTATCGCCGCCACGCCGCAGGCCGGGCGCGACGCGTCGCCCGCCTCGCCCGTCCGTCCAGCCGTCCGCTCGGTCCCGCGTCCGGCCCGCGGTCCCGGCCCCGGCCCCGGCCCCGGCCGACGCGCCGGCGAGCGATCGCGGATCGCCCCCGGCGCCGCCAGCGGCTCGGTGCCGCGGCGGCATCCTGCCCCGCCCGCGTCCCGCCACGGCGCCCGACGCGACCACCGTCCCAGGCACCATCCGCGACCGCGCGGCCGCGGACCGACCGGAGTCCCCGCCCATGACGAGCGCCGCGACTCGCCGCACGCCCTCCAACCGCCTCGGTCTCGACTACGCCGCCGAGGCCCGCCGCTTCCCCGCGGTGGGCGGGCTGGAGGACCTCGCCCTCATCGACGTGCACGCCCACGTCAACGGCCGCCGCGCGGCCGAGCTCTACGGGCGGGTGGCGGAGCTCTACGGCGTCCGCCTCACCTACACGATGACCTGGTGGGACCAGGTCGAGGGCGTGCGGGAGACCCTGGGCGACCGCGTCCGCTTCATCGCCTTCCCGCGGCTGCAGCGGATGCACGAGGACCGGGACAAGCCGGCGATGGGCCTGATCGAGCAGCTCGAGCAGTTCCACGCCGCCGGGGCGCGGATGCTCAAGTTCTGGATGGGCCCGCGGATCATCGACTACGTCGAGCACGTCGATCCCGCGATCCTGCAGAACCTCGACGCGCCACCGCGGCTGCAGGCGATGGAGCGGGCGGCCGAGCTCGACATGATGTTCATGGTGCACGTGGCCGACCCCGACACGTGGTTCCGCACCACCTACGCCGACACCGGCCGCTACCGGGCCAAGCCCGAGCACTACGTCGCCTTCGAGCGCGTGTTGCGGATGCATCCCGACCGCCCGTGGATCGGCGCCCACATGGGCGGCTGGCCCGAGGACCTCGACTTCCTCACCGGCCTCATGGAGCGGCACGAGCACCTGTACCTCGACACCAGCGCATGCAAGTGGATGGTGCGTGAGCTGAGCCGCCACCCGCGGGAGCGGCTCGTCGCCTTCCTCGAGCGGTTCCGCGACCGGATCCTCTTCGGCTCCGACATCGTCGTGACCGAGGAGCACCTCGAGCCCGACCCCGGCGAGAGCCCGATGGGCGGCAAGGCCTCGTCGCCCGAGGAGGCCTTCGACCTCTACGCGAGCCGGTACTGGGCCCTGCGGACGATGCTCGAGACGGACCACGTCGGGGAGAGCCCGATCGCCGATCCCGACCTCGCGATGGTCGATCCCGAGCGGCACGACGAGTGGAGCGCCCCGCGGCTGGTGGGTCGGCACCTCGACGCGGGCCTGCTCCGGGCGATCTACCACGACAACGCCCACCGAGTGGTGGGGCGCTGGTACGGCGACCACGCGTGACCGCCGGCGTCGGGGCCGGCACCCTCACCGGCACCCACACCGGCGCCCACACCGGCACCGGCCCGGACGATGGCACGGGCCTCGACGCCGGCCGCGGCACCCACGCCGGTCGGGACCACAGCCGCGGCCCCGCGCCGCGCGCCTCTCGCCCCCCGCCACCACTTGACGGATGAGCACCGGCCGCGGGGACCCGGCCCCGACGATGTCGCTCAGCTCTCCTCGAGCGCCGCGAAGTCGGGGTCCGAGACGTCCACGTCCGCCCGGCCGGTGATCGCCCGCAGGATGCGGTCGACGTGCACGTGGGTGTTCTCGATGTAGAACCGCGTCCGGCGCTGGCTGCCGCCGCAGGCCGTCCCGGCGACGTGCACGCCCGGCACGTTCGTCTCCTGCGTCGCCCGGTCGAACCGCGGGGCGCGGTCCTCGCCGACGAGCTCGACCCCGAGCTGCTCGAAGAGCGTCGGATCCTGCCGGTAGCCGGTGAGCAGCAGCACGCGATCGGCGGGCACCCGCGTCGTCGCGCGGGCATCGTGCCGCGGCCGGCCCGCGCCGTCCACCGGGGCGAGGACGATGTGGTCGGAACCGATCGCGACGGGCACGGTCCGGGGATGCCAGCCGATGCGGCCGCGATCGATCAGCCACTCGATCTCGGGCCGCAGCCAGTACTTGACCGACGTCGGGTCGAAGGCCTCACCACGGTAGCTGATCGCGACGGGCACGCCCGCGCGGTACAGCCGCAGGGCCGCCTCCACCGCACTGTTCCTCCCGCCGACCACGAGCACCCGGCGGCCGAGGAACTCGTGCGGCTCGCCGAACCAGTGCGAGACGTGGCCGGCGTCCTCGCCGTCGATGCCGAGCCGGTTCGGCCGGTGCATGTCGCCGATCGCCAGGACGACGCGCCGGGCGTGGGCGTGCTCGGCCGGCGCCGCCGCGGCGTCGCCCGCGCTGCCGCTGCCGTCGCCGTCGACGAGGCCGGCGGAGGCGAGGCCGACGGCCCCGGTGACGGCCGCACCGTTCCGGGCGGGACCGCTTCCCCGGCCGGTCGCCGCGGCCGGGCCGGCGGCCGGGCCGCCCGCCGGCGCGTCATCGCCGAACGCCCGAAGCCGCGCCCACTCGGCGGGCCCTCCGACGCCGTGGTCCGACCGCTCCACGGTCAGCCGGAAGCCGCGGGCCGCGTCGCCGTCGATCCGCGTCACCCGTCGCCACGCGTGCACCGGCAGCCGGTGCTGGGCCACCACCGCCCGGAGGTAGGCGAGATAGTCCTCGCGGGTCGCCTTGGACTGATCGGGGCTCGGGATCGGAACCCCGGCGATCGCGATCCGCTCGGGGCTCGAGAAGAAGCGCGTGCCGGGCGCCCACCAGGCGATCGTCGCCCCGATCGGGCCCGCCTCCAGCTGCACCGTGCGCAGGTCGGCCGCCCGAAGCCCGATCGCCAGCTCGAGGCCGATCGGCCCCCCGCCCACGATCGCCACGTCGGCCGGGTCGTCGGGCCCCGGCAGCGGCGGCAGGTCGGCCGTCGCGGGCATCGCCGGGGCCGGGCCGCCGGCGGGGCGCGGGGCGGCCCCGGCGGCCGGCTGGGGAGCGTCATCCATGGACGATGCTACGCGGGCCCGCCGGCCGCCCGCCCCCGGGACGGCGGATCACCCGCGCGTCGACCGCTCCACCAGCAGCACCCCACCCACGAGCATCGCCACGCCGACGATCCGCCCCCAGTCGGACGGTCGCCGCTCGAGGCCGAGCAGTCCGAAGTGGTCGATCGCCAGGCTGCTGGAGAACTGGCCGACCACGAACACCGAGACGAGCAGGGCGACGCCGAGGACGGGGGCCGCCACGAGCATCACCGTCACGAGCGTCGCTCCGATCAGCCCGCCGAGGAGCGCCCACTTCGGCGCCGCGGCGAAGGCCGCGAGGGACGGCGGCGACACGCGGGCGGCGAGCAGGACCAGCGTGATCGCCAGCGCCCCCACGTACATGTTCAGCATCCCGGCCTGGAACGGGTGTCCCGCGTGCTTGCGGAACTCCGCGTTCATGGCGGCCTGCACCGGCTGCAGGACGCCGACGAGGAAGACGAGGAGGATCAGCAGCAAGCGCACGGCGGGCTCCGGCTCGGCGGACGATCCGTCCCGCCGCCCCCGGGAGGCCCCGGGTCACGCGACGACGCGAACGGCGGGCGCCGTGCGACACGTCGCCCCGGACGGCCGGGAGGACGCCCCGACGGCGCCTCGACGGGATCGTTCGCATGCGGCCCGGCTCAGGCGAACGCGCCGCGGCCTCGCAGCGACTCGACGCCGGACTGGAGCGTGCGCCCGGGGCAGGCGGTCGATGCGTGCGGCCACTCGCGGTGCGTTCGCACGCGCTGGACCGGCACGCCGCAGGCCCGGCGAAGGGCGATGATGGTCCGCTGGAGGCCGGCGAGCTGGTCCGCCGTCGGCGTCTGCAGCTCGAAGTTGCCCATGAGCATCACGCCCACGTTGCCTTCGTTGGCCTGGCCCACGTGGGCGCCCTGCCACCGCAGCGGACGCCCCTCCCACACCCGACCCTGCGGATCGACGACGTAGTGGTAGCCGATGTCGGCCCAGGTGCGATGGTCCTGGTGGGATCGCTGCACGAGCCGCATCCGATCGCGGGCCTGCGCCTTGGTCCGGCCGCGGTACTCGATCGCGTCGTGATGGATCGTGATCCAGCGGATCGGCAGCATGGGGTCGATGCCCACGGCGGTGCGGGTCGGAGCCGCCCCCCAGACCCGTCGCGGCTCGAGTCCCGCGATCCGGACCGCGGGGACGGTCGACGGCGCCGCACCCGGCATCGATCCGTGCGGCGTCTCGACGGGCGGCGCGGACGACGCAGCGGTCTGGTCGCGGCCCCCCGCGTCCCACGGGACGCCGGGCAGCCGGGAGCCCAGCAGACCCCGCGAGCTTCCGGCCGACGTGCAGCCGCCGAGGACGAGACCGAGGCCGGCGAGCACCATCGCCCGTCGATCGAGCCGTGGACCCACGGCGTCGCCCGCAGCGCCGTTCTCACCGGACCTGCGCCCCGCGTCACCCTCGGCCGCGCCGCTCACCCGGGGCTCGACCGCCCCGCGGCCGCTCGAGATCGCGTCCGCCTTCGCCTGGTGTCGCCGCATCCGTGCCCTCGCCAGTGCCGGTTCGTGCCCCGCACGGCTCATGATATCGGGCCTTCCGCCCCGCCGACTTGAGCCGTCGCTCCGCCGGCGAGCCGGTCCGGCGGGCGAGGACGGCCTCCGGTGCGTGGGCGCGACGTCGCGGGCCTCGAACGCGCCCGCGGCGCGCGACGAGGCCCGGACGGCGAACCGCCCGGGCCTCGGGATCGTGCGGGGTGCCCCGCTCCGCTCCCGGTCGCGACCGGGAGGAGGGACGGACGGCGGATCAGTCGTCCGCGGCGGCGACCGCCTCGGCGGTCTCCTCGCCCTCGGCGTCGCCGTCGGTCTCCGGCTTGGCCATCGCGGCCTTGCGGGAGAGCTTGATGCGACCCGAGTCGTCCACGTTGATGACCTTGACGCGGACCATGTCCCCGACCTTCACCACGTCCTCGACGTTCTTGACGAAGCCGTCGGCGAGCTCGGAGATGTGGCACATGCCGTCGGTGCCGGGAGCGATCTCGACGAAGGCGCCGAAGTCCTTGGTCGAGACGACCTTGCCCTCGTACACGGAGCCGACGCGGACCTCGGCGCCCAGCGCCTCGACCTCGGCCCGGGCCATGTCGCCGGCGATCCCGTCGGTCGCGGCGATGAACACGCGGCCGTCGTTCTCGACGTCGATCTGGGCGCCGGTGCGCTCCTGGATCGAGCGGATGGTCTTGCCGCCGGGGCCGATCAGCTTGCCGATCTTGTCCGGGTCGATCATGACCGTGATGATGCGCGGGGCGTACTTGCTCAGCTCCTCGCGGGGGCCGGGCAGGACCTTCTCCATGGCCTCGATGATCTCGATGCGGCCGGTGCGGGCCTGCTCGAAGATCTGCTCGATCTCGTCGTACCACAGGCCGCGGGCCTTGAGGTCGAGCTGGATGCCGGTGATGCCGTCACGGCTGCCGGACACCTTGAAGTCCATGTCGCCGAAGAAGTCCTCCTCGCCGATGATGTCGGTGACGTGGATGAGGGTGCCGGCGTCGTCGGTGAAGCGGCCGACGGAGATGCCGGCGACGGTCGCCTTGATCGGCACGCCCGCGTCCATCATCGCCAGGCAGCCGCCGCAGACCGACGCCATCGACGACGAGCCGTTGGACTCGGTGATGTCGCTGATGATGCGGACGGTATACGGGAACTCCTCCACGTCCGGCAGGATGCCGAGCAGCGAGCGCTCGGCGAGGGCGCCGTGGCCGATCTCGCGGCGGCCCGGACCCATGATGCGGCCGGCCTCGCCGACGCAGAACGGCGGGAAGTTGTAGTGGAGGTAGAACTTCTTGGCGTACTCGGGCATGAGCCCGTCGACGATCTGCTCGTCGCGGCCGGTGCCGAGCGTGCAGCTCACCAGCGACTGCGTCTCGCCGCGCTGGAAGAGGGCCGAGCCGTGCGGGCGGGCGAAGTAGCCGGCGATCATCTTGAGTGGCCGGATCTCGTTCGCCTTCCGGCCGTCGGCGCGGACGCCCGACTCGGTGATCAGCTTGCGGGTGATCTTCTTCTCGAGGGTGCGGAAGGCCTCCTTCGCCATCGAGCGGGCCTTCTTCGATGCCTCGAACTCGGCGACGGTGCCGTCCTCCTTGAGGGCGAACTCGCCGTCGAGCAGCTGCGCCCGGAGCTCGTCCACGCGGTCGTTGCGGTCGGCCTTGCCCGGGATCTTGCGGGCCTCGGTCAGGTCCTTCTCGCACAGCTCCTTGACGCGGGCGACGATCTCGTCACTGGGGAGGTTGAGCTCGCCCATCCGCTTCTCGACCCCGGCCTTCTCGATCAGCTCGTTCTGCATCTCGAGGAGCGGCTTGATGCCCTCCTCGTAGCCGAACTTGATCGCGGCGAGGACGTCGGCGTCCGGCACCTCGGCGGCGCCGACCTCGATCATGTTGATGCCGTCGGAGTGACCCGAGAGCACGAGGTCGAGGTCGCTGTACTCGAGCTGCGACTGGGTCGGATTGAGGACGAACGTCTCGCCGTCCTCGGTGACCACCCGGCCGATGCGAACGGTCGCGACGGGACCCTCGAACGGGGCGTCGGTCAGCGACAGGGCCGCGGACGCGGCGGTGCAGGCGATGACGTCGCAGTCGTTCTCGCCGTCGTGGCTCATGACCCACGCCTGGATCTGCACCTCGTCGATGAAGCCGTCGGGGAACAGGGGTCGGATGGGCCGGTCCATGTTCCGCATGGTGAGGATCTCCTTCTCGTTGGGAGCACCCTCGCGCTTGCGGAAGCCGCCGGGGAACTTGCCGCCGGCGGCGAGCTTCTCGCGGTAGTCGCACTGGAGCGGGAAGAAGTCGAGCCCGGGGCGCGGGGACGCCCGCATGGCGCTGCACATCACGGCGCTCTCGCCGTAGGAGGCGATCACCGCGCCGGAGGCGAGGCGGGCGACCTCGCCGGTCTCGAAGCGATAGACCCGGCCGGCGATCTCTCGCTCGACCACGATCTTCTCATCGGTCGTCATCAATTCTGGTGTCCTCTGCCGGGAGCGACCGCACCGCGGGTGCGACCGGCTCCTCGTCTGCGTGAACGCGAAGACGCCACTACGCGCGGCGTCGGGTCGCGACCGACGACGTTCATGAGGCAGAAGGCAGGACGCAGACGCGATCATGTGCGCCCTGCCTGCTGCCGCACGCTTCGCTCCGGAGGGAGCGAAGGCCGTGGCCGCGATCGCGGAAGTCGGTGTGCTGTCGCCCGGCCGGGCAGGACTACTTGCGGAGGCCGAGCTTCTTGATGAGCGCCTGGTAGCGCCCGCGATCGGTCTTCTGCAGGTACCGCAGGAGGCGGTTCCGCTTGCCGACCAGCATGAGGAGACCCCGCCGCGAGGCGAAGTCGTGCTTGTGCTCCTTCAGGTGCTCCGTCAGGTTCGAGATGCGGGTCGTGAGGATCGCGACCTGGACCTCGGGCGAGCCGGTGTCCGAGTCGTTGATCCGGTGCTCCTCGACGAGCTGCTGACGGGCTTCTGCGGTGATGGTCATCGTGGGATGGCGTCCATCCGGCGGAACGAGGGTCGCACCCATCCCGGGGAGACGCCCCGGGGCGAGTATCGTCCGCGCCGCTCCGGCGGGGAGAGTTTCCGTGAACCCCGCAGGATAGCGGGACCGGGGAATCTCGTCCACGCGCCCGCCCGAACAGGCCCCGTGCGGCCGGGCGGCGAGGCGGCCGGGCCGCGTGCCCCGCCCATGGCGTCCCGCCGGAGCCGGGCTCCCCCGGGCATCGCGGCCCGGCCGGCCCCCGCGGCGGGGACCGGGACTCAGACGTCGAGGTTCTTGACCTCGAGGGCGTGGTCCTCGATGTAGGTCCGCCGGCTCTCGACGTTCTCGCCCATGAGGGTGGTGAAGAGCTGGTCGGCGTCCGAGGCGGCGTCCCAGGTCACCTGCAGCATGCTCCGCCGGGCGGGGTCCATCGTGGTGTCCCAGAGCTCGTCGGGGTTCATCTCCCCGAGGCCCTTGAACCGCTTGATCTCGATGCCCCGCCGCCCCACCTCGTGGAGCCCCTCGAGGATCGAGGGCACGTTGGGGCACGGGACGAGCGACTCCTTCTCCGTTCCCTCGTCCACGATCCACGCGAACCGCGTCGGCAGCCGCTCTCCGGTGACCGACTCCTCCTGCACGAGGCTCCAGTCCTCGATGGAGATGCCCAGCTCGGCGAGGTCGACGAAGAGCCGCATGAGCTCGGCGTTCTCGTGGAGCTCGCGAAGGACCGCCACGCGGCCGACGTCGGCCGGATCCGGGGGCGCGCCGCCGAGGCCGTCGAGGACGAGCCCGTGCTGCTCGAGCTTCTGGCGGGCGTCGGCCTCGCCCCAGCAGAAGACCTCGCGCCCCGGCCACGTCAGCTTGTGCGAGGGCAGGCGTCCGCCGCCCGCCGGGTCCTCGGTCCGCATCGCGAGGAGGTCGGCGAAGAAGGTGCCGCGTCGCTCGGCGACGTCGACCAGCTCCCGCACCCGCACCAGCAGCCCGATCGTGCGGGCGAGCTCGTGCTCGAGCAGCCGCCGCTGCTCCGATCCGTCGTCGTCGCGAACGACGAGCACCGCGTGCTTCATCGCCTGGTCAGTGAGCACCTGGTTGAGCTGGCGATCGTCGAGGACGTACTGGGCCTTCCGGTTTCGCATCACCTGGTAGAGCGGCGGCTGGGCGAGATACACGCGTCCCTGGCGGATCAGCTCGGGCATCTGGCGGAAGAAGAACGTGAGCACCAGCGTGCGGATGTGGGATCCGTCCACGTCCGCGTCGGTCATGATCACGATCTTGCCGTAGCGCAGGCGGGCGATGTCGAAGTCCTCGCCGATGCCGCACTGCAGCGCCTGGATGAGCGTGCGGATCTCCTCGTGGGCGAGCACCTTGTCGATGCGGGCCTTCTCGACGTTGAGGATCTTGCCCCGCAGCGGGAGGATCGCCTGCGTGTGGTGATCGCGTCCGCCCTTGGCCGACCCGCCCGCCGAGTCGCCCTCGACGATGAACAGCTCGGACTCGGCCACCTCGTCGGTGGCGCAGTCGGCGAGCTTCTGCGGCATGCCGCCGGAGTCGAGGGCGCCCTTGCGCTTGATGAGCTCGCGGGCCTTGCGGGCCGCCTCGCGGGCCTGCGCCGCGAGCACCGCCTTCATGCAGATCCTCTTCGCCTCGCCGGGGTGCTCCTCGAGCCAGGCCCCGAGCTGCTGGCCGACGAGCCCGCTCACGAAGCTCTCCGCCTCGGGGTTGAGAAGCTTCTCCTTGGTCTGGTTGTTGAACTGCGGGTCGGGCAGCTTGACCGAGATGATGACGGTCAGCCCCTCGCGCAGGTCGTCGCCGCTCGGGACGAGGTCCTTCAGCAGGTTGTTGGACCGCGCGTACTGGTTGATGGTGCGGGTCAGCGACGACTTGAAGCCCGAGACGTGGGTGCCGCCGTCGGGATTCACGATGTTGTTGCCGAAGGCCAGCATCAGCTCGCTGGTCGCATCGGTGTACTGCATCGCGATGTCGGCCGAGATGCCGGTCTCCGCGTCCTCCGCCGTCATGCGGATGACGGGGCTCATGTCGGCCTTCGCCCGGTTGAGGTGGGCCACGTAGCCCGCGAGCCCGTCCTCGAAGTGGAACGTCTCGTCACGGGTGCGGCCCTCGGCGTCCACCCGCTCGTCGATCAGGCGGATGGTCACGCCCGGGTTCAGGTAGGCGAGCTCCCGCAGCCGGCCCTGGAGCGTCTCGTAGCGCAGCCGCGTGTCCGCGAAGATCTGCGGATCGGGCAGGAAGCTGATCCGCGTGCCCGAGCGGCTGCCCGCGGTCCGGCCCGAGGCGATCTCCTGCAGCGGCTTGGCGATCTCGCCCCGCGAGAAGCTGATCTGCCAGACGGTGCCGTCCTTGTGGACCTCGACCTCGGTCCACTCGGAGAGGGCGTTGACGCACTTGACGCCGACGCCGTGAAGGCCGCCGGACACCTTGTACGCGTTGTCGTCGAACTTCCCGCCCGCGTGCAGCTCGGTCATGATGACCTCGACCGCGGGCCGCCCGTCGATGGTGGGATTGTCGGACCGCATCGGATCGACGGGCATGCCGCGGCCGTCGTCCACCACCGTACAGGACCCGTCCACGCCGAGCGTGATCGTGACGGTCGTGGCGTAGCCCGCCATCACCTCGTCGATCGAGTTGTCCACGCACTCGTAGACGAGATGGTGCAGGGCGTTGAGCCCCGTCCCGCCCACGTACATGCCCGGGCGCTTGCGGACCGCCTCGAGGCCCTCGAGGACCTGGATCGACTCGCTGGTGTACGCGTTCCCCGGATCGCCCCCGGTGGGGGCGGTCCGATCCGCCGACTGATCGCTCATGCGCTGGGTCTCGGGCACGGTCGCGGAAGGCTCCGGGCGGCACCCGCCGGGGCGACCTTCGCGGAAACCTCAGTATAGGGCGCCCCGAATCGCGAGTCGGACGTCACCCCCTCTCCTCGGACCGCCGCGAACCCGCATGACGAGCCCCGAACCGCCGCCCGCCGGACGAAACGCCTCCTGCCCGTGCGGCAGCGGGCGCAAGTGGAAGCGCTGCTGCGGACGGCCCGGCGCCGCCCCCGCGGCGGACGCCGTCGGCGGAGCCGCGGACCGCGGCGCCCGGCGGACGTCCGCGGCCGGCGCAGGCCCCGCAGCCCGCGCACGCGGCTCGGCGACGTCACCCCGGGAGCTCGTCGCCCGCGCCGAGCGGGCGGTGGCCGCGGGCAGCCTCGCCGCGGCCGAGCGGCTCCTCGCCGGCGCCCTGCAGGCCGCTCCCGAGAACACCGACGCGCTGCTGCTGCTGGGCCGGGTGCGCGTCCTGGACGGGCGGCACGCGGCCGCGGTGCGTCCGCTCGCCGCCGCCGCCGAGCGCCGGCCCCGGGATCCGGTGCCGCGACTGACCCTCGCCGCGGCCCACCGCGCCGCCCGGCGCCCCGACGAGGCCGAGCGGGCCCTGCAGGACGCGGCCCGGGTCGATCCCCGCGACCCGCGTCCGTGGAGCCTGCTGGCGTCGCTCCGCCGCGAGCAGGGCCGCCTCGAGGCGGCCCGCGAGGACGCCCGCCGCGCGCGCACCCTTGCCCCCGACGACGCGATGGTCGCGATCGTCGAGGCGGGCATCCTCAACGACGGCGGCGAGCCGGTGGCGGCCCTCGACGCGCTCGCCGCCCATGTGCACCGTCCCCCGACGTCCCCGAGCCTTCGGGGCGAGCTGGAGGCCGAACGGGGACGGGCCCTCGAGCGGCTCGGCCGCGACGACGAGGCGTGGGAGGCGTTCCTCGCCGCCAATCGCGCCCAGTCCGCCGACCCCGCGGTCCGATCGGTCGACCGGGGCCGGGCCGCGGCGTGGATCGACGCCTATGCCCGGCACCTGCCGCCCGGAGCCGGTCCGGTGGCCGAGCCGGGCCCGGGCGAGCCCCCGCCGCTGGACCTGCTCGTCGGCTTCGCCCGCACCGGGACGACGATGCTCGAGCAGATGCTCGCCGCTCACCCCGAGGTCTGCACCACCGGCGAGCGGCCCGTGGTGCAGCGACTGAAGCGCACGCTCGGCGGAGTCGCCGACGACCCCGACGCGTTCGCCCGGCACGTGGCGAGGCTCGACGCCCCCGCCCTCGGCGGCCTCCGGCGGAGGCTCGCCGCCATCGCCCGCGAGGAAGCCGAGGGCGACGCGCCGCGGATCGTGCACAAGCACCCGATGGACGCGATCGAGCTGCCACTGCTCGAGCGGCTCGTGCCCGACGCCCGCGTGCTCGTCACCGGGCGGGACCCGCGTGACGTGTGCGTGAGCTGCCTCAAGCAGCGCTTCGTGCCCAACATGACGAACGTGCACTTCCTGGAGCCGGGGGCCACGGTCGCCCTGCAGGAGCGGGTGATCGACGCCTGGATCGCCCGCCGCGACGCACTGCGATGCCGGTGGCGCGAGGTGTGGTACGAGACCGTGGTCGCCGACCCCGAGGCGGAGGCCCGGGCGATCCTCGACTTCCTCGACCTGCCGTGGAACGACGCGGTGCTCGCGTTCCAGCGGCAGGCGCGTGACCGGTGGATCTCGACGCCCTCGGCCGGGGCGGTCCGGGGCGCGGTGCACCGGCGGGCCGTCGGCGGATGGCGGCGCTACGCCGGCGGCCTCGCGTCGGTGCGGCCCCGGCTCGACCGGCTCGCGCGGCGGCTCGGCTACCCCGTCGAGCAGGGCGACTGACGCACGCCGGCTCCCCCGACCGGCCCTCCCCCATCCCGGGGTCGGCCGCCCCCCTGTCGCCGCGGTCTCCTCTCGGCGCGCGAACCGTCGACCGTCGCCCCTCCCCGAACCAACGGTCTCGAGCGTTGACCCCGGCGGGCCCCGGCGGTCAGATGTGGCGTCCCGGGTCCGCCCGACCGAGTGCCGAGGCGTGCGCGGCGAGCAACGGGCCGGCCCCGCGCCCGGGAGCAGGAGGCCCCGATGGCCACTCCGATCCGAGCCCGCTCCGCCGGCGCCGCGAGCGTCTGCGTGGCCCTGACCGCCACCGCGTTCGGACAGGGCGGCGACGACGTCGCCCGCGCGACGGAGATCGCGACGCTTCCCTTCTCGGCCTCGGGCTCGACCGCGGGCCTCACCGACCAGTTCGACGTGGTCTGCCCGTTCACCGGCTCGACGTCGCCGGACGCCTGGTACCGCTACACCGCCGCCGGTGACCAGGCGCTCGCCGTCGACGTCTGCCAGTCGAACTACGACACCAAGCTCTACGTTCTCGACGAGGCGTTCGGCGTCGTCGCGTGCAACGACGACGGGTGCTCGGACCGCAGCGGGAATCCGTTCCGCTCGATCCTCGAGACCCCCGTCATCGCGGACGGGTCGACCGTCTTCATCGTGGTCGACGGCTGGGGCGGGGACGCGGGCGACTACACGATCGACGTGGCCGGGCCGGGGCCGCCGGAGCCCTGCGTCCTCGAGTGCGACGGCTCGGACGAGGGCGAGGCCTGCGACGACGGTGGCGGCACCGACGTCAACGGCGGCTGCGACAGCACGCCGGCCCCCCTGTTCACCGAGGTCGCCTGCGGCGACCTGGTCTGCGGCATCGCGTGGGCGGCGGGCGGCGTGCGCGACACGGACTGGTTCGAGCTGCCGGCGCAGGGCGAGGACGGCCTCGTCCGCCTCACCCTCACCACCGAGTTCGACGGGATCGGCATCCATCTCGGCGTCGATCCCGACTGCGACACCGTCGGCGCGGTCGCGCTCGTCGAGACCGGCATCTGCGAGACGGGCCAGCTCGAGCTCGTCGTGCCGGCCGGCGGCGTCTCGTGGTGGCTCGTCGCGCCGGCGGCGTTCCGCGGCCTGCCGTGCGACGTCGCGGCACCGGCCGGCAACGACTACGTCGTGAGCTTCGACTGCCCGAAGCCGGGACCGCCGTTCCCGTGCCCACCGCTCGGCGACGCCAACGGCGACGGCTTCGTGGACTTCACCGACCTGCTGATGGTGCTCGACGGCTTCGGCCCGTGCCCCTGAACGAGAGACGCATCGTCCCGGCGCCGCGGCGGACGGCGCGGCTGGAGCGACGACGGCGTTCCCGGCCCGGCAGCCGGACGACGGGCCGCCGATGGCCCCCCGCGCGGCGCGCTGCATGACCCTCGGGGGCCGTCCTGCAGCAGCCCGACGGCCGGTCCTTGGTCAAGACGGGCAATCTCGGAGGGCTGGTGACCCGCCCCCGCCGGTCCCGGCCGCGCCCCGCCCCTCGCGGCCCACGTTCGGGCGCATGAAAATTCGCCGCAAAAAGAGATTTCGCCGCGTGCAATTTGCGGTATGCTCGGCGGTGAAGAGTGGACATGTCCACCCGACGGGAGGAGCCATGCGGCTCGTTCAGTGAGCGGACATGTGTGGAATCCATACGAGGAGGAACTCCAAAATGGCTATCTCGAAGCGCGCTGGCTTTGCCTGCGTCGCGGGCGCTTGTGTCGCCCTCACCGGTACCGCCTTCGGTCAGGGCGGCGATGACCCCTTCACCGCGACCGAGATCTCGGCGCTGCCGTTCTCGGCCTCGGGCTCGACCGTCGGCCTGACCGACCAGTTCGACGTCGTCTGCCCCTTCACGGGCTCGACCTCGCCGGACGCGTGGTACAGCTACACCACGACCTCGGACGTCGTCCTGGCCGCCGACATCTGCGAGTCGGCCTACGACACCAAGCTGTACGTCCTCGACGACGGCTTCAGTGACATCGCCTGCAACGACGACGGCTGCTCGGACAGCAACGGCAACCCGTTCCGTTCGATCCTCGAGACTCCGACCATCGAGGCCGGCTCGACCGTCTTCATCGTGGTCGATGGCTGGGGCGGCGACCTCGGCGACTACAACATCAACGTCGCCGGCCAGGAGCCGCCGGAGCCGTGCGAGCTCGAGTGCGACGGCATCGACGAGGGCGAGGCCTGTGACGACACGGGCGGCACCGACATCAACGGTGGCTGCAACAGCACCCCGACCCCGCTGTTCACCAACGTCGAGTGCGGCGCGACCCTCTGCGGCATCGCCTGGGGCGCCAACGGCACCCGTGACACGGACTGGTTCGACCTGCCCGCGCAGGACGAGGAGACCCTCGTCACCTACACCATCACCACCGAGTTCGAGGGTGTTGGCTTCTACCTCGGCGCGAACCCCGACTGCGACAGCGTCGCGGTGATCGAGGTCGTCGAGACCGGCATCTGCGAGACCGGTGAGCTCAACGTCACCGTCCCCGCGGGTGCGAACTCGTGGTGGTTCGCCGGTACCGCCGGCTTCGAGGGCTTCGAGTGCGGCGTCGCGGCTCCGGCCGGCAACGACTACGTGGTCAGCATCGCCTGCACCACCGACATCCCGCCGGCCCCGTGCCCGGATCTCGGTGACTCGAACGGCGACGGTTTCGTGGACTTCACGGACCTGCTGAACGTGCTCAACAACTTCGGCGAGTGCCCGTGATGACGGCGATCCTCTCCTGAGGATCACCTGAATCGCGACCGTACTGGTCGAACGAGACCTGCGTCTCACTCCGCCCCCCGGCCCCGGCCGGGGGGCGGTTCTTTTTGCGGGGCCGCGCCTCGCCCCCGGCTGGCGATACCCTTGCGAACCCGATGACCGACGCTGCCGCGCCCGTCGACCGCCCCCATCCGCTCGTCCGCCTGTGGCGCTACGCCGGCCGCCGCCGCGGCCGGATCGTGGTCGCCTCCGTCCACTCGGTGCTCAACCGACTGCTCGACCTCGCCCCGCCGGTGCTCATCGGCATGGCGATCGACGTGGTGACGAGGCAGGAGACCTCCTTCCTCGCCGCACTCGGCATCGAGTCGGTGCAGGCCCAGCTCCTCGTGCTCGCGATCCTCACGGTGCTGATCTGGTCCGGCGAGTCGCTGTTCGAGTACCTCCTCGGCCTCGCCTGGCGGAATCTCGCCCAGGCGATCCAGCACGACGTGCGCCTGGACGCGTGGCGGAGCGTGGCGCGACTGGAGCTCCGCTGGTTCGAGGACCGGACCTCGGGCAGCCTCACCAGCGTGCTGTCCGAGGACGTCAACCAGCTCGAGCGCTTCCTCGACGGCGGTGCGAATCAGCTCATCCAGCTCGCGGTCACGGTGGTGGCCGTCGGCGCTCTGTTCTTCGCCACCTCCCCGCCGGTCGCCGCCTTCGCGATGCTGCCCATGCCGCTCGTGATCTGGGGCTCGCTCCGCTTCCAGCGCCGGATCGCCCCCCGCTACGCCGTGGTGCGGGCGCGGGCCGCGGACCTCAACGCCCGCCTCGCCGCCGCGCTCGGTGGGATCGTCACGATCAAGAGCTTCACCGCCGAGGCGCGGGAGACGGCCGAGCTCGAGCGACTGTCGGAGGACTACCGGGCCGCCAACGCCCGGGCGATCCGCCTCAGCTCGGCATTCAGCCCGCTGATCCGGTTCGCGATCGTGATCGGCTTCACCGCCACGCTGGTGTACGGCGGCTGGCTCGTCACCGAGGGACGCCTCGAGGCCGCGGCCTACGCGGTGCTCGTCTTCATGACCCAGCGACTGCTCTGGCCGCTGACGACGCTCGGGCAGACGCTCGACCTCTACCAGCGGGCGATGGCCTCGGTCCACCGGATCCTCGACCTCGTCGACGAGCGACCGCGGATCACCGACGGGCCACGCTCGCTGCCGACGCCCGTGCGGGGCACGGTCCGGTTCACGGGCGTGCACTTCGGCTACCGGCACGACCATCCGGTGATCCACGGCGTCGACCTCGAGTGCCCCGCGGGCGAGACGCTCGCCATCGTCGGGCCGACCGGATGCGGCAAGACCACGCTGATCAAGCTGCTGCTCCGGCTCCACGAGCTCGACGACCGGGGCGAGCCGCGGGCGGGTTCGATCACGATCGACGGCGTCGAGGTCCGCGACGTGCCGGTGGCCGAGCTGCGCGGGGCGATCGCCCTCGTGTCGCAGGATCCCTTCCTGTTCCCCGGCACCATCCGCGACAACGTCGCGTACGGGCTCGGGCGTGACCCGGCCGCGGTGGACGACGCCGCGATCCTCGCCGCCGCCGTGGCCGCGGAGGCGGATGCGTTCGTCCGCTCGTTGCCGGAGGGATGGGACACCGTGGTGGGCGAGCGCGGCCAGAAGCTCTCCGGGGGGCAGCGGCAGCGGCTCTCCATGGCCCGGGCGATCCTGAAGGACGCCCCGATCCTCGTCCTCGACGAGGCGACGAGCGCGGTCGACAACGAGACCGAGGCCGCGATCCAGCGGTCGCTCGCCGAGGTCTCCCGCGACCGGACCACCATCGTGATCGCGCACCGGCTCTCGACCGTGCGGCACGCGGACCGGATCGCGGTGATGCAGGACGGCCGGGTGGTGGAGCAGGGGCGGCACGACGAGCTGATCGCCGCGGGCGGGCTCTACGCCGATCTGTGGCGAGTGCAGACCGGCGACGCGGCCGGCCGCCCGTAGGCCGTGGGCGGAGCGGCCGCCCGGGTCCGAGAACCGCGGGTGCCGGCCGCCGGAGCGCCGGCGACGTGCACCGCGTCCGCCCCCGCCGCGACCGCCGACGCTTCCGGCCGCGGCCCCGATCAAGACCTCGCCCCGCGACGCCGATGCCGTCCTCGCCGGAGGACCGACGTGACCATCACCGATCGAACGCTCGACGCCCCCGCCGCCCTGGAGCTCGCCGGCCCCGACTGCCGCGTGGCCGTCGTCGCGCGGCGCGAGGGGGCGGTGGTCCAGCCGGACCTCGCCGGCCACGACGACGATGCGATCCTCGCCGCGGGCGACCTCGACGTGGCCCCGATGGCGGTAGGCTCGGCGGTCGCCGCCCCGGACGCGAGCACGCTCGAGGTGGAGGTCCCGGCCGGCTCGGGGCCGGGGAAGGACGAGCTCGTCGACGTCCGCGTCGAGACGCCGGCGGGACTCTGGAGCGGCCCCGGCACCATCGTCGCCGTCGCCGAGGCGCGAGCACGCGACCACCGGCGACTCACGATCACGATCGCGCGGCCGCTCGCCGCCCGGGCCCGCCGCAGCCGGTTCCGCTTCCCCCTGCCCGAAGACGCCGAGATCGCGGCGGCGCTGTGGCCGATGGCCGAGCCCGCCGCGACCCGCACCCCGTCCGACCCCGACTTCGAGCCGCGGGCGATCGCGCCGCTCGGCATCGCCGGCCGGGCCCTCGAGCTCGGCGGAGGGGGCGCCGGGGTCGTGATGCCCACCGCCGAGCTCGAGTGGCTGGACTGGTTCGACCGCTTCCTGCTCGGCCTCGGCCGCCCCGGCCGCCCGAACGAGGCCGCGATCCGCACCACGGTGCGGATCGCCTCCCGCGTCGATCGCGACGACGAGACCACCCGGCTCGGGCTCGAGTTCGAGGTCGCCCGGTCCTCCGGCAGCCCGCAGCACGCGTATCTCTACGTCGAGGTCCTGAAGCTGATCGAGGCCGTCGGTCTCGCGGAATGCCGGACCGCGGCCTGAGCTCCCCCCGGCGACCCGATGCCGGCCGACGCCGGCGCGCGACGAGCCCCCGTCCGCGCTGCGAACGGGGGCTCGTCGAAGGGTCGTCGGCGACGGGCCGGGAGCCCGCCGCGAGGTGATTCAGGCGTCCTTCGAGTCCTTCAGCTTGGCGAGCACGCTGAAGTCCTCGAGCGTCGTCATGTCGCCGCTCACGTCCTCCTCCCCCGCCGCGATCGATCGCAGCAGGCGCCGCATGATCTTGCCGGAGCGCGTCTTCGGGAGCGCGTCGGTGAAGCGGATCATGTCCGGCTTGGCGATCGCCCCGATCTCGGAGGCGACGTGGGCGATGAGCTCCTTGCGAAGCTTCGCGATCGCCTCGTCGCCCTCGGGCTGGTGCGACGGCTCGAGCGACACGAAGGCCGCGATGCCGGTGCCCTTGATCTCGTGCGGCATGCCGACCACCGCGGCCTCGACCACCGCGGCGTGACTCACGAGCGCCGACTCGACCTCCATCGTGCCGAGCCGATGACCGGAGACGTTGATGACGTCGTCGACGCGGCCCATGATCCAGAAGTAGCCGTCCGCGTCGCGCCGGGCGCCGTCGCCCGGGAAGTACATCCCCTCGATCCGGCTGAAGTACGTGTCGAGGAACCGCTCGCGGTCGCCGTACACGCCGCGGAGCATGCTCGGCCACGGCTTGCGGACCGCGAGCAGGCCGCCGGTGTCGAGCGGCTGCTCGACCCCGTCGTCGTTCACGATCACCGCGTCGATGCCGAACATCGGCAGGCAGCACGAGCCGGGCTTGGTGGGCGTCGCCCCCGGCAGCGGCGTGAGCATGTGCCCGCCGGTCTCCGTCTGCCACCACGTGTCGACGATCGGGCACGTGCCGCCGCCGATCTTCTCGTGGTACCACATCCAGGCCTCGGGATTGATCGGCTCGCCGACCGTCCCCAGGACCTTGAGCGACGAGAGGTCGTGCTTCTCGACGTGCGCATCGCCCCACTTCATGAACGCGCGGATCGCGGTCGGCGCGGTGTAGAACTGCGTCACCTTGTGCCGCTCGACCATGTCCCAGAACCGGTTCTCGGCCGGGAAGTTCGGGGCCCCCTCGTACATCAGCGTCGGCACGCGGTTCGGCAGCAGGCCGTACACGATGTAGGAGTGCCCGGTGATCCACCCGATGTCCGCCGTGCACCAGTAGACCTGCCCCTGGTCCGGGATCAGGTTGAAGGTGTACCTGGAGGTCATGTACGTGTGGACCATGTACCCGCCGGTGGTGTGCTGGATGCCCTTGGGCTTCCCGGTCGACCCCGAGGTGTACAGCAGGAACGCCATGTGCTCGGACTCGAGGTGCTCGCACGGGCACTCCGGATCCGCCTGCTCGACCAGCGCGTTGAGCTCGTGGTCGCGCCCGTCCTTCATGACGACGTCGTTGCCGCACCGCTTCCAGACGAGCACCGACTCGACCGCGCTGCCGCCTCCTTCGAGCTCGGCGCAGGCCGCGTCGACGTTGTCCTTCAGCGGCACCACGTTGCCGCGCCGCCAGGCGCCGTCGCAGGTCATCACGACCTTCGACGAGGCGTCGACGATCCGGTCCACGATCGCCTGCGAGCTGAATCCGCCGAAGATGATCGAGTGCGGGGCCCCGATCCGGGCGCAGGCCAGCATCGCGATCGCGAGCTCGGGCACCATGCCCATGTAGATCGTGACCACGTCGCCCTTCTTCACCCCGACCGACTTGAGCACGTTGGCCATGCGGCTCACGCGCTCCTGCAGCTCGCGGTAGGTGATCCGCTGCACCTCGGGCTCGCCGCCGGGCATCGGCTCGCCTTCCCAGATGATGGCCACGTCGTCGCCGTGCCCGTTCTCGACCTGGCGGTCGATGCAGTTGTACGCGAGGTTCGTGGTCGCCCCGTCGAACCAGCGGCTGTCGGTGAGGCTGCCGTTGGTCACCTCGTTCCACGGGGTGAACCAGTGCAGCTCCTTCGCGACCTCGGACCAGAAGCCCTCCGGATCCTCGATGGATCGCGCGTGGAGCGCGGTGTACTCGTCCAGGCTCTTGACGTGCCAGTCGATGCCGGCCTTCTCCGACGACGGCGGCTCGAAGACACGCGTCTCCTGGAGGACGGACTCGATGCTTCCTGTCTCGCTCATGGTGTCCAGACCATTCGTGATGCGGTCCGGCGGCGGAACGCCGCCCGGAACCTTGGGTGGTCGGGCGCCCCCTTCCCCGAGGGGCCCCCCGCGGCGGTGGCGCCCCGGGATCCGTCCGGGGCGCCACCGCGGGATGAGGGGAGCGTCACTCCCCGTTCGCGATCAGTGGGCGTGCGCCTCGCCGGCGCCGCGCGGCACCCGGATCTCCTCGATGAACTCCTGGATCTCCTTCGGCGGCGGCGGCGTGACGGCCGAGATGCTCAGCGTCACGACCAGGTTCACCACCATGCCGAGGGTTCCGATGCCCTCGGGGCTGATCCCGAGCCACCAGTTGTCCGGCACGTTCGCCGCGGGGTTCACGAACTTGAAGTAGATGATGTACGAGGCCGTGAACAGGATGCCGGTGATCATGCCCGCGACGGCGCCCTCGCGGTTCACCCGCTTGGAGAACACGCCGAGGATGATCGCCGGGAAGAAGCTCGAGGCCGCGAGGCCGAAGGCGAACGCCACCACCTCGGCCACGAAGCCGGGTGGGTTGATGCCGAGGTAGCCGGCGACGCAGACCGCGAACGCGGCCGCGATGCGGGCCGCGAGCAGCTCGCCCCGCTCGCCGATGTTCGGCACGAGCCACCGCTTGAGCAGGTCGTGGCTGATCGCGGTCGAGACCACGAGCAGCAGACCGGCCGCGGTGGAGAGGGCCGCGGCGAGGCCGCCGGCGGCCACGAGGGCGATCACGAGCGGCGAGAGCTGGGCGATCTCGGGATTGGCGAGCACCATGATGTCGCGGTCGATGTAGAGCTCGTTGGCCGCGAGCCGCGTCCCGTCCTCGCGGGGCTCGGACGGTCGCGCGAGCGCCTCCTTCTGCTCCGGAGCCAGGCTCTCCCACGCGGCGTACTGGATCTCGCCGTTGGGCCCGCGGATCAGCTCGCCGTCCTCGTCCTCCAGGAGCCCTCGGTCCTTGAGGTTGATCGCGCCCCGGACGACGACCTCCTCGCCGGCCTCGTTCGTGGTGGTGATCGACGGCTCGTAGTTGGTGTACTGGATCCGGTTGTCGCCGTTCTTGTCGACCCAGGCGAGCAGGCCCGTCCCCTCCCACTTCTCGAACCACTCGGGCACCGCCTCCTCGCCGGCCTGCTGGGCGAGCTGGTCGGAGTAGAAGGTGTTCCGCGTCTCCTTGATGAGGTTGGTGCGGGCGAAGGCCCCGACCGCGGGCGCCGAGGTGTAGAGGATCGCGATGAACAGCAGGGCCCAGCCGGCCGAGATGCGGGCGTCGCGCACCCGCGGCACGGTGTAGAAGCGGATGATCACGTGCGGCAGGCCGGCGGTGCCGAGCATCAGGGCCGCGGTGATCATGAAGACGTCGAGGCCCGACTTCTTGCCCAGCTCCTCGTTGTGGGCGAGGAAGCTGTCCGGGACCGCCGTGTACTCCTTGAATCCCAGCTCCGTGTTCAGCTCGTCCAGCCGGTCGAGCAGGGCCACGCCCGGCTCGGCCTTGAGGTCGCCGCCGAAGCCGAGCTGCGGGATCGCGTTGCCGGTGAGGAGGAACGAGATCGCGAAGGCCGGCACGAGGAAGGCGAAGATCAGGACGCAGTACTGGGCGACCTGGGTGTAGGTGATGCCCTTCATCCCGCCGAGCACGGCGTAGAAGAAGACGATCGCCATGCCGATGATCACGCCGAGGGTGATGTCCACCTCGAGGAACCGGCTGAACACCACGCCCACGCCCCGCATCTGGCCCGCCACGTAGGTGAACGAGACGAAGATCGCGCAGAACACCGCCACGACGCGGGCGGTCTGCGAGTAGTAGCGCTCGCCCACGAAGTCCGGGACGGTGAACTTGCCGAACTTCCGGAGGTACGGGGCCAGCAGCAGGGCCAGCAGCACGTATCCGCCCGTCCACCCCATCAGGTAGACGGAGCCGAAGTATCCGGCGAAGGAGATGATGCCGGCCATCGAGATGAACGACGCGGCCGACATCCAGTCGGCGGCGGTCGCCATGCCGTTGGCGAGCGGCGGCACGCCGGTGCCCGCGACGTAGAACTCCTTGGTGGATCCCGCGCGGGCCCAGATCGCGATGCCGATGTACAGCGCGAACGTGATGCCGACGATGATGAAGGTGTACAGCTGGACCACGTTGCCGCCGTCCGCGTCGGCGGCCGGGGCGCCCGCGGTCGCGAGCATGCTGGTGAAGAGACTCAAGGCTTGGTCGCCCATGGGGGTGGTGTCCGATCTGGCGGCGGCCGCGGGAAGCGCCCGGGCCGCCGGAGGTCAAGGCGGGCCGGGGATCACTGCTCGTCGACGTCGAACTTCTTGTCGAGCCGGTTCATCAGCCAGACGTAGACGAAGATCTGCACCGTGAAGACGTAGATCGAGCCCTGCTGGGCGAACCAGAAGCCGAGTTCGAAGCCGCCGATCGTGATCCGGTTCAGCGGCTCCACCAGCAGGATGCCGCACACGTAGGAGACGACGAACCAGATGGCGAGCAGGATCGCCAGGTACTTCACGTTCGTCTTCCAGTACTTCTGCATCTGTCCCGCGTCGCGTTCGGACATGCGGACACCTCCCGGGCTCCGGCGAGGAGCCCCGTTGACACGTGGTTCATGGGATGCGTGCGGCGCCTTCCCGCCCCGTCACGCGTTCCCGCCCCCTGCCCCGGGACCGCCGGTCCCGCGGGCACGCTGCCCGCGGGGACCGGCGATCCGGGTCAGGCCCCCGGACGTCCCCCCGACTCCCCCGCTCCCCCGGTCCCGGACATCAGAACAGCAGCTGCAGCTGCGAGCGGATGACCACCTGGCCGTCCTCGCCGTCGGCGTCGGCCCGGAAGCCGCGGCTGCCGCCGTTCCACGCCGCGTCGACCGGGTCGAAGGCGATGCCGACGTCGGTCGTCCACTTCAGGGCGTGGCGAGCCCAGAAGCGGGTCGCGCCCAGCGTGAGGACGCTCAGGTCGTCGCCCGCGGCGCCGCCGGCACCGTCGAGGTCGCCGTACTCGTATCGGGCGATGAGCTCGAGGTCGTCGGTCAGGAAGTAGCCGCCCTGGATCAGGAAGCCCATCTCGTCGCGATCGATCGCGACGTCGTCGTCGAGCGACCGCCAGACGAAGGCCGCGAAGACGTTCGCGCCGTCGAACTGGAAGTTGCCGTCGAGGTTGAACTCGATGAGCTCGGTCTCGTCGCCGACCGCCGCGTTGCCCGACTCGTCGCGCTGGTAGTGGATGCCGCCGCCGACGACGTAGGTCGCCTCGTCGCCACGGAAGCCGTTGAAGTCCGCTGCGTTCGACCAGTCGCCGCCGAGCAGCCACTCGACGCGGCCGGTGAGTGCGTACTCGGTGGCGTTGTCGTAGCCGAGCGTGTTGCCGGCGGCCTCGTTGAAGGGGTTGTTCCAGGAACGCAGGCCGTCGCTGAAGGCCACGTGGGCCCGCAGGTTGTCGGCCGCGTAGCTCGCCATCACGCCCTGGGCGTACAGCTGCGAGAAGCGGGCGTCGAGCACCGACCGCTCCACGAACTGCTGGCGGGTCTCGGACACGGTCCATTCCTGCCACGTCGGGAGCTTGAACTGGCCGGCCCGGATCGACCAGCCGTTGCCGAGGTCCTTCTGCACCCAGGCGTCGAGCAGCAGCGAGGAGCCGTTGCCGGTCCATCCCGCCCAGATGAAGTAGGTCCAGCTCGGGTCGATCACGTGACCGCCGAAGCTGAAGCGGGTGCGGGTGTTCTCGAAGCCGTAGACGGTGTCGTCGCTCGTGCCGTCGGCGGTGTTGTCCTGCAGCGAGGCGACGAACCGCAGCTGCAGCTGACCCTTGACGTTCAGCCGGAAGCTGCCGTCGTCGCTGGCGAGGAAGAAGCCGCCGTCGTAGCCGCCCGTGGCCCCCGACTGCAGCATGCTCGAGCGGGTCTCGGCGTCCGCCAGCGCGTCGCTGACGAGCCCGCCGATCTCCGCCCGACGCGCCTCGGCGGTGCGGTCGCTGCGACCCTCGAGCTCCGCCACCCGGTCCCGCAGGGCGGAGACCTCGTTCAGCAGGTCCGACATCACGTCGTCCTGCCCGGTTCCGGCGCCGGCGACGCCGGCGATCGTGCCGACGAGCGCGACGCTCGCGATCCAGTTCGTCTTCATGTCCTGACCTCGGTCGGGATCCGGAGCCGCCCGTGGACGGTTCGGCCGATCCCGCGTGTGCTGGAAGCGCCGCCGAACTCCATCCCGGCGGCCGCCGTGAGCAGCCCGTCCGATGGGCTGCCGCGACTGAAGGGGTCTTCACGCAACCCGCGTGCCAACGCAGAAACCCCCATGCATCGGTGCGAATCGAGGCGCCCGAGGCGCCTCGCGACCGTCCGACCTCGCGACACCTGTCGCGTCCCGCTACACTCGTGGTCGGTCGAATGGCAGCGCGTGTGGGGCGCGCACGAGAACCGTTCAGATCGAGTCCGCGGATCCGGCCTCGCACCGGATTCGCCACGAGGCCCGTCCGCATGACGACGCTCCGCCTCAGCACCACCAACGCCCGGGCGTGGGACGAGCACGGCCCCGACGGCCGTGGCATCGACGTGCCCGAGCCGCTCGTCCGCAGCTGGCGTCGGTCCCGCATCGCGGGCGTCGACCCCGATCGTCGCGGCGATCCCGGCGCCCGCCTGCACGGCAGCGACCTCGAGGCTCGTCGGACCGAGCCCACCCTCGCCCGCGTGGTGGCCGAGGCGGAGGCGATGCTCGTGGCGGGCACGCCCGAGCTGGAGTCCGAGTGCCGGCTCGCGGTCGCCGCTCCCGACGGCGTCGTGGTCGCGACGTTCGGCGGGGGCGAGTTCGGCCGCCGGGCGGACGCGGTCGGCCTCCGGCCCGGGCGTCTCTGGTGCGAGACCGAACGGGGCACCAACGGCATCGGGACCGCGATCGCCGACGACGCGGCGGTGCTCGTCCGCTCGGCGGCCCACGTCGAGCGCCAGCTGCACCAGCTCGCCTCGGTCGGCGTGCCGGTGCGGAGCGAGGACGGCGGCGTCGTGGCGGTGCTCGGCCTCCTGCTGCCGCGCGACCTTGCGGGGGCGAGGCCCGCCCGGCCGCTGCGCATCGCGGCCCGCGCGATCGAGCGGATGCTGACCGCCACCGACGGCTCCGCCGCATGGTCGCCGCTGCCCGCGACCATCGAGCGCGTGGTGGCCCGCACCGACATGCCCGCCATGCTGCTCGAGCCGCCCGGGGCCGTCCGCGCGGCCAGCCCCGCGGGCCACGCGCTGCTCGAGCGTCTGCGGAGCCGCGATCGGGACGAGACGGACCGCGGCCTGACCGTCGAGCGCCTGCTCGGCACGGGGTGGGCGGCGCTGGCCGAGGGCGCGACCGAGCCCGGACGAGCGCCCCTGCCGGTCACGATCGGGGGCCTGGAGGACGAGCGGTACGTCGCCCATCTCGACCCGATCCTCGGAGCCGATCGCTCGGTCCGCGCGGTGCTTGTGCTCCTGGAGCGCCCGTCCGCCGCCGCCCGCACCGCGGGTCACCTGCGCGAGGTCTCGGTGCGGACGATCGTGGGCTCCGACGCCGCGTTCGTCGCGGCCAAGCGGACGGCCGAGCAGTTCGCCCGCACCGACCTGCCGGTGCTGCTCGTGGCCGAGACCGGGGCCGGCAAGGAGGTCCTCGCGCGGGCGATCCACGACTCGAGCCCGCGGGCGACCGGTCCGTTCGTCGCCATCAACTGCGGGTCGCTCAGCCCGCAGCTGCTCGAGAGCGAGCTGTTCGGCTACGGGCCCGGGGCCTTCACCGGCGCCCGGCCCGAGGGACACGACGGCAAGATCCGGGCCGCCCAGGAGGGGACGCTGTTCCTCGACGAGGTGGCGGAGATGCCGCCCGCCCTCCAGGCTTCGCTGCTGCGGGTGCTCGAGGACGGGTCGTACTACCGCGTCGGCGAGACGATCCTCCGCCGCGCCGACATCCGGATCATCTGCGCGACGTGGCGGGACCTGCCGTCGATGATCCGCGAGGATCGCTTCCGCCAGGACCTCTACTACCGCATCAAGGGCGCGTGCATCACGATCCCGCCGCTGCGGCGCCGTACCGACGTCTCCGACATCGTCGCCTTCCTGCTCGACCAGCTCTGCTTCGAGATGAAGCTCCCCCAGGCCCGCTTCGACCGCGAGGCGATGGCGATGATCCGGTCGTTCCCGTGGCCGGGGAACATCCGCGAGCTGCGCTCGGCGGTGCACCACGCGCTCGTCCTCGGCGACGGCCGGCGCACGCTGCATCCCGAGCACCTGCCGGTCGAGGTGCGCGAGCACGCCGCCGAGTCGATCCGCGCGGGCACGACCGTTCCCGCGGCCGCCCCGGAGACCGGTCCGGGCCACGGCCATGGCCACGCCACGGCCGCGGTGCGGGTCCCGAGCCTCGCGCCGCGGCCGCTGCGGCCCGGCGCGTCCCCGGGCCCGCCCGACATGGCCGCCGCCCCGCCGGCGTCGCATGCGTCGCCGCACGCCGCGACGCTCGAGCCCGGCGTCGACCTCGCCGCGGGGGAACCGGACCGGCTCGAGGACGTCGAGGGCCGAGTGCTCCGCCGGGTGCTCGCCGAGACCGGCGGGAACCTCAGCGCGACCGCCCGGCGCCTCGGCGTGGCCCGCAGCACCCTCTACCGGCTGCTCGAGCGTCACGGCCTCCGGGAGCGGGAGCCGCGCCCGTGAGCGAGCCGCCGCCTGATCGCACGAACGCCGGCCCCGGCGATGGCGGCGGCAGCGGTGGCGGCAATGGCGGCGGCGGCGGTGGCGGCGACACGGGACCCCCCGTCGCCGACCTGGCCGAGCCCGAGCCCGAGCACGAGCACGAGCACAGGGCGGGCGCCGCGGCGGCCGGGGATCCGGTCGAACACGAGCGGCGGCGCCGCGATCTCGTCCGGCTCCTCGGCGGCCCGCGCGGCCGGCTCGAGGAGGCGATCCGGGTCGGCCGCATCGCGCTGGAGTTCGTGAAGGGATTCCGGGCGCTGCACTTCCTCGGCCCCTGCGTGACCGTCTTCGGCTCGGCCCGCTTCGGCGAGGACGACCGCTGGTACCGGATGGCCCGCGAGGTCGGCGCGGCCCTCGTCCGCAACGGCTTCACCGTCCTGACCGGGGGCGGGCCGGGGATCATGGAGGCGGCCAACCGCGGCGCCCGCGAGGCCGGCGGCCGCTCGATCGGCTGCAACATCGAGCTGCCGATGGAGCAGGAGCCGAATCCCTACGTCGACCGCTTCATCGACTTCCGCTACTTCTTCGTGCGGAAGGTGATGCTCGTGAAGTACAGCCACGCGTTCATCGTGATGCCCGGCGGCTTCGGCACGATGGACGAGCTCTTCGAGGTCGGCACGCTGATCCAGACGCGGAAGATCGACCGCTTCCCCGTGGTGCTCATGGGCCGCGACTTCTACGGCCCGATCCTGAGCGTGCTGCAGGACCGGTTCCTCGCCGAGGGGACGGTGAGCGAGAACGACCTGCGGTACGCGATGCTCACCGACTCGGTGGACGAGGCCATGCGGCACGTGATGGCGGCCTTCGAGCTCGACGTGGCCGAGGGCAAGGCGCCGCGCCGTCGGCCGTCGCGGCTGCTCGGCGAGTCGGCCGAGGGCGGGCCGGGCGACCGGGTCGACACGGGAGGCCGCACGCCGCCCGCCGCCGGCACCGAGGCACGGCCGCAGGAGCCGACGCTCGCCGGGGAGCCGTCGGTCCGGCCCGCGGACGAGCGGGCGGCGGCGGTGGACGACCGGGCGGACCGCTGAGGAGCCGCCGCCGAGGACGCGCCGCCGAAGAGCCGCCGCCGAGGACGCGCCGCCGAGGAGCCGCCGCCGAGGAAGCGCCGCCGAGCCAGGGCCGCAGCCGCGTGGATCAGCCCACCGCCGCGCCCGACGATCCGGAGGCTCCGGGCGCCCCCGCCACCGGCCGCACCCCCGCCTGCTCGAGCCCGGTCCACAGCTCGTTGAGCGCCCGCTCCGGGTCGAGGTGGAAGCGGGTTCCGGAGACGTCGAGGTAGCGCCAGCCGGCTCGCTCGAGCCGGCGTCGCCGGGCGAGCAGCGACGCGAGCTCCTCCCGGTCGCGCCGGGCCTCGCCCTCGCACGCCACCGCCACCAGTCGGCGGCCGTCGGTCACCACGAGGTCGAGCCGCCCGCCCGCCACCTCGAAGGCGGGCAGCACGTCGTAGCCGCGGGCCCGCAGGGCGCGGTGGACGTCGAGGGCGAGCCACGAGGCGAAGGGCGTGGGGGCCGGGTCCCGATCGCGGTCGAGCCCGGCGGTTCGGGCCGCGAGCTCGTCGAGGTCCGGCACCTCGACCGGGACCGGGCCGGCGGGCTCGAGGCAGTACTCGAGGATGCGGCGCCGCAGGTCGTCGGGGTTCGCGAGGTTCTCGAGCGTCACCGAGTGCACCAGCCACACCTGGTCGCAGCCCCGGCTCATCGCGACGTTGAACCGCTGGCGGGCGTCGCGGCGCACCAGCGGCATCGCCCGCACCGGCGTGCCGTCGGCGTGCACGGGCGCGGCCACGAGGCCCAGGAACATCACGTCGCGCTCGTCGCCCTGGAACCCGTACGCGTCGCCGCAGACCAGCCGCCGTGCCGCCATCGCCTCGGGGCCGATGCGGCGGGCGAGGCCGTCCTCGACGAGCTTCGCCTGCGCCTCGCCGAGCAGCGACACCACGCCGAAGGTGCGGCCGTCGTAGGCCGGGTCCTCGTGGCAGGCGGCCACCAGCTCGACCATCGCCGCCGCCTCGGGCGGGTTGGTGACGTCGCCGCCCCGCTCGACCCGGACGCCCTCGGGCACGTGCACCGTGCGGACCGGCTCGAGGCGGTCGGGCGGGGCCTGCCGCAGCGGGACCAGCCGTCCGTCGTACGCGAGCCGGTCGCTGAAGCCGATGATCTCGGGCATGCAGCGGAAGTGCTCGCGCAGGCGAACCGGGTCGTCGAACCACACGCGGCCGAGATCGAAGAGGCTGGTGTCGGGCTCGAGCACCGCGGCCACGGGATCCCGGTCGAGGTGCTTCGACGCGAGGCGGTACAGCGGCTCGCGCTCGATGATGACGGTCGGGCTGATCTGCTCGTCGTCGCCGACGACGACCAGCCGCGAGGCGATCCACGCCAGGCCCACCGCCTCGATGCCGCACTGCGAGGCCTCGTCGACGATGACGACGTCGAAGGCGCCCGGCGTCGGCTCGACCTGCTCGGCCACGCGGTACAGCGGCATGATCCAGCCGGGCACCGCCTCGCGGCAGCGCTCGAGCAGCCCGCGGGCCTTGCGGCGGCGGGCCGCGGCGTAGCGCCCGGTCCCCTTGCCGAGGTTGCGGGTGGCGATCATCCACGACTGCAGGTGCTGCCGCGCGGCGTCGTCGAGCCGCTCGCGGGCGGCGGTCCACGCCCGGGCCGCGACGAGCTCGGTCGTCTCGCGCTCGATCGCCTCCTGCAGGCGCCGGGCCCGCCGGTTGAGCTCGCCGAGGTCCGGCCCCGAGTCGAGCCGCTCGAGCCACGCGCGGGCGCGGGCGTGGTCCCACGCCGCGGGCAGGGCCGCGAGCCGCTCGTCCCAGTGCGCCGCCTCGGGGTCCCCGGCGATCGCGCGGGCCAGGGGCTCGAGGGCGGCGGGCATCCCGGCGATCTCGTCCCGCACCGCCGCGAGCCGATCGACGTCGGCGTGCAGCGCCTCGAGCTCGCCGCGGGCACGGGCGAAGGCCCCGAGGTCGCGCTCCCGCACCGCGGCGGCGAGGCGGCCGCACACGGCATGCGCCCCGGCCCGCGCTGCGACGTCCTCGATCGCGGCCGCCGCCTCGTCGACCTCGGCCCGGGCCACCGCGACGTCCGCCTCGCCCTGGCGCCGGGCGGCGGCGGCCCGCCAGCCCTCGACCGCGTCGCGGCTCGTCCAGTCCGGCTCGCCGAGCCACTCCGCCGCCGCGGCGTGCACCGCCTCGCGGGCCGTGGCGAGGTCGCGGTCGAGTCGGGCGAGCCGCTCGAGATCGTCGAGGCAGCGGCGCAGGCTCGCGAACCGCAGTCGCAGCGGGCCCGTGCCGGTGCGCACGAGGTCGGAGACGTAGGCGTCGAGCCGCCGCATGCGGGCCTCGACCTCCAGCGACTCGAGCAGCGGCCGCAGCGTCTCGGGGCGATCGCACGCGCGGCCGTCCACGCGGACCTCGTCCATGACGTAGCGGGCCCGCCGGACCGAGGGGACCACGAGCCGGGCGAGGAGGCCGACCGATCCGCCGCGCTCGAGACGGGCGAGCAGGTCCTCGGCGTCGGCCCGCAGGCGGGCGCGATCGATCGAGTCGGGGATCGAGAGCTCGCGATCCTCCACCGGACCGATCGCGGCCTCGATCTCCTCCGCGTGACCGCGGGCGACCTCGAGCCGCTCCGTCCACCGCTCGCCGTCGCCCGCGAGGACCTCGTCCGCCGCCCGGCCGAGCCACCCCGCCCCGCGGGCGGCGGCGTCGACGTCGCCCATCGTGCGCAGCAGCGCCGAGAGCGCCGCCTCGAGCCCCTCGACCTCGGCCGCCTCGAGGTCCTCGGGATCCGGACCCTCGGGACTCGTGGCCGCGAGGACGTCGAGCCGGGCGGCCACCGTGGACTCGGCCTCGACGAGGTCGCGCACGCGGCTCGCCTCGGGCAGGTCGGCGGGATCCGGCAGCACCGCCCCGTCGAGCTCGGCCCGGCGCGCGGGGTCGATCGACCGAAGGGCCGCGAGCAATTCGGGCAGCCGGGCCGCCTCCTCCGGCAGCGCGGCGTCGGGGTCGATGACCGCGACCTCGAGCCAGGCGTGGCGGTCGCCCTCGGCCGCGACCTGCCGCGCGATCGCGTCGGGCGTGCCGCGGTAGCCGGTCCCCTCGATCGCGGTGGGCGTGCCCCGGACGCGGCGACGCTCGAGGATCTCGCCGTCGAGGGCGGCGAGCTCGCTCCGGAGCCGCTCGAGGCGCGACGCGGCCTCCTCGGCCCGGCGACGGTCGATCGCCGGGTCCTCCTCGCAGCGCTCGACGATGGTGGCGACGCTGGACTCGAGCTGCTGCAGGGCGCGGCCGTCGTTGCCGAGCAGCGCGATGCACAGCGGCCGCAGCTCCTCGGGGAGCTTGTCGCGGACCACCGCGAGGGCCCGCGGGGACTGGGCGGTGACGAGCACCCGCCGGCCGGTCGCCAGCAGGTGGCACATCAGGTTGGCGATCGTGTGACTCTTGCCGGTGCCGGGCGGCCCCTGGACGAGGACGCCGGGACTGCGGGAGAGGCGGCGGACGATCGCCCGCTGCTCGTCGTTGGCCGGCAGCGGGAGCAGGACCTCGGGCGCCGCGTCGGGCACGCCGGCGGCGTCGGCGCGGCCGGGGGCGGCGCCCGCGAGCTCATCCGTTCGCGGGGCGGCGTCGGGGCCGCGATCGTCGGGGGCGACGACGCGGGAGGAGCGCGCCGCGTCGTCGGCAGCCTCCGAGGGATCGCCGATGCCGACCGCGCCGGGCTGGTCGGCCCCGCCGGCCGCGCCGCCGTCGTCGGCCGCGCCGCGTGGGCCGTCCACGCCGTCCGGGCCGGTCGGCCCCGCCGCGTCCTCGCCGGTGATGCGGCGCACCACCGCGGGCGGCGTGGTGCCCGACTCGAGCGCCTCGACGATCCGCCCGACCCGCTCGACGAGCAGGCCGCGGCCCCGCCGGCGGAGGACGATCGCGGGTGAGAGGGTCACGCGCGGCCGGTCGGTCGGCGCCTCGGGGGGATCGGTGGTGGCGGACCAGGTGCCTCGCCCCCCGCCGAGCTCGTTCGCCGCCGCCGCGAGCAGGCGATCGAGCGCCTCGGGCTCGTGCGGCGGCTCCTCGAGCGCCGCGGCGGCCTCGGTCACCCGCGCCTCCCAGCCCTCGGGGCGCTCCGTCGGCGGGAGCATGTCGGTCTCGCCCACGGGCGGATCGTCGGCGGGCACCACCGCGATGCGACCGGTCTCCTCGTCGAAGTCGAAGGTCGCGGGCACGGCGATGAGGTGCCGGCGGACCGGCTCGCCGCCGGGCACGTCCCACGCGAGCAGGCCGAGGCCGACCACGAGCTCGAGGTCCTCCTCGCGGGCGGTGACCGCCTGCCGCATGGCGAAGAGCGCGGTGTACGCCTCGTCGTGGGCCCGCCACGCCGCGTGGCCGCGCGACCACGGCTCCCAGGACTCGCGGACGAACCGCGCGTGGGCCTCCACGACGGCGGCCGGCGGGCCGGACTCCGGGTCGGCCGCCGCCCCGGTGTCGTCGCCGGCGGCGGTGGAGTCGGCGGGCGGCCCGTCGTCCGCGGGCTCCGCGTCGCCGGCCCCGCCGGACTCGTCGACCCTGCGGGCCCCGTCGGCCCCGTCGGCCGCGTCGGCCGCGTCCGCCACGTCCGCCGCGCCGGTCACCGCCGGGCGGCGGTCCCGGGGGGCCGTGGGGTCCTCGGCGGCCGCGTCGTCGGCATCGTCCGCTCCCCTGCCGTCCCCGTCCTCGCGCGGCTGCTCCCGCAGGGTCGGCGGCTCGTCGGGATCGAAGGGCCAGGCGGGATCGAGCCACGCCTCGAGCACGGCGGGCGGCGTCGGGCACGGCGGGGCGGCGAGCTTGTCGAGCTCGGCCCAGGCGGGTGGCCCCCCGCCCCGCCCGCCGAACGCGGCGGCGATCGTCTCGTCCTCCTCCGCCGCGTCGTGGCCGGCGGGGCGGCGCGGTCGCAGCGCGTTCACCCGGCACGACGGACCGGCGGGGAGCCCCGCGAGCCACCGGTGCGCCTCCTCGCCGCCGACGTCGGTGCGGGGCCGGGATCGCAGCGCGACCGCGTCGCGAACGAGCCGGAACAGCCCCGTGGCCCGGCTCCGTCCGTGGTCGTCCGAGCTCATCGCGTGCGTCCCTCCTCGGCTCGGCGAACGCCCGGTCGCGCGCGGGCGCCAGCCTCCCGCCCCGGGACGGCCACCGCGCCGCGACGGTGGGCCGCGGCCGCTCGAGACCGGGCGGTCATTGTACGGTCGGCCGGACACGGATCGGCCGGCGACGCCCGTGCGAGGGGACGCCGGGCGCTCGACGCGTCACTCGCCCGCGACGGGGCGTCCGTCGACCGGCGCTCCCGCGGCGATCCACGCCCGCAGCGTGCCGAGCTCCTCCGGCGTGAGGCCCGGGCCGTCGGGGGGCATGCGCCGGGGATCACCGACGGGCAGCTCGATGCGCTCGATGACCGTGCTCTCGTCCGGTCGGCCCGGCCGGATCGTCCAGAACTCCGGCTCCCACTCGAACGCGCGGGGGAGCGGCACGAGCTGCAGGCCGGCCTTCTGCTCCACCGGACCGTGACACGCGGTGCAGTGGGTGTCGAGGATCGCGAGGGCCCGCGACTCGAGCGCCGCGAGGTCCGCGTCGCCGGCGACCGGCGCGACGTCCCCGCCGTCCCGGGGCCCGGCGTCCGTCTCCGCGAGAGGCGCCGGCGCCGCGTCCTCGGCCGGCGCGTCGCCTCCGGCCGGCGGGGCCGGCGGGGCCGGCGGGGCCGGC